>CAMDOO010000003.1 GCA_945903545.1 Opitutus sp. GAS368 | reverse complement strand
GCGATCTTCGCCAGCCGGCGTCCGGTGGCCGGATTGATGGAATCGAAATACTTCCCGCCGCGGGGCGCCACGAAACGGCCGTCGATGAAAAGATCGTAGCTGTCCTGCAGCTTCGGATCCGCGGTTTCAGGAGCGGGATCATATTCCCAGCGGTCACCGAAGACGAGCGCGGGACGACCGGCGCGGGCTTGGGCTTTGGGGCGGGCCATGGGCAGGGAGTGTTTCAGTCGAGAGACGGGAGGCAAGGGTCGGATTTCAATCGATCCCGGGCAGGGGTCTGCCCGGACTACAGTGGATCGGATGTAGCACCGGCAGACCTCTGCCGGTGGATTGGTATGTGGCAGATCGACTCATGAGCTTAATAGGCGTCCGTCGCATCGCTGAAGGTCCAGGGCGCTTGATAGCGGCCTTCGCGCTCCTTCTCGATCTGGCGAATGAGGTCGTTGAGCAGCGCACTGGCGCCGAAGCGATACCGGGTGTTGGTGAGCCACTCGTCGCCGAGCGTTTCCTTGACGGCGATGAGGAACTGCAGGGCCTGCTTGGCCGTCCGGATGCCGCCGGCGGGCTTCATGCCGATCGCGATGCCGGTCGCGAGGTAGTGATCGCGGATGGCGTCGAGCATCACCTGGTTGTTGGCCAGGGTGGCATTGAGCGAGGTCTTGCCCGTGCTGGTCTTGATGAAATCGCCGGGCCGGATCACGCGCATGGCGAGGAAGGAGGCGCACCGAATGGCATCGTAGGTCTCCAATTCGCTCACCTCGAGGATCACCTTGAGCGTGGCGGGGCCGCACTGCTCCACGACACTGGCAATCTCATCCTGCACCCGGTCGTGATCACCCGCGAGGAAGGCCCCGCGGTTGATGACCATGTCGATCTCATCGGCGCCATCGGCCACGGCCGCGCGCACTTCCGCAAGGCGGGTTTTCAGCGGCGCCTGGCCCGAGGGAAAGGCCGTCGCCACGGAGGCGATGCGCACCGCGGATCCGCGCAGGTACCGGCGTGCGTGGCGCACCATGGAGGGATAAACGCACACGGCCGCCACCATGGGGATGCCTTCGCCCTCATGGGGGCGCATGGCTTTCTGACAGAGCGAGGCCACCTTGCCGGGCGTGTCTTTGCCCTCCAAGGTTGTGAGATCGACCATCGAAACCGCGCAACGGAGGCCCCAGAGCTTGGAGGCCTTTTTGATACTGCGCGTCGTGTACTTCGCCACACGTTCCTCCACGCCCACCGCGTCCACCGGCCCGATGCTTTTCAGCCAACTTGGGCCCGGGGGGTGACGCACCGCATTCATCGCCACGAATCCATGGGGCCCGGAAACCCAAAAACAACGCGAAATCTCCGTTTAGCCCGGGGCAGAGGTCTGCCCCGGCTACATGGGATCGGATGTAGGCCGGCAGACCCCTGCCGGAGATTGGGGGGCCCGAGGATGATTCGGGTGGGCCGGTAGCTCCGCGGCCCACGTCCGTTCATCCGTCAAAAAATAAGTGGCGGACCACATACCCCTATGCGGTCCGCCACTAGCTTTCATAGTTACCCCATATCTCCCGCCGCTAAGCGGAGGGAGATGTCATAACCAACTAGGGAGACGGAACATGTCCCAAGTGGTTACGGGATTTCTTCACCCGGCCATTTTTTGGCGGCGGCAGCAGGCTTTTTTACAACCGGAGGCGCCCAGAGCCGGACGATGTGCTCCGCGAGGTTTTTCATGCTGGTCCGGGAGCTGCCTTCGGCTTGCACCCATTGACGCAAAACGGGCACCACGGAGCTGCGTTCCATAAAACCGGCCCACAATTCTCGCTCCAAAGCCATTACTGTATAATGGCTTAACTCGCCTGGGGCAAACATGCGTCGAACCTTTTCCTGCCAGTAGTGTCGCTCCTCGGCCCGCTGCGAAAGGTAATCGAAAAATGTCTGCTCGCAGCGGTTCAAACTCATTCAGCAAAGCTGCAAGTCCCTAGATCCAGAACAACCTGATTCCGAGCGCCGAGTGCGTGATTGCAAAATCGCCACCCGGCGTACAAAGCTAGCCGTCCGCTTCAGTCCAGCAACGAACACTAACATGTGGCAAAAATTCAAAGAACAAATCCCGGCTGTCATTTTGACGGCTGCCCTCATCATTGGAGCCGCTTTTTGGCTCTCCCAGAAGACGCTCGAGGAGGCCAAGGTCAGCCAGGATGCCAAGCTCGCGCAGCAGCGCTCCGAGTTTGAGGCCCAAATCAAGGCTTCCTCCGAGCAGACCCGCCAGCAGATCCAGTCGGTCGACAAGCTGCTGAAGGACGCGATCCAGAAGCGCGAGGCCGATGTCTTCATGACCGGCGAGGAAGTCGCCAAGCTCAATGCCGAGAAGGTCAACCAGCTGGCCGAGGCGATCGCCAAGAAGGTGCAGCCCTACAATCCCCTCCCGAAGAGCCCCGAGGAGGCCGAGCGCATGCAGAACGAGCAGGTCGACAAGGTTTCGACCCGCATGGCGGACAAGATCTCCCCGATCCTCGCCGAAATGGCCAAGGACCAGAACCTCACCCGCGAGTCGATCAACGCCTACAGCGAGAAGATCGCCGACCAAATCGGCCGTGTTCTGACCTCCGAGATGGCCAAGAACCAGCAGCTGAATAACAACCTGATGGCGACCCAGGCCGTCGCCCAGGACGCCATGAAGCTCTCCCATGAGATCACGGCCCTCTACCTCAGCTCGATCAAGGACAACGGCGCCATCACCCGCCTGCTGTCCCTCCCGGCCAACCTCGTCAAGGACGTCGCCAACAAGAGCATCGTCTCGAACAGCGAGCGCAAGGCCATCGAGCTGGACCTGATCAACCGGATGAACGAGACCGAAAAGCGTCTCGCCGACATCCAAGCCCAGGCCCCGAAGAAATAATCACCGCTCACCCGAGCGAACCAAAGCCACGCCGCAAGGCGTGGCTTTTTTGTGCCTGATATCCCCCGGTAGGGCGGCGACTCCGCTCGCCGCCGGATTATTAGTGTAGAGCCGGCGCTGGCGCCTGGCCGGGTCGACCCAGGTTCGCGGCAAGCGGCGGTGACGGAGTCACCGCCCTACCGGGGCAGCCTGCCAATCAAGCGCCGCCGCTGGCCCCGCTAGAAGCAGGCTTCACCGCGGCCCGCAGGCTGGCCGTGAAGTAATCCCGGTTCATCCGGGCGATGAAGTCGTGGGAAATGAGCTTCGGGCAGGCGGCGCTGCACTCGTACTGGTTGGTGCAGTTGCCAAAGCCTTCCGCGTCCATCACGCCCACCATGGCCAGCACGCGCCGATCGCGCTCAGCCTGGCCCTGGGGCATCAGGCCGAGGTGTGAGACCTTGGCCGCAACAAACAGCATCGCGCTGGCGTTCTTGCAGGCCGCCACGCAGGCGCCACAGCCGATGCAGACGGCAGCGTCCATGGCGAGGTCGGCATCGGGCTTCGGCACGGGCAGCGCATTCGCCTCCGGGGCCGAACCGGCCCGGGCGGTGATAAAGCCGCCAGCCTGCTGGATCCGGTCAAAGGCACTGCGATCAATGACGAGATCCTTGATCACCGGGAAGGCGGCGGCGCGGAAGGGCTCCACGGTGACGACATCGCCGTCGCGGAAGGCCCGCATGTAGACCTGGCAGGTCGCGACGCCCTTGCCCGGGCCGTGCGGCTTGCCGTTGATCGTGCAGGCGCAGGTGCCGCAAATGCCCTCGCGGCAGTCATGGGCGAAGGCGATCGGTTCCTCGCCCTTCCGGGTGAGCTCGTCGTTCACGACGTCGAGCATCTCCAGGAACGACATGTTCGGATTGAGATCCTGCGACTGGTAGTCGACGAAGCGGCCGGGCTGGGTCGGACCGGCCTGCCGCCAGACGCGGAGGGTGATGCCAAAATTCTTGCTCGAGTGCTCGGCGACCATGGCGGAAAGCGGCTTACTTGTAGTTGCGGACGCTCATCTTCACGAATTCGTAGTTGAGCGCCTCGACGTTGCGGACCGGCGCGCGGCCTTCGCCCTGGTACTCCCAGGCGGCCACGTGCGAAAATTGATCGTCGTCGCGCTTGCACTCGCCATCGGGGTGCTGGTGCTCCTCGCGGAAGTGGCCGCCGCAGCTTTCCTCGCGGGCCAGCGCATCGCGGGCCAGCAGCTCGCCGAGGTCGATGAAGTCGGCGACCCGGCCGGCCTGCTCGAGGGACTGGTTCAGGGTGTCGCCGGAGCCGGGGACCTTGACGTTGGTCTGGAACTCTTCGCGCAGCGCCGGGATCTTCTGGAGGGCAGTCTCGAGGCCCTGCTTGGTGCGGGCCATGCCGCAGTACTCCCACATCAGTTTGCCGAGGCGCTTGTGGAAATGGCTGACGGGCTCCTTGCCCTTGCTGGCAAGGAAACGCGTGGTCACCCCCCGGATCTCGTCCTCGGCCGTCTTGAACTCGGCCGCATCGGCGGAAGGCCGGGAGCCCGGCTTCTGGCCGGCGAGGTAATCGCCGATGGTGTAAGGGATGACAAAGTAGCCGTCGGCCAGACCCTGCATCAGCGCGCTGGCGCCGAGTCGGTTCGAGCCGTGGTCGGAGAAATTGGCTTCACCCAGCACGAAGAGGCCGGGGATGTTCGACATCAGGTTATAGTCCACCCAGAGGCCGCCCATGGTGTAGTGGACCGCCGGGTAGATCCGCATCGGGGTCTGGTAGGCACTTTCCGCGGTGATCTCGTGATAGATGTCGAAGAGGTTGCCGTAGCGCTCGCGCACGCCGTTTTCGCCCAGTCGCTTGATGGCGTCGGCGAAATCGAGGTAAACGCCGAGGCCGGATTCACCGGCGCCGCGGCCCTCGTCACAGGCGCGCTTGGCCGCCCGGGAGGCGACATCGCGCGGGCAAAGGTTGCCGAAGCTCGGATAGAGGCGCTCGAGGAAGTAGTCGCGATCCTGCTCGGCGATCTCGCCCGGGGCCTTCAGCCGGTCGGCCGGGTTCTTGGGCGCCCAGACACGGCCGTCGTTGCGGAGGGACTCCGACATCAGGGTGAGCTTCGACTGGTAGTCGCCGCTGACCGGGATGCAGGTCGGATGGATCTGGGTGTAGCAGGGATTCGCCAGGCAGGCACCGCGGCGGTAGGCCCGCATGATCGCGGTGGCGTTGGAGCCACGCGCGTAGGTCGAGAGATTGTAGACGTTGCCGTAGCCGCCGGTCGCCAGGATGACCGCATCGGCCGAATGCCGGGAGATCTCACCGGTGATCAGGTTGCGGACGATGATGCCCTTGGCGTGACCGTTCACGACCACAAGATCGAGCATCTCGCTGTGGGTGTGCAGATCGACCAAGCCCGCGCCAACCGTGCGCGACAGGGAGGAATAGGCGCCGAGCAGGAGCTGCTGGCCGGTCTGGCCGCGGGCGTAGAAGGTGCGGCTGACTTGGGCGCCACCGAAGGAGCGGTTGGCCAGCAGACCGCCGTACTCGCGGGCAAAGGGGACGCCGAGCGCCGCACATTGGTCGATGATGTTGACCGAGACCTCGGCAAGGCGATGAACATTGGCCTCGCGGGCGCGGTAATCGCCTCCCTTCAGCGTGTCGTAGAACAGACGGTGAACGCTGTCGCCGTCGTTCTGGTAATTCTTCGCCGCATTGATGCCACCCTGCGCCGCGATCGAGTGCGCCCGGCGCGGACTGTCGTGGAAAACGAAGTTCTTAACCTTGTAGCCGAGGTCGGCGAGCGTCGACGCCGCCGAGGCGCCGGCCAGGCCGGCACCGACCACGATCACCTCGTACTTCCGCTTGTTCGACGGGTTGACGAGCTTGATCTCCGTCTTGTGCTTGCGCCACTTGTCGGCGAGCGGGCCGGACGGAATCTTGGAGTCGAGGGTTGCCATGGCGGAAGAGGATCAGCGCTGCACGGAGGTTGTCTTGACGGCCTCACGGCTGAATCCCGGCCGCAGGCCCTTGGCTCCGGTCAGCACGGCGCCCGGGATCAGGAGGTTGCCCACGAAGTAAATCACACAGAACGCCAGCGCAACGCCCCGGAGCACGCGCGCCCAGTTGGTCGAGCGCCAGCCCAGCGTCTGGAAGAGGCTGTCGATGCCGTGGAGGAGGTGGAAGCTGAGCAGGCCAACCGCGATGATGTAGAACAGAGACACGGCCACGCTCTGGAAACCCAGGATCACCATGCTGTGCACATCGGCCACGACGGCACCGGCCTTGACCACCATGAAGCCGGCCACCCGGTAGTCCTCCTGCATCGTGTAGGTGGGAAGGTTGGACTTGAAATGGTCGGAACCCGCCACCCCGAGCGTGAAGTGCGCGAGGTGATAAATCAGGAAGGCCAGCACGATGTAGCCGGTCCAGCGCACCGCCCGCGAAGCCAGCGAGGCCCGCAGCCAAGTCTTCACGGCATACGGCTCGTTGCCGCGCGCGCGCTTGTTCTCGAGGGTCAGGGAGGTCGCCGCCCAGATGTGCAGGGCGACGCTGACGATCAGACCAATCCGGGCGACCCAGAGCAGGGGCCCGAGCTGATGCAGGAACGCCGCGTAGCCGTTGAGATGGTCGGGAGACTGGAAAATCTGCAGGTTGCCCACCAGGTGGCCGACGACAAAGCCGACCATCACTACGCCGGTAAGGGCCATGATTAGCTTCCGGCCCAATGAGGAGCGGAGGAGGTTGCCGAGGGGACTCATTGCGAAGGGTGTTCCAACAGGATCGCGGCGGTGCAGCCGCCACGAGAGAAGTTGGTAGCGGAAAGCTCCCGTCAAAGTAAAGGGTCGCACCGGGCCGGAGCCCGATCACGCCACCATATAAGTCAGCCTAACCCCAGAGAGAAGGATGGGCGCCGCCTTGGTCGGCCAAGGCCTGCTTGGGCGAACGCTTCCAATCTGTAGCCGGGGTCGTCGACCCCGGTGCCGGCCTCAACGAGGCCAGCTACAGCAAACCCATCCATTTTCCGCCGGCCCGGATTACCTCGCCAACGGCTTGAGCAGCGCGAACTTTCCGCTCGCGGCCGGCGCGATGAACTTGCGGCGGAACGCATTCACCCGGTGGCCATCGCCCAGCACCCCGGCCACGCCTGCTTCCAGGCGCGCATGCTCCGCGCCCTCGTCGGCCACATAATGGAAGTCCCAGCGGGTCGGCCCCGTCTGGATCAACGAATAGTGCCAGCAGCGGAAATCGGCGGGCAGCGCCGCATCGATGTCGGTCGGCGAAACCACCGATCCATCCGCCCGGAAATGCAGGCCGCCCTCGCGGCCAAGCAGGCGGAATCCCGTGGGAAACCGCTGCACGACGTCGCCCGTATGATAGCGCAGCAGGGGCATCGCCTCTCGGCCGCGGGTCGTGACATAAATCTGGAAGACGTCCTTCAGTCCGGCCCGCCAAGGAGCAAGCTCGATGAAGGCATTGGCGTCGATCACCTGCGAATCGTCCTTAAAGGCCTCACCGACGAACAGGTAACCGGCCTCGGTCGAGCCATAGAGGTCCACCTGCGCGGCCGGGAAAACTTCCCGGATGCGGTCGCCATGCTGCCGGCTGGCCTTGCCGTAGGTCAGGATCACCGCGCGCACGCTCGGGACCTTCACGCCGCGCTTGCTCGCGGCCCGGGCCAGCAAGGAAAGATAAACCGGCTCGCCCTCGATCACCTCGGGCTGCGTAGCCTGCAGTTCCAATACGATCCGGTCCCACTCCGCCTCGGGAAAAGCGAAGGGATCGCTCGAAAGATTCAGGTAAACCGTGCCGTCAAAATAGCGGTGGGGAAACGGATGATCCTCGTAAGGGCAGAGGTTGCTGGAGCAACCCACCGGCGCCAGGACGCATTTGCGGTAGGGGCGGCCGACAAACTGCCGCAGGATGGGCGAGGCCAGGTAGGCCCGCTCGGTCTGCACGTTCCACCAACCCTGTTCCATGATCACCGTCATCGGCCCCTGCGTCGTGCCCGAGGTCGCTTCATACTCGTAGTGACTGGTCTGCAGGCCGCGCTCGATCACCGAGTAGTCCGCAAAGAACGCCTGATGGCCCCGCTCGATGATGGTCTTCTTGTCCAGCGCCGGGATTTCCCGGTAACAGGCCCACTTGAGGGGTTCATGGTGCAGGGGAAAGCGCTGGCCGTAAATCGGGCTCCGCTCGTAGATCTTCCGGATCTCCTTCTCCAGCGGCGCGGGCAGCAAGTCTCCCGCGGCAGAGCCCAGTGAGGAAGCGGGATTGGCAAAGGTGGGAAAGGACATCGCGGCGGGAGTGGTGAGCTAAGTGCACCCCCATCCGATGTCAAATGGCGGGCCGGACGGATTCCAGTCCCATTCCGGTAGGGCGGCGACTCCGTTCGCCGCCGGGCATGCCAACCGCCCTGAATCTACCCTCGGGTCAGCGCGGCGCGGAACGGAGTCCGCGCCCTACCCTTTGATCCCCCGCCACAGCGGCTCAAAGTACCACAGGGCATTCAACACCATCCCGTGGGTGATCCGGCCGTTGCGCGACCAGGCGAAAACCTCCTCCACCGGCGCCGTCGAGACCGCGATCTCCTCGTCATGGTCCCACTCGGCCGCGCCCACCGGCACCGCCTGCTCGACCAGCACGAGATGGCAGTGGTTGCCGATGAAGGCGGGATTCGGCCGGATCGTGCCCATCAGCCGCGCGTTCCGCCCCGCGTAGCCCGTCTCCTCGCGCAGCTCCCGGACTGCCGCCGCCACGGGATCCTCGCCCGCATCAATCACCCCACCGGGGATCTCAAGGGAGAATCCATCGATGCCATAACGAAACTGGTTCACGAGGACCAGGTGCCCTCCCGGGGTCAGCGCCAGCACGTTCACCCAGTCGGGCGCCTTTACCACCACGAACTCGCGCTCGGTCCCGCGCACGGGATGCCGGTACTTCCGCGCCCGCACCTCGAAGATCCGCGTCTCGGCCAGCGAACGCTCGCCGAGGTTTTCCCATCGGGCCGGATCCGGTGACGGCGAACTCATGGGTGGAAATAAAAATGCCTCCCGGCCGAAAGGCGAGGAGGCATCAAAGGGAACCGAGCGGACAGTTATTTCTTCGGCAGCTTGATCTTCTGGCCGACCGAGAGGCGGTTCGGGTTCACCCCGGCATTCACGGCCTGAATGTCGGCGAGAGAAACGCCTTGGGCGCGCGCGATCTTCGCAAAGCTGTCACCGCTCTTGATAACGTACTCGCCGGGACCGGCGACGGCCGGGGCGCCACCCTTGGCGGCGGCCGGGGCGGGCTTCTTGACGTCTTCCTTGAGCTTGTCGACGTCGGCCCGAAGGGCACCCATGTAGGCGCTGGCTTCGTCGGCCACAGCCTTGAGGTTGCCGCGGAGGGCAACCACGTCGCGACCGGCCTTCACGGCGGCGTCATTGGCCGCGTTGGCCGTGCTCTCGATGCCGTCGACCTTGGCGATCTTGGGAGCATGTTCCTCGAGGGTCGTGTTGGCCTTGCCGACCTTGACGAGCGCCACGATGCCCAGCACGAGGCCGAGCGCGCCGGCGATTACACCGACCAAGGGCAGAGGGGAGCCGCTAGACTCACGGGAGGAAATAGTGTCCATGTTGAAAAGATTAGTCGGGCAGAAGTAGCGGATTCACCGGGCGAATCAAGCAGAGATTGGTCCTCGAAATGGCTGTGCCATTTCGAGAAAGATGGTCGGGGCGATAGGATTCGAACCTACGACCTCCTGGTCCCAAACCAGGCGCTCTACCAGGCTAAGCTACACCCCGTTACCTAAGCCAATAGGTCCCCTTTGTCCCAACCTTGTCAATGGCCGGAGTCGGAAATGATTGGCTCCATCGGATATTTACGCCGGCCCGGACTGCGTTTTCCTGTAGGAGCCTGCTTGCAGGCGATTGCAACCAAGTCAGTCGGCGCAGCCTGAATCGCCTGCAAGCAGGCTCGTACATCCCGGCAGGCCGATCCGAGATTAAAGCCCCGAAGCCTTACTTGGCGACCGGAGCGATTTGGATCGTCGGGGCACCAGAGACCGCCGGAGCGGCCGTGGCCGAGACCGGGAGCGTCGCCCGCATGGCCATCGCCCGCTGCGCCCAAGGACTCGTCGGGGCCAGTTGGAAGAGCTGGTCGGCATACTTGACCGCGTCGTCGTTCTTGCCGGCCCCGTGGGCGAGGCTGAAAAGCTGGTAGCTGGCCTCCGCGCGGAGGGGATCCATCTGGGTGCTGTCGGTCGCGAGTTTCTTCAGAGCTTCCTCGCCCTCCGCGGCGCGGCCGGCCGCGATCCGCGCCCTGGCGCCGCCCAGCTTGGCCCGGGCCCCGACGGGACCGGCGGGGAGCACGCCAACGGCCTTTTCGTAGGCGGTCACGGCGTCCGCATAGTTGCCGGCGGCGTAGGCCTCATCGGCGATGCGCAGCTGGGCAACGCCCGCCAGCTCATGGCCGGAATTGCTGGAAATGAAGGCCTGAAGCTGCGCGGTGGTCTCCGCGGCGGCATACTTTTGCCCGATGCCTTCATCCACGCTGGCCTGATAGGACTTGAAGCCGTACACAGCCACGATTCCGACGGCCACGGCCGCGCAGAAGGCGATGACCCGGGTGCCGTTTTTCTGCCAGAAGTCGTGAAACTGCACCTCAAAGGTCGGGGCGGCGATTGGCTCCGCGGCATCGGCAGCGGACTTGGAAGGATCAAGGGGGGAAGACATGGCGCAGGGTTTGCTCGTTGGAACCGCGGAAGGAAGCAAATGCCCGCCGCAGTGTAAATGCCGGAATCGGCGGGGTCGTGGGTCAGTTTGCCCGGACTTTCTTGTAGCTGGCCTCGGTGAGGCCGGCTCCGGCACCATTGGTCGCCGACCCCGCCTACAGCTTCGCGGCGAAACTCACCCCAGCCACCCCCGGGCTGAGCGCGCGAGGGTCACCGCCGCCACCACCGCGGTCTCCACCCGGAGCACCCGCACCCCGAGATGCACCAGGATGAAGCCTTCCGCCCGGAGCAGGTTGCGCTCGGCCGCGGACCACCCCCGCTCCGAACCCAAGGCGAGGGTGACTTCCGGTCCGGATTGAGCACCGGCGGCCCCGAATGCCTCCGGCCCAAGCACCTGTGTCGCCTCATAATTGTCGAGCGCGAGGCGGCACCCTGTCTTGGGCAGACGTCCGATCGCCTCCGCGAGGCCCCTTCCGGTCGCCACTTCCGGCAGTCGGGTGTCGAACGCCTGCGCCGCCCCCGCCAACAAGTGCCGGCGCCACTCCCCGGTGCTCCAGAGCGAGCTGCCCGCGTAGCTGCCTTCGCCCTTTTCCGAGCCAAAGAACTCCATCCGGGCCACGCCGAGCGCCGCCGCTTCCTGCAGGATCTTCCGCGCCGTCTGCGGCCGCGGCAGCCCGATAAGCAACTGCAAGGGCTCCAACACCGCGGGCGGCGCGCCCCAAGTGAAGGCCAGTTCCAGCTCCCGCTCCCCCACCCGGACCAACGTGCCCTTGCCCCGCGGTCCGTTGACCAGGCCGGCGTCGAAGGTATCGCCGGGCTGGCGGCGCAGGACGTCGGTCAAGTGCACGGCCCGGGGATCGGAGCGCGGCAAGGGAAATGCGGTCTCGGCAGGCTCAAAGAGGATCAGGTTCACGTCGTTTCGAAAAGGGATGGCCGCAAAAAAGCGCAGAAGGCGCAAATACCTGCACGGATTTCCGGGTGAGGGCACCCGGACTACACCATGAGATCAAGATGTAGGCGGGGTGCCCTCACCCGCGATGATGGATCCTCATTTTTGCGCCTTCTGCGCCTTTTTGCGGCCACTCATAATAGGATCCGGTCGATCTCCGCCAGCTCCGCCGCGGTGAGGGCCGCGCCCTGCAGGGCCCCGAGGTTTTCCTCGAGCTGTGCCGGCTGACTCGCGCCGATCAGGGCCGACGTCACGACCGGCTGGCGCAGCACCCACGCCAAGGCCATCTGGGCGAGCGACTGGCCCCGCGCCTTCGCCAGCGCGTCCAGCTGCCGCACCTGCGCCAGCTTGGCCGGCGTGATGTGCTCCGGCTTGAGGAAACGCGGGTCGCGCGCCGCCCGGGCATCGGCCGGGATGCCGTTGACATAGCGGTTGGTGAGGACGCCCTGCGCGAGCGGGGAAAAGACGATCGCGCCGATGCCCTCGCGGGCCAGCACCTCGAGCAGCCCTTTTTCCACCCCGCGCTCGTACATGCTGTAGCGCGGCTGGTGGATGAGGCACGGCGCGCCGAGCTCGCGCAGGAGCGCGGCGGCCCGGGTGGTCTGCTCAGGCGAATAATTGGACAGCCCGACATACAGCGCTTTCCCGCTCCGGACCGCGTGCGCCAGCGCCCCCATCGTCTCCTCGAGCGGCGTGTCGGGGTCGGGCCGGTGCGAGTAATAAATGTCCACGTACTCCACCCCGAGCCGCCGCAGCGACTGGTCGAGCGAGGCGAGCATGTTCTTCCGCGAGCCCCAGTCGCCGTAGGGTCCCTCCCACCCCTTGTAGCCGGCCTTGGTCGAGATGATCAGCTCATCGCGATGCGCCGCGAGGTCCCCGTGCAGTACGCGCCCGAAATTGGTCTCCGCCGCGCCGCGTGGCGGACCGTACGCATTCGCGAGGTCGAAGTGCGTGATCCCGAGGTCAAAGGCCTTCAGGATCAGCGCGCGCCCGGCCACCGGATCGGCGTCGTCACCAAAGTAGTGCCAGAACCCCAGCGAGAGCCGCGGTAGCTTCAGCCCGCTCCGCCCGCAGGCCCGGTAGAGCGCGGGATTGGCGTAACGGTCGGCGGCGGGAATGTGGGGCATGGGGCGGCAGGGACTGCCGCCAGTTGAAAGTCCGCAGGTGCAAGTTGAAAGCCCGGAAACAGGTCCGGAACGTCCGGCTCAAGGCAGGGCCTGACGTCACGGCGGGCCGCCCGGAGGTCGGCCCCTCCCGAAACCCGCAATCGAGCTTATTCGAACCGCAGGGCCTCGATCGGATCGAGCGAAGCAGCCTTCCAAGCCGGGTAAAAACCGAAACCCACGCCGATGGCCGAGCAGACGCCGAGGCCGGCGAGCGCCCAGTTCCAGGGAAAAACCACCGTCGCGCTCAGGGCGAGCGCCACGGCGTTGCCGCCGAGCACACCCAACAAGATTCCCAAAAGTCCCCCGGCAAGCGAGATCACGACCGACTCGATCAGGAACTGCAGGAGAATTGTCTTCTTCCGCGCGCCAATCGACTTCCTCACGCCGATCTCCTTCGTGCGCTCGGTCACGCTCACCAGCATGATGTTCATGATGCCCACGCCCGCCGCCACCAAGGCGATGGCGCTGATCGCCAGTGAGCCGAGCTGCAGGGTGTCCGCCACCGTCGCAAACGCCGCGATCAGGGAATCGTTCGAGGACAGGTCGAAGTCGTTGTCGTCCTCCGCCTTCAGGCCGCGCACCGCACGCATCGCCGTGATCGCCCGATCGATCGTGTCGTTATAAAACTCCTGGGTCGGGGCCTGCGTTGAGAGGGTCAGCGAGCGGTTGCGCGAACCGTAGTTGCTCAGGAACCGCGTCACCGGGATCATCGCAACCGCATCCTGGCTCTGGCCGAACGCCGAGCCCTTCGTGGCGAGGATCCCAATCACCGTGTAGACGCGCCCGCGGATGGTGACCCGCTTGTCGAGCGGCGACTCGGAGGGAAAGAGGCGCGTGACCAGATCCTGGCCGATGATCGCCACGGGGCGAGCGAAGTCGACATCGTCAGGCGTCAGGTTGCGCCCGGACTCGAGGGTGAACTTGTTCGCCCCGAGGTAATTCTCATTGGTCCCGACGAGGCTGACATTGGCCTGGGTCTTGCGTCCCTCATAAAGGGCCTGCGCGCCGCCCGAGGCAGCGGTGATGGCCACGGTCGCCGCCCCTTCCATCATCTGCACGTAGCGGGTCGCCTGGGCCAGGGTGATATCGCGACGCTGGGCCAGCTTCCGGCCGGTCGCGCTGTCCGGCGGCCCGAATGAATTGGCGCGCTTCACGAACTGAAAAGTGTCGGAACCGAGGGCGCTCAGCCCGGACTCCACCGAACCGCGCAGGGCCGACACCGCCGTCATCACGCCGATGACCGAGAACACGCCGATGGTGATACCGAGCATCGTGAGCCCGGAACGCAGCTTGTTCACGCCCAGCGACCCGAGCGCCATCATGATGATTTCGGTGAAGATCATGCGGCGGATTTTTGATTCTGGATTCTCGATTTTTGATTTCGAGCCAGGGTCTTTCGCGATGCGACCATGATGGCGGTCAACTCTCCTGCTTCCTGATGCCGTGCCTCAACTTTTTGCACCGGCAACAGGCCGTGGTCACCAATCAGTTCCAACCAGTACGCTGATTCATCCGCCTCCTCCTCTACGACGGCCAGTTTCGAAATCATTTCCGCGGCCGATCGTGACCTGCAGACAGCACGGTAGTTGGCGCCAACCGACTTAGCCGACCGGCCAAGCTGGTTGGCAAGGATCCGGCCTGATCGTGATTCCGGGAGGGAATCAATCAGCTTCAATATCCGCAACGCGAAGTCCTTGGTACGTCGCTTAAGTTCACTCTCAGTCATGGCGGAAATCGAAAATCTAGAATCAAAAATCAAAATTGTCGTCATTCGTAGCGCAGGGCGACCACCGGATCGAGGCGCGAGGCGCCGAGGGCCGGTGCGAAACCGGAAACGATCCCCGTGATGATCGAGACGGCCATGCTGATCAGGACCAGGCTAAACGAGAACACGATGGGAAATGCCGGCACGGCGACCGCCGCGATCTGGCAGATGCCAAAGGTCAGCGCCAGCCCGACCAGGCCCCCAACCGCACAGATGGCCACGGCCTCGATCAGGAACTGCAGGAGGATCGTCCGCCGCCGGGCACCCAGCGCCTTGCGCGTGCCGATCTCCTTCGTGCGCTCCTTCACGCTCACGAACGTGATGTTCATGATGCCGATCGCGCCCACAAAGAGCGAGAGACCCGTGATGAACAGGCCCACCAGCGCGATGCCGCTCTTGATCGGGTCGAGCTGGGCCTTGAACGCCTGCTGCTCGTTGATCGAGAAATTGTCGCGCTCGCCGGGCAGCTGCGCGCGCACCCGCCGCATGGCGCCGACCAGCTCGTCGATCGCGGCCACGCGCTGGTTCTTGTCGCGGATCTTCACCCGGAGCTGCACCCCGGCCTGGGTGCCGAAGAACCGCTTGAAGGCCGTCACCGGGATCACGACCTGGTTGTCCAGACTGAAGAGCCCGAGGAACGAGCCCTGCTTGGCCAGCAGGCCGATGACCATGAACGGCTGGTCGTTGATCAGCACGGTCTGGCCGAGCGGCGAGATGCCGGGCAGGATCGTGTCGGCCACGTCGGCACCCAGCACGCAGACCAGCCGGCCGGACTGCGCCTCGGCGTCGTTGAAGAGCCGGCCCTCGGACAAATCAAACGTCGCCGTGCGGGCATAGTCGCCGGTCGTGCCCAAGGTGCGCACTCCGGTCACCCGGTTGCCGCCCAGCTTGACCGTTGTGTTCCGGTTGATCACCGGCACGGCCACCTCGAGCTGCGACCGCGGGGTCGCCTCGATCACGCGATTGAGCGCCTCGGCCTGTTCGAGGCGGACGGGCGGACGGTTCTGGTAGTTCCACCAGTCATCGGTGCGGGCCCAGGGCCATTTCTCGATGTAGAGGATGTCGTCGCCGAGAATCGCCAGGCTGTTTTGGAAGCTGACATCGATGCCTTTGATCGCGGTGCCCATCAGCGTCACCGCCACGATCCCAATGATCACCCCCAGGGCGGTGAGCAGGGAGCGCAGCTTGTTCGCCCGGATCTGCGCAAACGCGATCCGCACGGACTCGGTGAACTCGTAGCCGAGGGTCGTCATCGGATTTGGGATTTTGGATTCTCGATTCTCGATTCCGAACGACGCATCCAGCCTGAGAGCAGGCCAGGCGCTCGCGTCAGCAACGCCCCGGAGGCGTGCCGGGGCAAGCAACCGACGTGGCCCCGGAGGATCCAGCCGAGGTCTTGAGCGTGTGGGTTCATCAGCAGTCGAAAATTGAGAATCGAAAATCCAAAATCACCGATCCGATTCGATCAGGCCGTCGCGAAGGCGCACGACCCGGCGGGCGTGGGCGGCGATGTCTTCCTCATGGGTCACCACGATGATGGTGTTGCCCTGGTCGTAGAGGGTCTCGAAGAGGGCCATGATCTCCTCGCCGGTGCGGGAGTCGAGGTTACCGGTCGGCTCGTCGGCGAGGATGATGGAGGGGCTGTTCACCAGGGCCCGGGCAATGGCGACGCGCTGGCGCTGGCCGCCCGACAATTCGTTCGGCCGGTGATGGACGCGGTCCCCGAGGCCGACATGCTCGAGGGCTTGGCGGGCGCGTTCCCGCCGCTCATGGGCCGGGATGCCGGCATAGATCAGGGGCAGCTCGACATTGCGCAGCGCATCGGCGCGGGGCAGCAGGTTGAAGGTCTGGAAGACGAAGCCGATCTCGCGGTTGCGGATGGCGGCGAGCTCGTCGTCGGTCATGGTCGCGACGTTTTTCCGGTTGAACTCGTAGCGGCCGGCCGTGGGCGTATCGAGGCAGCCGAGCATGTTCATCATGGTGGACTTGCCGCTGCCGGAAGGTCCCATGATGGCGAGGTACTCGTTGCGGTGGATGCGGAGCGAGACGCCCCGCAGGGCGTGGATCGTCTCCTCGCCCATCTGGTAGAGCTTGGTGACGCCCTCGATCTCGATGACCAGGGCGCCGGGCGGGCGCGCCGGACGGCGGACGTGGGCTGTCGCTAGGGAGGAACTCATTGCGAGGTACCGCTTACTTGGCCGCCGCGGTGCCCGCCGGCTGGTCCAGCCTGACTTTTGACCCGTCCTTCAGGCGGCGGGAGATCGCGGCATAGCTGCCGGAAACCACCTCGTCACCCGACTTCAGGCCTTTCTTCACCTCGATGTGGGTCAGGTCGGCGATGCCGGTCTCGACCTGCACCAGCTTCACGGTGTCGCCCGACTTCACGAAAATCACGCGCTGGAGCTTCTCGCGGTCGCGGCGCGCCTGGTCCTTCTCGGCGACGACGTCGACGTCGCCACCCGTCTTGTTCTTGGCGACCTTGGCCTGCTCCTGCTGCAGCTCCTCCGAGGTCAGCGAACCGGCGCGCACGGTCACGCTCTGGATCGGCACGGCCACGACGTTCTGGACCGTCTGGGTCTCGATGTCGGTCGTCGCGCTCATGCCCGGCCGGAGCGGGATCTCGGGCTCGGTGATGGCGATCTTGACGAGGAAGTTGGTGACGTCGTCGGAACCCTGGGCGCCGGCCTGGGCGGAGTTGCTGATCTCGGAGACGCGGCCGTTGAACTTCCGGCCGGGGAAGGCATCGATCGTGATCACGGCGCGGTTGCCGGGCTTCACGTTGACGATGTCGTTCTCGTTCACCTTCACGCGCAGCTCCATGTGCTCGAGATCGGCGACGCGCATCAGGTCGGCGGCGCCGTAGCCGCCGGTGCCGGTGACGCGCTCACCCACCTGATTGTTGAGAACGCTGATCTTCCCGTCGATCGGGGAGTAGATGATGGTTTTGGCCAGCTGGTCGCGGGCCTGGCTGACGGAGCCCTCCGCGCGGCTGATGCTGGCGATGGCGCTCTCATAGCCAGCCTTGGCGCTCTCGTAGGTGGCCACAGCGCTGGAGTACTCGGCGTCGGAGATGTTCTTCCCGGCGTACAGGCCCTGGTTGCGCTTGAAGTCCTCCTCGGCCTTGACGAGCCGCGCGCGGCTGTCTGCCGCCGACGCCTTGGCAGCGGCCAGGCCGGCCTCCGACTGCTCGACCTGGAACTTGTAGTTGTCGGGTTTGATCTTGAGAAGCAGGTCGCCCTTTTTCACCGACGCGCCCTCCTTGTAGGGCAGCTCGATGATCTCGCCGGAGACCTCGGGGGCGATCTTCACCTCTTTCTCGGGCTGCACCTTGCCGGTCGCCGTCACCACCTGGGTGATCGTCTTGATGATGGCCTTCTCGGTGGTCACCGGGATCACCTCGCTGGCGCCGGACTTGGATTTGAACGCCACGGCGGCACCGCCGACAATGACGACGAGCCCGCCCAGAATGATCCACTTGGCAGGCGATTTCTTGCGGGCGGCGAGCACGGGCGGAGGTTGGGTGGTGGACGGGGAGGACATGATGAAAGGGTGGGAATCGACGGAAGTGGCAGGAGATTGGTTAAATAAACCGCCCCGGCAAGTCGCGCCGGCGGCAATCTATCCTGCTCAGTACGCGGCAAGGGGCCGAAAGTTGCATCAATCTTGTGGACGAACGGCCCGCCAAGCGGACCGGCGGTCGGAGGGAACCGCCTGCCGCCGCCCATCGCCCTGCCCGACCGCTCCTCCAAGGTTTGCGTCAGGATGGTGGCCACGCTGCTATACCTGCATCCCATGGCCATGCCAGTCCCGGAACATTCGCTCTGCCCCGCCGGGGTGCCGGAACAACTCCCGCGCCACGTCCGACGGCTGCTGCTGACCCGGCTACAGCACGCTCGCGAGCTGCACGACCACCGCGCCCAAACCGAGCACCGCCGGCTTTACCTGATCTGCCAGGCCGTGTGCTGGGTGGGCCTGCCCGGTCTGCTGGCGCTGATCGCCGTGAGCTTTCGCAACCGTCCGCTCGAGGAGATTCCCGTCAACTCCTTCATCCGACCGGTCGCCGGCCTGATCGTGGGCTTCACCCTGACGCACCTGGCGCGGATTCCCATCCGGGCCTGGGGCTGGAAACATCTGGGTTGGCGGGCCCTGATCCCGCGCATCCTGGCCACGACCGCAGTCCTCGCCGCCGCCTGGAGCGGCGCCCACTTGGCGCTCGACGCGCCGCTCGGACCGGAGGGCTGGGCTGCCAAGTTCACGCCCGGGATGATCTTCCTGTCGCGCTGTGTGCCGGGCCTCGTGATGTTCGGCCCCTGGCTGTTCGCCTATTTCTTCTACCACCTGTCGGATGGCCTCACGCGCTCCGAATTCGAGCGACTCAGGCTCGCCGCGACCGCCAAGGAAGCCGAGCTCCGCGCCCTGAAGTCGCAGGTCAACCCGCATTTCATCTTCAACTCGCTCAACTCGCTCCGCGCCCTGATCGACGAGGATCCCGCCCGCGCTCGCGGGGCCGTGACGCGTCTCGCCGGCCTGCTGCGCTACGCCCTGCAGAGCGGCCAACTCGAGACGGTGCCGCTCGAGGATGAGCTGCGCATCGTCAACGATTACCTCGCGCTCGAGCAGGTCCGCTTCGAGGACCGGTTGCGCATCCGGCTCGAGGTCGCACCGGACACCCTCATGCTCCCTGTGCCTCCCCTGCTGCTGCAGACCCTGGTCGAGAACGCCGTGAAATACGGCATCGCTCCGCGTCCCGAGGGCGGCGAGGTCGTGATCCGCACGTGGCGCGAAGCCGGCGCACTCCGGCTGGAGGTCGCCAATCCCGGCACGCTTGCACCCACATTTCCCGGCGAGGACTCCTCCACGAGGCTCGGGATCAAGAATGCCGCCGAGCGCCTCCGGCTGCTCTTCGGTGACGGCGCCTCGCTGCACCTCCGCCTCGGCTCGTCGGAGCGCGTGCTCGCCGACGTGGTCATTCCCCTGCCCCAGTCAGCCGCCCCAGCCCTCTCCTGATGAATGCCCTGCTGGTGGACGACGAACGCCTCGCCCGGAACGAACTCCGCCGGCTGCTGGCGACGATCCCCGGGGTCACGATCGCCGGCGAAGCCGCCAACCCCGCAGAGGCGCGCAAGCAGATCGCGGCCCTCAAACCCGATCTCGTGTTCCTCGACATCCAGATGCCGGGCGGCACGGGACTCGACCTGCTCGCCTCGCTCGAGCCGCCGGTGCCCCACGTGATCTTCACCACGGCCCACGACGAGTTCGCCGTGCAGGCCTTTGAGCTGAACGCGGTGGACTACCTGCTCAAGCCGATCGACCCCGCGCGGCTGGCCCAGGCCGTCGCCCGTATCGCCGAGCGCGCCCAGCCGGCCACGGGCCCGGACATCGAGCCTGCCGCGACCGGCCGACTCACCGCGGCCGACCGGGTCTTCGTGCGCGAGGGCGACCGCTGCTGGTTCGTCGAGGTGGGCCAGATCCGGCTCCTCGAGAGCGAGGGCAACTACACCCGCGTGCACTTCGGCCCCGAGCACCCGCTGCTTTTCCGCTCGCTCAACGCGATGGAGGAGCGCCTCGACCCCGCGGTCTTCTTCCGGGCCAACCGCCAGCAGATCGTGAACCTGCGCTGGATCGAGAAAATCGAACCCTGGTTCAGCGGCGGACTGGCCCTCGACCTTAGGGGCGGCGGCCGCATCGAGATCAGCCGGCGCAAGGCCCTCGAGTTCCGGACCCGGCTCAGCCTTTGAGGCCCCCTGATTTCCCCAACCCCAAAAACCCAATCATGAAAATGCCCTCATTCCTGATCGTGCCCGCCGTCATCGCCGCATTCGCTGGCCCCGCGCTGCCCGTGGCGGCGGCCGACACGCCCGCGGCTCCCGCCGCGACTGTCGCCGCCCCCCAAGCCGCCCCGGCGGCTCCCGCCGACCTCAAGACCCCGGCCCCGGCAACACCCGAGAATGCCGCCGCGTTTCTTGGGATCTGGACGCTCTCGCTCGAAGGAGCCAACGGCGCGGCCGCCCTAGACGTCACCCTCAAGAATGAAGCCGGAAAAATCGCCGGCGAATTATCCTCCGAAATCCAGGCCAACCAGAAGTTCTCCGAGATCATTCGCCAAGGCACCGGCCTGGTCATGCGCTACACCTTCGACTACCAGGGCAACGCCGTCGATGCCGAGGTGTCGCTCACCCCGGCCGGCGACAAGATGAACGCCAAGGCCAGCTTTGCCGGCGGGGCGTTCGTCATGGACGGCACCGCGGCGAAGAAGGCCGCGAAGTAAGGCCCGCTGCGCTGCCCGCGGCAGGTCGGCGATTCCACTCGCCGCCGGGATCAAAGGTAGGGCTGGGTCGACGACCCGGCCGGGATTGATCATCGCGGTCGCCTCGTCGAGGCAACCCTACCCGCGCTCATCACGGCGCGGAACGTCTTGTCGGGCCGTAGGCTTGGCGAAGGCCGAAGTCCGCGCGCCACCGTGCGCTCAGGGATTCAGGATCTTCAGTGGGCCGATCTGCACCTTGAAGCGGTTGTCGTACGGCTCCACCCGCTCGTAGTCCGTCCTCGTCTGGTCGATCGCGGGCGACATCCGCGCCACGAGAAGCACGCTCACCTTCGCGGCGCCCTTCACCCGCGTCAGCACCGGCGCGTACTTGGGATCCACCTTCGCGAAATCCACGGAGAAATTCGCCGCCTTCACATTGGCGACCAGCATGACGCGCATGCTCCCGAGCAGGTGCATCTCCATGTGCTCGATCGTCGGCTTCTCTTCCTTGGTGATGCGGACGTCGAACTCGATCTTGTCCAGTGCCACGCCCTGGGCCTTCGCCCCCTTGCGCAGCGGCACGTGGTAGGTGATCGCGGTCGCCGTCTCGGCGGTCACCTTGATATTGGCGGCATCGAGCAGCGCCTTGAACTCATCCTGCCCGCGCTCGCCTGGACCGCCCCGGCCGCCCCGGCCGCGCGTTTCGCCCTTCTCGAGCTCGTCCGCCCGCTTCTCCCCCTTCTGCCGGTACTCCTTGAGCTCGCGCGCCGTGGGCTTGTGTCCCTCGACCAGCAATGGGGTGTACTGCTCGGCATAGGGCTTCGAGGGATCCACGCGCACCACCGTGAGCACGTCCGCCTGGTCCTTGGCCGACTTCGGCCGCACGACCGTCGTCTCCGTGTAGGCCCAATGGTTGTCCTCGCGGCTGAGATTGACGAACGCCTGCATCAGCTGCGCCGGGACCTCCTCCGCCGCCCGGCCCACCGCGCCGCCGATCAAGCCGGCGGACAGCGCCGCCAGCCACCGGCAGAGTTTCAACGCGCAGCTGGGGCCAGGGATCATGTTGAGGGGGTTACGGACCACGACCCGGCCGAAGTGTTTCACTTCAAATCCGCGGCCAAGACGGGGGGACCCGCTGGGATGGAGGGAACACAGCGTACTCATGAAATTGAACCCGGGCCGATTTGGCCCGGGATTGGGTGTCGCCTCGGTCCGGCTGGGATGATCGGCGACGATGCATGCAACGGCGTTTTACCCGAAAAGGACAGCAGGTCTCGACCAGCGGGCCAAATGACAGGTCGAACGGCGCCGAACGGCGCCCCAACCCAGGTCACGCAATCCGTGACGTGCTGGGCGGAGCCCCAAAGCGGCCGACGTCGACCTCGGGGTCGAAGGGCACGCCTTCGGACAGGTGGTTCCACCACTGCCGGGCGAGCCAGGGGGCGAGCGAGGCCCCCTTGGAGCCGAGTCCGGCCAGCACGCCCCAGCCGGGGTCCGCGGCGTTGCGCCCGACGACGGGACGCTGGTCTGGCAGCGTCAGCCTCAAACCGGCGCGGTGCTCGCGCACCTCGAAGGGTTGTCCGAGCAAATCCCGGGCTTCGCTTTCCAGCCGCATGCGGCCGGCAGCGGTCGGGCGCGCCTCCGTCGCATCGGGTGCATAGGTCGCGCCCACCTCGGCGAGCCCATTCCCCAACGGCAGCACCCAGATGCCGCGGTTGAGGATCACGTTCTCCGCGAGTCCCGGCACCGCGATGGTCAGCAATTCACCCCCGACCAAACGCCACGGCACGCCAGTGAAAACCGGCGCCGCTGCGAGGGCCGCGCCCGTGCAGAGGATCACCATTGCGTGACGTTGGCGCAGCTCTCGCGGATCGACCGGCCCCACCGTGAGACAACCCCGTTCCCGCCACCGCCGGCGGGTCATCGCGAGCAGGACCGGGACGTTCACGTGGCCTGCGCCCTCAGTCCAAAATCCGTCCGATTCGCCCGCGCCCAGGAAGGGAGCGAGTTCGCCGCTCTCCCGCCGCTCCGCAAAGATCCGCCGCTCGCGGTCGTCCCGGAACCAGCGCCGCACGCGCATCTCCCGCCAGAGCGGCTCACCCAGCCGGGTCTCCAATTCGCGATAGGTGGCGCGGGCCAGCGGCAGCAGCTCCGCGATCCGCCAGGAGCGTGCCAGCCGGCGGCCGGTGACCGGGTTGATGATCCCTGCCGACACGGCCGAGGCCGCGCCAACCGGACCCGCATCATAAACGTGAAACGCCGCGCCCTGCCGCTCGAGCTCCGCGGCGAGCAGCGTGCCCGCGATCCCCTGCCCGACGATCGCGATGGTTTCAGCCGGTTTCATTGCCCGTTTCCCGCCCACCCTCGGGAGTCACCCTTCCAGCAGGCCGCGCCCCCCGGATCATTTCCCCGCGGCCTGCGCCGCATGCAGCGCGGCGCCGACGATGCCCGCGTCGTTGCCGAGCTTGGCCGGCACCAGTCGCGCCGAGGTGCGAAGGAACGGAAAAAACTTGGGGTGCTTCGCGCTCACGCCGCCGCCGATGACGATCAATTCCGGCCGGGTGATCGTCTCCAGCACCGCGAGGTACTCGTTCAGGCGCTTTGCCCATTGCCGCCAGGAAAGATCGTTCCGCTTGCGCGCGGCGGACGACACCCGCTTCTCGGCCGAGCGGCCTCTCAGCGGGAGGTGACCCAGCTCCACCGGGAAAACGACGCCGGCAAGCACGAGGGCCGAGCCGACACCCGTGCCGAGGGTGAGCACGAGCGTCTTGCCGGCAAAGCCGCGTCCGCCGCCGAACTTCAGCTCCGCCAGGCCCGCGGCGGCCGCATCGTTCAACAGGGCGACCCGGCACCCCGTGGCCCGCGAGAAGAGTTTCACGCCATCGGTCCCGACGAAACGCGGGTGCAGGTTGGCGGACGTGCGGATGAAGGGCCCGTGGATCACCCCGGGGAAACCGAGGCCGATCGGGCCGCGCCACTTGTATTGCGCCGCGATTTTCGCCACCACCCCGGACAGCTTAGCGGGGGTGAGCTTGCCGGGCGTCTCGACCTTGAGACGTGGCGCCAGCAACCGGCCGGTGCGCGTGTCGACCGGGGCACCCTTCACGGCCGAGCCGCCGATGTCTATGCCGAGGACATTCATCAGGCGTGGCCGGCCGTTCCCTCCGGCCCGTGCGCATGGCCGTGCTTGATCTCCTCCGCCGTGGCCTCACGCGCGGCGACAATTTCCACCTCGAAGGCCAGATCGACGCCGGCGAGCGGATGATTGGCATCGAGGAGCACCGCGTCGCCCTCGATGGCGACGACCTTCACGACCGGCGCGTGGCGGTCGGGCCCGGCTTGGAAGGCGTCGCCGATCTTCAGCTCGCCCTCGACCGGCAGCGCCGCGCGCGGCACGCGCTGCACCTGCCGCGGATCGTGGAGCCCGTAGGCCTTGGCCGCGGGCACCTTCACGGTGGTCTTGCGGCCGGCCGGCTCGCCGCGCAGCTGCTCGTCGAGGCCGTCGATGATCTGGCCGGCGCCCTCGAGGAAGGCGATCGGCTCACCGCCGGCCGAGGTGTCGAGCACCTGGCCGGCCGGATCACGCAGTGTATAGCGGAAAGTGACAACCCGGGGCATGGGCCGATCACGCCCCACCCTCCCGCGGGGAACAAGCCCGGAGTGCGGGCCCTTACTTCGCGGCGGGAGCCGGGACCTCTTCCTTCATCCGCTTGGCCGTGCCGGTTTGCTCGCCGTTGATGCTCCCGCCGGTGCGCTTGAGCAGCAATTCATCGCCGCTGACCTTCGCCGTGTAGCTAAATTGGAGCGGCATGCCATCGAAGGCGAACTTCTCGATGAAAGTGATGTTCTCCTTGTCCACCTTGACCTCGGTAATCACGCCCGGGCCGGTGAAATTGGAGGCAGCAGTGCCGGTCAGCTTGCCATCCTCAAGCGTGAAGAAGTACGTGACCGTGATCGGCTGGCTCCGGTCGCTTTCGAAGGTGGCGGCCCATTTCCCGACCAGTGCGGCGGGGGCAGGTTCAGCCGCGGACAAACCGGCGGAAAAGGCACCGAGGCACAGGATGGTCGCGAGTAGCAGGCAAAGGGTTTTCATGGACGCTGGGATTGGACCGACTCTTGTCCGATCCACCGCAGAAAGGCAGCTCCCTTTGCAGCCGCGGGGAAGCTATTTCCGGGATCGGCGCGCCCGTTTTTTCGGCTGCGGAACCACGCCGATCCGCGGGTCCCGGCGACGCACGAGCACTACCAATATTTTCCCCACGCGTTCGAACCCATCGGCCGACTCCGGAAGATAGAGCCACTTCGGCAGCACCGGGTGCGGAGTCAGTTCCGGCCAGTCGCGCCGCAGCGATTCCTGGCGTTCCCGGTCGGTGCAGACCAGCACCCCGCGCCACGGGTCGGCTTGCGCCGAGAAGCAGAGCTGCAGCCGCCCGTCCAGATACGCCGCGCGCGTGCCGAACATCGGCCGCAGGACGAACGTCGGATCCGGCTCCAGCGGTTCCCAGAGCCACGCATACGGATGCACGGGCCGAACCCGGCCGAAGTCCTTCATCAGGGCGCACCCCGGGCGGGTTGGCCTGGCGCCGGCGCACCACCCCGCGGTGCTCCCGGAGCACCGCCGGGAGGTGGACCACCGCGGCCGCCGCGGGCGGCCAGGCTGATCTGGGTCGGGATCGATCCGAGCCCGTAGAAAGTATGTTGGACACCTGTCGGGCGCACCAGCACCACGCGCAGGCCTGAGGGATCCTGGCCGAGGGGCCGGCCCACGGCGCTGGTGGTGATCATGTTCAGCGGGCCGTCCGCCGCCACGGCATTGCGGTGCAGGTGCCCGGCGAAGACATAGTTCACGCCGAATTCCTTCAGCAGCGCGAGGTAGCCCGCCCGCCGCACCGCGGGGATGCTGTTCGGGTTGTTCTCGTCGACGTTATCGATGAAAAACGGGTGGTGCTGGAAGACCATGATACTGCGCGCGCCCGCGGCCTTCGCCTTCCCGAGTTCCTCGCGCAGCCACGCATCCTGCGCCGCGAGCTCCTCCGGCACGTTCGTGGGATCCATCATGAGCGTGGAGTTAAGCACGATCCCGTAGAGGTCGGCATGACGGAAACTGTAGCGATCCGGCCCGAAGGTCTTCCGGTAGAACGCGAGTTTTTCCACCGTCGGCGAATTGCTGACATCGTGGTTGCCCGAGACGGCGTGGACGGGAATCGAAGGATCCAGTTTCGCCACGATGCGCTTGTACTCGGCGACCTGGTCGGGATCGCCGTCGTTGTGCACGAGGTCGCCGCAGATGACGACAAACGCGGGTTTCAGGCGGTTGATCGAGGCGATCACGAACTCGAAGTTCATCGTCTCCTGCTGGAACATCTTCGGGTTGCCAGTGAAGAACCCGAACTGCGGGTCGGCCGTCTGCACGAAGTAGTAACCCGCGCCGGCGGTCGGCGCCTCGGCCGCCGGGATCGCCGCGACCGGAGCCGGCGGGGGGGCGGCCGGTGGCTGGGCCGCGACTCGCAGCGTCCCGCCGAGAATGGCCGCCAGGAGTGCGGGCCGCAGCAGTACGCGATCAAAAAACGACAGCATCGATGGGCGCATGGGATGAAAGGGAGCCTTCGCTCCGGCAGGGTTGTGGTACTGTGGGGTTCACCGCCGCCAGCCGGCGTGGGGTCGTGGACGGGGCGGGCGCTGGCAGCGCCGGACACGACCCAAAAGCTGCCCTTCGGACACCGGCACGCGAGGGTATTTTGCCGTCCAGCCAAAATGGCGGTGCCATTTTGGTTTTTGGCCCGAAGCTCCCACCGGCCTGCGGGTGGGAGCTTCGGGCTAGCGCACGACGCGGAGCTGGATGCTTTCGCAGGTCTGGTCCTTCGCGATGATATCGCTCACGATGATCAGCTTGTCGCCGGCGGACACCGTGGCGGCCCGGCACAGCATCGAGATGGCCCGCTCGATCGTCACGTCCGGATCGGCATCAAAGGGCATGAGGAACGGCACCACGGCGCGGTGCAGGTGCAGCTGGCGGAACACCTCGGGTACCGGCGTGACCGCCAGGATCGGTGCATGGATCGGCCGCAGCGCCGCGAGGCCGGCCGCCATCAGGCCCTGGCGGGTGAAAGCCAGGATCTGCGCGCCCGGCATCCGGTTCGCGAGGGCGGCCGCCGAGTGGAGCATCTTCATCCGCTCGCTTTTCACAGCCACCGAGCAGCGCGTGACCGTCTCGGACTCGCCCTCGATCCGGCGTGCGATCTTGTCCAGCACGCGGATGCTCTCGATCGGGTATTGTCCCATGGCGGTCTCGCCGGAAAGCATCACGGCATCGGCCTGCTCGTAGACCGCGTTGGCGACATCGGAGATCTCGGCCCGGGTCGGCATCGCCGCACTGATCATGCTCTCCAGCATATGCGTCGCAATGATCACGGGGCGCCCCTGCTCGATGCAGGTGTTGACGACCCGGCGCTGGATGATCGGCAGGTCCTCGTAAGGGCACTCGATGCCGAGGTCGCCCCGCGCCACCATCACTGCGTCCGCGGCCTCCACGATCTCGTCGAGGTTCCGGATCCCGGACTGGTCCTCGATCTTCGCGATGATCTGCGCGCGGGCGTTGCTCTCCATGATGAAGGCCCGGAGCTCGTGCACATCTGCGGCCCGCCGGACAAAAGACTGCGCGATGTAGTCCACCCCCTCCGCGAGACCGACCGCGGCATCGGCCCGGTCCTTGGTCGTGAAGGCCGGAAGGTTCACGTCCACGCCGGGCAGGTTCACGTGCCGCAGCGACGCCAGCACGCCCGGCACCAGCACCCGGCAGCGCACCCGTGCGGCATGCTTCTCGATCACGCCAAACCGGAGCAGGCCGCTGTCCACCAGCAGTTCGTCGCCCACCTGCACGTCGTGGACCAGGTCGCGGTAGTTCACAGCGACCGAGTTGATCCCGTCGTCCCCGTCAAACTCGAGCGATTCCGCACCACAGGTGAAGTCAAAGCTCTCGCCCAGCTCCAGGGTGATCGGGCTCGCCACCACGCCGGTGCGGATCTCCGGGCCCTTGATGTCCATCATCACCGCCACCTCGCGCCCGGCCCGCCGGGAGACTGCCCGGATCCGCCGGATGGCGTCGCGCGCCGACTCCGGGCTGGTGTGCGCCATGTTGAGCCGGAAGATCCCGGCTCCCGCCAGCATCGCCTCCTCAAGCCTCGTCTCGCTGTCGAGGGCAGGCCCCATGGTGACAATGATCTTGGTCTTTCGCAGTTGGGCTTTGGTCATCAGAAAGTCAGCGAGCATAGTAGGGCCCTGACCCCCGGGGTCGCTAGAACGTGACTGGCGATTACTGGGACCCTTGTGCCCCTTTTTTTGGTCGATTCGGTCCGACTTCCCCGGCCGAAATGTTTTATCGCCAACCGTGCCGCAAAACACAGGTTGGCTTGGCTTCAGTTTACCCCAGACCAGCCCCACCGCCCGCGCCGGAGATTTCACGGCAGAAATTTTCGGCTCATCCCGTCGACTCGCAACGTCCACCCTTCCCCCGTGCACCATCTTAACGTCCCGAACGATCCCGAGCCCCAGTCCTCCGCCCCCGATCCGGCCGCCGGCGTGTCGCGCCGCCAGTTCGTCCACGCGATCGGCATCACGGCGGGATTCCTCGGACTCGGCCGCCTGCTGCAGGCCCAGGCCCCGGGCGGCGGGTTCGGCGGACGCGGAGGAGCGGGTGGCCGCGGCAACAATCCGATCCAACCCTACCTCAACGAAATCGAGGGTTATGGTCCGCTCATCCCCGACCCGAAGCGGATCTTCGATCTCCCCGCGGGCTTCAGCTACAAGGTCATCTCCCGTTCCGGTGAGATCATGAGCGACGGGCTGCACCTGCCCGGGCAGGTCGACGGCATGGCCGCCTTCGCCGGGCCGAATGGCCGCGTCATCCTCGTCCGCAACCACGAACTCGACCCGCCGCTGCCGCAGAGCGGCCCGTTCGGCGCCGATTACTACCTGCTGCCGAAGATCGATGCCTCGCGGATCTACGACGCCGGCAAGGGCCGCCCGCACAACGGCGGCACCTCGACCCTGGTCTACGATCCCGCCACGAAAACCACGGAGAAGATGTTCCTCAGCCTCGCCGGCACGATGCACAACTGCGCCGGCGGCCCGACCCCCTGGGGCACCTGGATCACCTGCGAGGAGGCGGTCGAGGGTGTCAGCGACAACAACGAGAAGGAGCACGGCTACAACTTCGAGGTCCCCGCCTCCACCGAGATCGGGCTCACCGTGCCCGTGCCCCTGAAGGCGATGGGGCGCTTCAACCATGAGGCTGTCGCCGTCGATCCGCGCACCAGCATCGTGTACCAGACCGAGGACCGGAGCGACGGCCTGATCTACCGCTTCATCCCGAACACCCCGCGCCAGCTCGCCGCCGGCGGCCGGCTGCAGGTGCTGGCCGTGAAGGGAAAGAAGACCTACGAGACCCGGAACTACCCCGAGACCGGCGGCCCCACGATGCGGCCGAATGTGCCGATGCCCGTGCAGTGGCTCGACATCGGTGCCGTCGAGTCGCCCAAGGACGACCTCCGCACCCGCGGTGCCGCCCTCGGGGCCGCGGTGTTCGCCCGTGGCGAGGGCATGTGGTTCGGCAACAACGAGGTCTTCTTCGCCTGCACCAACGGCGGCCTCACCCAGCGCGGCCAGATCTTCCGCTACCGCCCGAGCCCGGCCGAGGGCACACCCGGCGAGGAAGCCAATCCCGGCACACTCGAGCTCTACCTCGAGCCCAACAACTCCGCGCTGCTCGAGAGCTGCGACAACGTCACGGTCGCACCCTGGGGCGACCTGCTCATCTGCGAGGACAACGCCGCCCCCACTCCGGTGGTCGGGGCCGTCGCCGCCTCGAACTACCTCCGCGGCGTGACGCCCGACGGCAAAATATACACCCTCGGACGCAACCGTTACCTGACCATCTCCGAGCTGGCCGGCATCTGCTTCGCACCGAACCACCCGACGATGTTCGTGAACATCCAGGTTCCGGGCCTCACGCTCGCGATCACCGGCCCTTGGGACAGCCTGAAGAAGACCCCGCCCGTGTCGGTGATCCCGCCGGAGACTCCGCCTGCCGCGGCCGCGGCGCCCGCGGCGACCTGAGCCGGATGGGGAGAGGAACGCTAAGCTTCGCTAATCCGCGCTAATCTTTCCGGACAACCGGAAGGTTTCACGCAGAGGCCACAGGGAGCGCAGAGAAGGACCCCGAAAGCGCCAGGTTTGGCTTCTTAATGAAATCCGATCCGGTGTTTGGGCGGCGCGGGCGGCGGATCAAGGAGTGGCTGAAGCTTTCCGACCACATCCCGGAGAACCACATCGTGCTCCAGCAGCCGCTTGTCGACTTGAGCGAGGCGCTTGAGGATGACGGCGTTGGTCAGCAACGCTTCCCGCATCCGCACATAGGCGCGGACGACGTAGACGCTCATCGCCACCGCATGGGGGCTGCGGAGGATCATTGCCGCCATGATGGCCCCGTGTTCGGTGAAGGCCAAAGGCAGGTACTTCCGGTGCTGCCCCCGGCCAGGGTTCTTTAAGGTCACAATTTGTGACCTTAAAGACGGCGCGTCAGTCGGACTCACAGACACCACCCTGGACTTCACGTCTGCAAGCTCCTCTGGCGTAAGCTGAAAAAGAAAGTCCGGCGGAAAGCGGTCGAGGTTTCTGCGGATCGTCTGGTTGAAGACCTTGGTCGGCACCTCGTAGAGCTTGGCCAGGTCGCTATCGAGAATGACGCGCTGGCCGCGGACGACGTGGATGGGTGGAAGGGCAGTATGGGTGTCCATACCTCCCAGAACGCAGGAAACCGCCCCAATCTTTCACTCAATCGCTCATTCGGTGCATTTTTTCCGGCAGGATGGATTTCACGCCGAGTTCGCCGTGAACGCAGAGAAACCGCTCCTGCCTCGATGAACCTTCAACTTGAGGTCACAATTTGTGACCTCAAGTTCTCAGCTTCACCGGATCGCGGCGGCTGTCCCAGATCCTGATTATCTCCACCAGCGCCGCACTGGCGTTGACCCGATAAATGATCAGCCATTGCCGGTGCACCAGTTTCCGTAGTCCCGGACGCTTCCGCATCGGGGCCCCGAGATTCGGCAGACGATCCAGCGTGAAGATCGCCTCAACGATCTCCAAACCGATGCGTTCGGCGGCGGCCGGACTCTTGGCGGCGAGGAAAACCCCCAACGCCGCCAGATCCGCCTCGGCCTTTTCCGTCAGCGCGATCCGCTACCCGCCCATTGCCGCACCTTGCCCTCAAGTTCCTTGCGGGTGGTGAGACGCGGACCGGTACGCTCGCTGGAGCGCAACCCGGCATCCACGGCAGCCAACAGCTCGGAGGACTCATCGGCATGCGCAAGGATCCACTGCCGGACCTTGGCCAGCTCGGCAGCTGGCAGGGCCCGAAGATAGCTGATGACATCACTCGCGGTCATGGCCGAAAGTCTCATGCGGAGGCAATATCCACCCTCACGCGTGCGCCGGCTGCCAGCTGCGGGCCCGGGCGGCCAGGACGGTCGCGTACTTCGGCCAGTCGTGCAGCGTGGCCGGATCGAAATCGGCCCCGTTGGGCCAGACCAGCGTGTGACACTCGAGATCGAGCTTCACTTGGGCAAACAACGCCGGATCGCGCAGCGGGGAAAACAGTTTCCCGCCCAGCACAGGCAGGAAGTCGATCCGGCGCTCCACCCCGTCATCGAAGCAGACCCGCAACACATGCCCGCCGAGAGGCTCGAACGAGGTCACTTTGGCAATCAGGTGCGACATGGCTCAGTTCAGGGGTTGGATCGGATGCGGTCGGTCTCCGGAAAGTAGAAGCTCCCAATCCCGTTGCAACTCGTCTCCGTGCAGCCGGGCCCATGTCTCGACCAACCGGCGCTGGGGCGGCGGCATCGATCCAGCGATCAAGCGGACCGGTCGGATGGCAAAGACCCCGGTCTGGTCCTGATAATAGGCATGGAAATGCGGCTGGTTGTGCGGCTCGCCCACCTCGCAGTACATGCGGATGACAATCCCATAGAAGCGGGCTAGCTCCGGCATGGGAGGCCGCCTCCAGCCGGATGACTCCCCAACACAGGTACTTCCTCATCCAAGGTTTCGGGTACAACTTGGTCCATACCCGGTAGAACGTAAAATCCGGCCCCAATCTTTCACCCAATCGGTCATCCGGCGCATTTTTTGGGCCGGATGGTTTCACGCCGAGTTCGCCGCGGCCGCAGAGTCCAGGCCGGGATCGCCTCACCCCCATAGCTTTGCTACCCGGAGTCCCACACCGCCATCAGGCCGCCATGATGCTGCTACCAAGCAGCCAAGCCGCAGCGAGCAGGCCGCGATGCCTCAGAAGGGCCCCACCTATAATGTCACGGAATGCGTGACGTGAGGGGTCCCTCCAGAAGGGTTGGGCCGTACTTTGTGACATTCCTTCCCCGACAAGCCGGAGAATGTGATAATGTACGGCCCAGCCCCTTTGGCTCGGCCCAAGAATAGGAATGATCGCTTACGTCTCCTGCCTCAACACTTCCAGCGGCGGGTGGTTCGTGATGCCTCGGGACGAGAGCAGACCGGTCGTCAGGGTCACGGTCATCACGGCGAGCACGGCGACGGCCAGCTGGCCGAGGGGGGCGGCGGGGGGCAGGTCGAGGACGTAGTAGGCGAAGAGCCAGTTGCCCACGACCGCGAGGCCGCAGCCGACGACGGCGCCGAGGAGGCCGAGGATGGCGTACTCGATCAGCTGGATGCGCACGAGCTGCTGGCGCGAGGCGCCGAGGGTGCGGAGGAGGACGGTCTCGCGGATGCGCTGGTAACGGCCGGTCATCACGGAGCCGGCGAGGACGATGATGCCGGTCGCGACGGTGAACAGCGCCATGAACTCGATCACGAACGAGACCTTCGAGGTCACGCTGTCGATCGTCTGCATCACCAGCGCCAGGTCGATCGCCGTCACGTTCGGGTGCGCCGCGATCGCGGTCCGCTGCAGCCGGCCGGAATCGGCCGGGCTCGCCGCGCGCAGGGCCATGACATGGAACTTCGGCGCGGCCTCGAGCACGCCGGCGGGAAACACCGCGAAGAAATTCGCGCCCATCTGCCGCCATTGCACGGTGCGCACGCTCGTCACCTTCGTCGGGATCATCACCCCCTGCACGTCCCAGGTGATTTCATCGCCGAGCTGGAGTCCCATGCTGTTGAAGACGCCCTGCTCGAGCGAAATGGGATACACCGCCGCCCCCGGCTCGGCGCGGCCGGTGAAGGTGCCGGAAATCAGCTCCTCCGTCGGGTCCAGCGCCTCGCGATACGTCGAGCGGTACTCGCGGCGCAGCGTCCAACCCGAGGGCCCGCCCCCTCCGCCGCCGCCCCGTCCGCCGCGGCCGCCACCACCCCCGCGGGCCTCGGCCGGGTCGCCTTCGCCCGGGCCTCCGCGCCCGCCGCGGTTGTTGTCGCGCAGAATTTCCTCCACCGGCCGGCCTTTCAGCCGGGCGATCTTCATCGAGACGATCGGCGCCGACTGCACCACGGTCACCCGCTCGTCCGCCGCAATTTTCCGCAGGGGTTCCACCTGGTCGTCCTGCACGTCGAAGAGCAGGAGGTTTGGCCGCCCCGCCTCGTCGGCGAGCTGCAATTCGCGCAGCAGGGTCGTGCGCGTGAGGTAAAGCGTGAGGATCAGGAAGGTGCCGAGGCCGAGCGACACCAGAAGCAGCGCGGTACGGTTGTTCGGACGGTAGAGATTCGCCACGCCCTGCCGCGCCACGTACGGCAGCCCGCGCGGGAACCAGCGCCGCGCCGACCACATCACCGCCTGCGCGACCCCGGTCAGCAGCGCGAAACTGACCACGAGCATGCCCGCAAAACCCAGCCCGATGTCCGTCTCCCCGGTCTGCCAGATCGCAAACCCCGCCACCGCCCCCAGGATCACCACCCCGATCACCACCCGCCACGGATCGGAGCCCGTGCCCTGCTCCGCAAACGCCGAGCGGATCGCCACGAGGGGCGACACCTTCCGGATCGCGAGCAGCGGCAGCAGCGCGAACAGCAGGCAGATCACCAGCCCGGCGATCATCCCCTCCGCCACGGCCGGCCACGCGATGAAAAGCTCGATCTTCACCGGCAGCATGTCCGCAATCAGCGCCGGCAGCGCGAACTGCACGGCCACGCCGAGCGACGCCCCGAGCACCGCCCCGAACAGCCCGAGCCCGAGGCCCTGCAGCAGATAAACCGAGAAACTCTGGCGCGCACTGGCGCCGAGGCAGCGCAGCACGGCGACGGTCGTCACCTTCTGCCGCACGTAGACGTGCATCGCGCTGGCCACGCCGACACCGCCGAGGAAGAGCGCGATGAAGCCGACCAGGCTCAGGAACCCCTGGATGTTCTCCAGCGCCCGGCCCATTTCGCGTTTCCGCTCCTCGACCGTGTCACTCGAAAGCCGCTCGCCGCGGAAGCGGTCACGGATGTCGCGCTCGACCGCGAGCGCGTCGCTGGTGTTCGGCAGCTTCAACTGCATCCGGTGGCGGGTGAGGACCTCTTTGCCCGGGCCGGCCAGGTCGGTGGCCGGGAGCGCGTCCAGCGGGATGAAGATGCGGGGGGCGAGCATCGTGATCGCCATCGACTCGCCAGGGATCGTCTCCAGCGCCCCGATCACGTTGAACGTGGTCTGGCCGAGTTTCACCTGGCCGCCGACCGGCACGCCGAACTGCGCGAGCAGGGTTTCCTCCACGATCGCCACGTTGCCGCCCGCGCGCAGTTTCGCGGGGGCGTCGGCGGGGGTCGTGACGAAATCTCCGTAGAAGGGAAAGGCCCCGGCCATGGCGCGGAGCTGCACGAGCCGGGTGCCGCCCTCGGCCGAGGGGAACACCGCCATCGAGGAAAACATCTGGTCGCGCGAGACCTCGCCGAGGCTGGCCGCATACGCCTGCAGCCCGGCGCTGAGGGGATCGCGCGACTCGATCACGAGATCCGCCCCGAGGAGGCCCTTGGCCTGGTCCTCGACCGCCTGCCGCAGGTTCCGGCTGAACGACCCGATGGCGACAAGCGCCGCGATGCCGAGCACCACGGACAGCGAGAACAGCGCGAGCCGCTTCCGCGACGCGCGGGAATCCCGCCAGGCCATGGTAAGGATGAAATTCATGAGGAGTTGCCCGCGAATAACGCGAATGGATGCGAATCCAGATTCATGGCCGGGTGCGCACGATGCGCTTGTACTCCAACTTGGGGTGGTGGCCGAAATTCACCAAAAGACCGAGTTCAAACCCGGTGGCGTTCAGGTAATTCAGAACCTGAGCCACGTGCTCATCCGCGAGCCGTTCCACGGTCTTCAGTTCCACGATGATTTTTCCGAAACAGACAAAGTCGGCGCGATAGACCTGCTGCAAAGCCGTCCCTTTGTATGTCAGAGGCAACGCCACCTGAGCCTCGGCGGAGATACCCTGGCGGGCAAACTCGAGGGCCAGGCATTCCTGATAGACGGCCTCCAGAAAACCACTGCCCTTGTCGTTATGGACTTCGTAGCAAGCTCCCATGATCCGGTAGCTCTCGTCGGCAAAAATAACTTTTCCCGCGACGGTCGTTTCTGGATTCGTGGTCATTCGCGTCATTCGCGGGCCAAGGTGTTTTCATCGCTGATCACGGCCCCGCCCTTGAGGCGCATGATGCGCTGGCAGCGGCGGGCGAGCTCGAGGTTGTGCGTCACCAGCACCAGGGTCGTGCCGCGCTCGCGGTTGATGCCGAAGATCAGCTCGACCATCGCGGCGGCGGTGTCGTCGTCGAGGTTGCCGGTCGGCTCGTCGCAGAAGAGGATCTTCGGCCGGTTCATGAACGCACGGGCCAATGCCACGCGCTGCTGCTCGCCGCCCGAGAGCTGCACCGGGTAGTGATCGCGGCGGGCGCCCAGCCCCACCCGCTCCAGCAGCCGCTGCGCCTCGGCCTCCGCCTCCGCGCCGCCTTCGCCGCGCAGCTCGAGCGGAACGAGCACGTTCTCCTGCGCCGTCAGGGTCGGGATGAGCTGGAAGTTCTGAAAAACAAAGCCGACATGCGCGTTGCGCACCCGGGCGCGGGCATCCTCGTCGAGGTGACCGATGTCCTCCCCCGCCAGTTCCACCCGCCCGCCGCTCGGGCGGTCGAGGCCGGCGCAGAGGCCGAGCAGCGTGGTCTTGCCGCTGCCGCTGGGGCCAACGATGGCCAGGCTGGCCGCCGCCGGGAGCTCAAAGCTCACCTCGCGCAGGACGGTCAGCGGTCCGCCCGCCGCGGGATAGGTCTTGGTCAGCCGCTCGACTTTCAGCATGGATTGCACACTCATGAAGAGAGTCACCAAATACATGAATTCCCGGAAAGAAAGCCCATGATGCCGAACGGTCGCCAGAAGTCGGCAGCGGTCCGCCCCCTCTTCCGCCGTGCCTTCCTGTTCCTTGGGCTTGCCCTCGCCCTTGCGCCCCGAGTGGCCGCGGCGGCCGCGGAAACCCCCAATATTGTCTTCTTCGGCGACAGCCTCACCGCCGGCTACGGCCTGGCCAACCCCGGCCGCGAGGCCTACCCCGCCCTGATCCAGGACAAGCTCGACGCCGCCAGCCTCCACTACCGCGTCGTCAACGCCGGCCTGAGCGGCGACACCTCGGCGGGCGGCCTGTCGCGGATCGACTGGGCGATGCGCCAGCCCATCGACGTGTTCGTCCTCGCGCTCGGCGCCAACGACGGGCTCCGCGGCACGGCGCCAGCCGTCACCGGGCGGAACCTCCAGGCGATCATCGACCGCGTCCGCGCCAAGTACCCGCAGGCGAGGATCGTCGTCGCCGGCATGGTGATGCCCGACAACATGGGCCCCGAGTTCACCAAGGCCTTCCGCGAGCTCTTTCCCGCCCTCGCCGAGAAAAACAAAATCGCGTTCGTGCCCTTCCTGCTCGAGGGCGTCGGCGGCAGGCGCGAGCTGAACCAGGGCGACGGCATCCACCCCCGGCCGGAAGGCCACGCCATCCTCGCCGACAACGTCTGGAAGGTCCTCCGGCCGCTGCTATGAGTCCGCCCCTGACTTCGAACGGCAGGAGCGGCTTTATGCCGCGATTCATCGCCCGTGGTTCCGGTCATTCGCGGCATAAAGCCGCTCCGACAGACTTCGCCCTGCTCGCCCTGGTCGGCGTCCTCGCCCTCCTGCCCGCCTCGGCCCGCGCCGCAGCCCCAAGCCTGGTGTCCGGCACACTCACGACCACCACCTGGCACGACAACGCGACGAATGCCGATCGCGCCGCCGACATCGTCGGCGCCCTCGAATTCACCTAGGAAGCGGCGGCCACCTGGCGTTGGAGCCTGGGCCGGGACAATGCGGTTTTCCTCGGCCCAAGGATCCGCGCCGAAATCTGGCCCCGCTACGACGGGCTCGACCGGATGGCCGCGGGGGTCCGTCTGGGCTGGCAGCATAAATTCGGCCTCGGTGCGCAGGCCCCCGCGCTGCGGGTGGACCTCGTCGCCGATGATTTCCTCGCCCGGGAAAACGGCCGGTCGGGCCGCGCCGGCAGCGCGGCCCTTTCGGTACGCAAACGTTTTGGCACCTCTTGGCGGGTGCTGCTCGGCCATGAATTCAATCGGTACGACGGCAAGGCCCATGCCTTCGATCGCACCGACGGGGAAACGACCGCCACGCTCAATGCCGATCTCAGCCGCACCTGGCGCATTTCCCTGACCGGCCGGCATCGCCATGGCGGGGTTCTTTCCTACGCCACCCCGCCCCATCCCGTGTTGGTGAAAGCCGGCAAGGCTTTGACCACGGTGACCTCCTTTGACCGCGACCAGCCGATGATCGCATACTACTTCATCGCGCGGACCGACGCCGTGCGCCTCGAACTCGGCCACACTCTGGGCCCCCGCAGCGAGCTGGTGCTGGCGATCGAACGCCGCACGACCTCCCAGGGGCCAGTCACCTATGCCAATCGCCCGGTCTCACTCTCCTTGAATCACAGTTTCTAACTCGCATGAAAATGTCCTTCCCCTGGCTCGTCGGCGTCGCAGCGGCCAGTTTCGCCGCGGTGGCGCTGGCCGCCGCCGAGCCGACCGTCATGGGCATGCGCGTTGAGATTGTTGACACCACGGGCACGCCGGTGGACGACGCCGTCACCTCGCTGCTGCCGTTGGACCGCAGCGTGACCTTCGCGCCTCCCGCCGAGCCGGTCGCCATCATCCAGCAGGGCGAGGAATTCCAACCTTACGTGACGCCGGTGGTCACGGGCACCCGGGTGAATTTCCCGAACCAAGACAAGGTTCAGCACCATGTCTTTTCCGTTTCGAAAGCCAAAAAGTTCGACCTCCAGCTCTACCGGGGGGAGCCGAAGGAAACCGTGCTGTTTGACCAGCCGGGCATCGTCAGCCTCGGCTGCAATATTCACGACTGGATGGCCGCCTATGTGGTGGTTCTCGCCACACCGCACTTTGCCAAGAGTGGATCAAGCGGCGTGGCGGCGGTCAGCGGACTGCCCCCGGGGCGCTACCGCCTGGAGGTCTGGCACCCGCGCCTCAAGGTCCCGGAGCAGCGCGAGGTCACGATTACCGCCGATCCCGCGACCCAGGTCATGAAGGTCACCCTCGGCATTGATCGTCGCGTCCGCCGGGCTCCCGACGGCGGCACGGGCTCGTACAAGTAATCCGGAAACGCGCGCCGCTCCCGCCGTGATCCCGCGTTTCCAGAGCTTCGGCACCAAGCTGCTGCTCCTGATGGCGCTGGTGGTCACGGGAGCCCAAGCCGCCACCTGGTTCATTGTCTCGCGGTACAACCGCCGCCAGGCGCAGGAACTGATCGAAAGCGATTTCCAAAAGGCCGGCAGCGCGTTTGCCAAACTGGTGGCCGAGCGCAACAACCTGCTCGCCGCCGGCGCCTCAACGGCCGCCCGCGACTATGCCGTCAAGCCGCTCTTCGTCGGGGACGACGCAGTTACCCTTAAGTCCGCGCTCGAAAGCATCCAGTTGAGCAGCCGCAGCGACATCGTCACTGCCCTCGATCTCGAAGGTCGCACGCTCGCCTCCACGTCGTCCGCCGCTCCCGCGCCCGGCTTCCATGCAGGGCTGGTGTCCCGGGCGGAGGCCGACCCGCGGCCCCAGCCATCGGCCTCGGGCTTCGGCTTTTTCGATGGCCAGCTGTTCTCCCTTGTGGTCGCACCCGTCCGGGCCCCCGATATCATCTCCTGGCTGGCCATCGGATTCCAGATCGACCGTGAATTCGTCCGCGACCTGAAGCAGATCACCGGGATCGAGCTCACGTTCCTCGACCAGCAGGGCCACCCGCTGGCCACCACCTTGCCGACCGATCTGGCCCAAGCCCTCGCCGCTTCCCTGGCCGGAAACCAAGCCGCGGCCGGCATCCGTCAGATCGTGCTGAACGGAGAAAATGCCCTCGTGGACGTCAGGCGGCTGCCCATCAGTGCCGGCCAAACCGCCACTCTCGCGCTCCAGTTTTCGCTGGATGAAAAGCTCGGGCCCGCACTTACGCTGCAAAACATCCTTCAGTGGGTCGCGATCGGCAGTCTGCTGATCGCGGTGTTGCTCAGCCGGACCTTTGCCGGACGCCTCGTCCGCCCGATCGTCGCGCTGGTCGAGCAGACTCGCCGGATCGCCACCGGGGACTATCGCGTGCAGGGCGGGCCTTACCGGACGGACGAACTGGGGCGCCTGGCCCAGGCCTTTGATGACATGTCCCAGGGCCTCGCCGAGCGCGACCAGGTGCGCGACCTGCTCGACAAGAACGTGCCGGGCGCGGTGATGAGCCCGAGCAACTGGGTGGGATCGCTGGTAAAGCCGTCCGACCAACACAATCACCTTCAACATCGTCTCGCTCAACAACGACGGGAACAACGGCAATGCGCTCAATTTCAACCCCGGCCAGTCCTACTCCTGGACCTTCGCCAACTCGCCCAACGCGAACATCACCGGCTTCAACGCGGCCCAGTTCAACCTCGTTCCCGGCGAATTCACCAACGCGCTCAACGGCGGCCGGTTCAGCATCTCCCAAGGCCTCGCCCAGCGCAGCCTGCTTCTGAACTTCACCCCCGTTCCCGAGCCCTCCACCTGGCTCCTCCTCGGTTCCGGCCTCGGTGCCCTCGCCCTTCGCCTCCGCCGCCGGCGGAGCTAAAGGTAGGGCCCGACGTCCCGGCGGGCCGGATCCGGGGCAGGGCGGCCTCGACGAGCCGGCCGGATCAATGGGTAGGGCTGGCTCGACAAGCCGGCCGGATCGGCCTCCCCGGCAGGGCGGCGACTCCGCTCGCCGCCGGTTCAAAGCCGGGCATGTGTTCCCCAAACGCCTTGGATCCCAAACCGTTTTTTCGGCATAGAGACACCGAGGTCGGAGATTTGTGGCTCGGAAGCCAAAACAACGAGGCGTGGGCTCTGCGCTCTCTGCGCCTCTGTGGCAAAAACCCTTCTGGCCTCATCGCGGCCGGGTCGTCGACCCAGCCCTACCGCCAGCCTCCTGCCGCCCCATCCCTGTCATCCCCCGCCGGACAGCTTGTCATTCGCCCGGTAAACGCTCCAATGGCCGGCATGCCTCTCGCCCTGATCCTCATTGTCCTCTCGGCCGCGTGGCGCATGGCGGCCGTGCACGCCCCGGAATTGTCCAATTTCGCGCCCCTGATGGCGCTGACCTTCTGCGGCGCCGTCTACTTCCGCGACCGCCGCCTCTGGCTCGTGCCGTTCATCGCGCTGGTCCTCTCGGACGTTTACATCGACCGCTATTACGCCGTGCACTTCGGGTACGAGTGGCACACCTCCGGTGCCATGATCCGCCTGCTCTGCTTCGCCGCCGCGCTCGGCCTCGGCCGCCTCGTCGCCGTGCGCCGCTCCTGGACCAACCTGTTCAGCGGCGCCCTTGGCGGCTCCCTGCTCTTCTATCTCGTCACCAACACCGCCTCGTGGGCCGGTGATGCCGCCTACGCCGGCACCGCCGCCGGCTGGTGGCAGGCCATGACGATCGGGCACCCCGAGTTCGCGCCCACCCTGCTCTTTTTCCGCAACACGTTCGTGAGCGACATGCTCTTCACGGCCGCGTTTGCCTTGGTGATGGAGGTCGCGGCCCGGCGGGCGGGAGCGTTCTCCATTCTCGGTCGCAAGGGCCCGGCCTCCCGCGGGGAAGTTGGCAGTTTGTAATTGGCAGTTGGTCCGGAATCCGGCCGACGGGTCGGGGCTCGGAGGCTCTCCGCCAATTTCCAATTTCCCCTTCCCCGCTCCTCCGCCGCCCGTGGCGGCGGTCAGAGCAGATCCGCCGCGAGCTCGGCAAGCTTCGAGCGCTCGCCCTTCGTCAGCTTCACGTGCGCGGCCACGGCCTGCCCCTTCATGCGGTTGTGGCAATAGACCAAGCCGTTGCTGCGCGCGTCGACATACGGGTTGTCGATCTGCGCCGGGTCGCCGATCAGGACGATCTTCGAGCCCTCGGAAATGCGGGTGATGACCGTCTTCACTTCGTGCGGCGTCAGCTGCTGAGCCTCGTCGAGGATGAAGAACCGGCGCGCGATCGACCGGCCGCGGATGAAGGCCAGCGCCTCGATCTCCACCAGCCCGCTCTTCAGCAGCCGCTCGTAGGGCTTCGCCACGATCCCGCCGGGGGCGTGCGGCAGGTGGGCCGGGGCGTGGATCACGGCCCCGTGGTGCCCGTCGTGCCCCTTCGACATCTTCTTCGCCACCTTCTTGGAGGCGAACTGCGGCTCCTTCGGCGGTTTCGAGGGGATGAGGACCTCCAGCGCGTCGTAGTACGGCTGCAGCCAGGGCTTCATCTTCTCCTCCAGCGTGCCGGGCAGGAAGCCGATGTCCTTGCCCAGCGCGATCACGGGACGCGAGATCGAGACGCCGTCGTAGCGGGAATTGTCGTCGGTCACCTGGTGCAGGGCCCCCGCGATCGAGAGCAGCGTCTTGCCCGTGCCCGCCTTGCCGTAGCAGGTCAGCATGTGGATGCTGTCGTCGAGCAGCGCATCGAGCAGGAACTGCTGCTCCAGGTTGCGGGCGCGGATCGGGATCCCACCCGGGGCCCGGAGGAAATCCGGGAGCTTCAGCCGGCGGACCAGGCCGTCGCCATAGTAGCGGGCCGGCATCGTCTTGCCCTCGTCCGAGCGGAGCAAGAGGTACTCGTTGAGGTGCAGGCCGCGGCTGGCCGCGCCGAGTTCGAACTCGCCCTCGGAGGCGAAGCGCTGGAGCTCGTAGACCGTGAGGGAGATCTCGCGGTAGCTCGCCTCCTCATCCTGCTCCGGGACCTTGTCGTTGAGGTAATCCTCGGACTCGAGACCGACGGCGCGGGCCTTGAGCTGCACGTTGACGTCCTTCGTCACGAGGATCGTCGGCGGCGGGAACTGCTCCTGCACGAACAGCGCCGCGGCGATGATGCGGTTGTCCTTCTTCGTGAGATCGGGCAGGATCGCGCGCAGCCGGTCCATCGCCGGCGACGTGCGCCCCTCCGTCAGGTACGGGTTGATGATGATGGAGAGCGTGCCGCCGTTGGGCAGCTCGACGCCCTCGTGCATCGAGCGGGAGTCGGGCAGAAGCTCCTGCAGGATCCGGTGAACGCGGCGCGCGTTGCGCCCCCGCTCCGTGGACTGCTCGCCCTTGATGGCATCGAGCTCCTCCAGGACCTCCACGGGGATGGCGAGGTTGTTCTCCTCGAATTTATAAATGGACTGCGGGTCGTGCAGCAGGACGTTTGTGTCTAGGACGAAGGTTTTCACCTTTGCCGTAACCCTCAGCCGCGGTTTTGGGGCTGTCGCCCCGCGCAGATTTTCCATCGATCAGGAGTTATTTTCCGCCGCCAATGTGCACCCGGGCACCGGTCTGTCGATGAAAGAAAGGCCCCGGCGCACCGGAATATTTTTCATGCCACCACTTGCGCTTTCGCGGCCGCGCCCCCGAAGAGCTCGCGCAGCAGGCTCCAGGCCTTGCGGAGGCCGGCCGGCTGCACGCCGCCGGTGAACTTGTAGATCCGCACCAGCTCCTCCTCATGCCCCCGGTAGCGCGGCGGCAGCAGGAAAAAGGTGTCGCCCGACTCCGTCGCGATGCTGGAGAGGAAGAGTCCCCGGCCGACCTGGATCCGGCCCGCCGGCACCGTCACGCGTTTTTCCGCCCCGACCAGCCACGGGCGGTGGAAGAACTCCAGCGTGCCGCTTGAGCGCTCCACCAGCCGGCCGTAGGTCCGCGCCGGCACGCCGGGCAGGTTGCCCCCCGCGAACATCCGGTTGTCGTTCTCCCTCGGCCGGGAGCGTCCGCTCCGGCCCGTGAAAAAGTCCCAGCAGAAAACCGCGCCGAACACCGTCAGCCGGAACGACCACCCCGCGACGAAGTAGGCCACGACAATCACCACGAGGGAAAACGCCGCGCCCAGCCAGGGGTTGACGTTCGCCGTGAGGGCCACGAGCCCCAGCAACGCCGTGCGCCCGCCCTTGAGCACCGCATCGATCGCGCCCCACGGGCTGAGCAGGATGAGCACGTTGATCGCGTGCGCAGCCATCCAGACGACGGCAAACACAGCCACGCCGAACGGGATCGTGAGCAGGCTCAGGAGCGAGCCCCCGCTGACCGCCCCCACGTGGATCGCCGCCAGGCCGGTGGCGTGCAGCATCGGGTCCGACCCGCCCTGCCAGGCGAGGATCGCGTCCGCGACCGTGCCCATCGTGATCGGCACCACCGCGCCCGCCGCCACGAGGCCCGAGATCTTGTTCTCAAACGTCTCCAGCACATCCAGCGGCTTCTTCAGGCCGGGCGGAACGACCGCGCCCAGCGTGTCCTTGGCCGCGCATACCCCCACGATCAGCAGCGCCGGCAGCCAGAATTTCATCTGCGCATACCACGGCAGCCCGGCCCGCGCGGCCTCGTCGGCCGTGAAGTACTGGTACGCGCCGTAGCCCGCGGTCCCCAGCAGCGGCGAAATGGCCAGGCCGGTCACCGTCGCCACCCCCTTCGCCAGCGGTGCCGCCGGCGAGCGATCCGCCGGCGCGGTCGCGGCCGGCTTGGCGGCGGCCGCCGCGGCCCATGCCAGCGGTGCCGCCAGAAGGACGCCGAGGAGGACCAGGGCCACGGGGAGCTTCACACGTTTCATGCCTCTTCGTACCCCCGGGAGCCGGTGTTGAAAAGCCGCAAGTCCGAAAAGGAACGTCATCTATTAGATGACATTCCACAGGGCGCAGTCCCGGAAAGGAACGTCATCTATTAGATGACATTCCATCAGGCGGCGGGCCGCGCGCTTGCCCCGGGCGGCGGTCGTTGGTTCGCTGCGCCATGCTCACCAAGCCGGAAATCCAGCGCCTGCGCTCGCTGCGCGAGAAGTCCTCGCGCGAGGCGCTGGGCCTGTTCGTGGTCGAGGGCCCGAAGGTCGTCGCCGAGCTGCTCGCCGCCGGCTTCCCCTTCAGTGAACTCTATGCCACGCCGGAATGGACCGGCCCGGCCCCCGCGACCCTGCGCCGCATCGACGCCGAGGAGATGGGCCGGATCAGCCATTTCCCGACGCCGTCCGCGATCCTCGCCGTCGGCCCGCTCGCCCGCCGGCCCCTGCCCCAAGGCGCACTTGAGCGCGGGCTCACCCTGGCGCTCGACGGCATCCAGGACCCGGGCAACGTCGGCACACTCCTGCGCATCGCCGATTGGTACGCGGTCGACCGCGTGCTGCTCTCCCCCGACTGCGCCGACCTTTTCTCGCAGAAGGTCATCAACGCCAGCATGGGCTCCTTCGCCCGGGTGGTCGTGCACACCGTCGACCTGGTCACCGCCCTGACCGGCCGGCACACCCCGGTGCTCGGTTGCGATCTCATGGGCGACGATGTCCACGGCCTGCCGAGGCTCGCCGACGCCGTGATCGTGATCGGCAGCGAGGGCCGCGGCCTCTCCGAAGGCGTGCGCCGGCTCGTGACCCGCCGCGTGACCATTCCGCGCTTCGGCGCGGCCGAGTCGCTCAATGCCGCCGTCGCCGCGGCCATCGTCTGCGATAATCTGCGCCGCCCGCGGTAAAAAAGGCCGGGACGTGTGTCCCAGCATCGGAAACATCGCGGCCGGCTCGTCGAGCCAGTCCTACCGCGCCATTGCGCATTCTCCAAGCCCAACAACCAATAACCGACAACGAATAACCGTGAGCGGCAGGTCGCCGCTCACTTCTCCTTTGACGAGCTCTTCTTCCCGCCCGAGCTGCCGTGGAGCAGCGTGCCAGCGAGGACGCCGATCGCGAACATGCCGAAGAAGATCAGCGCCGCCGGGGCATTGATGGGCTTGGGCGTCGCCAGCGGGAAGGCGAAGCTGATGCGGCCGGTGTTGTACATGCCCACGTAGAGCACGACGAAGAGCAGGATCAGGAAGCAGATGGATTTGAGGACGGCCTTGAAGCTCATGGGAGGTGTGCCGCCGAGCGTTAAACCCACCCGGCCCCGGCGCAAACGGAAAGGGTGGGCCGGACGCGCCCCCGCCCCGCCGCCGTCATTTCAATTCCGGACCGGCCAGATCATCCCACGAATAGAAATGAAAAACCCGCCCGTTCGACATCGCGACGAAGAGCCCGTGAGGGAATCCGGGCCCGAGCGGGAGGCTGGTCACCTCGCTGCCGTCGCTTTCGACCGCGGCCACCGGCACGGTCCGGAGGAACCGGTGCTCGTGCGGATTGCCCGGCTCGCCTTCGCGGCGGTAGAAGCGGAAGCGGTTGGCCTGCTGGTCGGAGACGACAATGAAACCCGTGCCGTCGGCGTGCTTGTAGATCGAGATGCCTTCATGGTCGCTCGCGAAGCCCTCGGTGGCGAAGACCGCGAGTTCCACGGCGGCATCGGAGAGGTCCGGATCGGCGTGGTACTTGTGTACGCCAAAGGTCTCGTCCGAATAATAGACGTAACCGAGCTCGGCATCAACCGCGATGGCCTCGATCTCCTTGCGGCCGCTGTAGCTGCCGAAGGCCCGCACCTTGGTCAGCTTCACCCGTCCGCTGCCGTCGTCCTCCAGCCGGTATTGCCAGAGGTAATCCTCCGCCGGGCCGGACTTGCCGCCCACGATCGCGAAGACCGCGCCGTCGGCGGGCCGGCGATAGAGCGCGACGCCCATCGGGGCGCGGCTGGTGTCCCCGTCGAACACCACCAGTCCCTCGCCGCCGACATCCTCCAGCCCGGGTAGCCGGAAGACCCGCAGTCTCTGGCGCTCGCGCTCGGTCACGACCGCCACGTCCACCTCCTGCCCGCCGAGTCGCAGCCCGCGCACGAGGTCGACGTTGTTCGGTCGCTTCAGTCCGGACACGACCCGGACCACGCGCCCGGCCAGGTCGAAGGCGTAAAGCGCACCGTCCGTTTCCTTGTCGGTGCCAAGCACGAGACTCTGCGCCGGGTCGGCGGGGTTGATCCAGATCGCCGGGTCATCGGTGTCGTGCCGGGTGCGCTCGGTCACGATCCGCGGGCGGACGGCGTCCTTGGCCACCGGCGCAAGGCCGGTGGCGCAGGAACACAGCAGCCCCGCGGAGAGCGCGAGCCACCCCATCGCGAGGATGCGCATCGCGGGATTACTGCCTCCAGCGCACGCCGAAGTTGGCGCTCCAGCCGTACTCCTCGAACTGCGTTAGGCGCGTGCCGTTCTTGCCGAAGTAGACGCGGAACGGCTCGTTCGAGATGTTCAGGGCCTCGGCGAAGATTTCCCAGTTCTGGTTGATGCGGTAACTGGAGTTCACATCGATCTGCGCCGTGTCGTCCACCCAGCGGTCGGTGGTGGCATCGGGCCCAAGGGGCTCGTCCTCGCGGAGCCGGGGCGAGCGGAAATTGACCGACGCGCGGACGAAGAACCCGCGCTTTTCATAGGTCAGGGCGGCGTTCCCGATCTCCTCCGACTGACCGATGAAATCGAGCGTCTCACCCGGGCGGGAAGGATAGGTCGCCTCGGACTTGGTCATCGTATAGTTGACCATGACGCCCAGCCCGTCGAGCGGGCCCGGCAGGAAACGGAGCTGCTGCTGCCAGGCGAGCTCGAGGCCGGAGATCTTCGCCTTGTTGCCGTTCACAAACGTCACGAGGGCAAACCCGGTGGTCGGATCGCCGCCGGGAATCGTCTTCTGATAGGTGAAGTTCTCGATGTCCTTGCGGAAATAGGCCGCGGAGAACATGCCGAGCGACGGGAAATACCGCTCGAGCGAGGCGTCCAGGTTCGAGGACTCCAGCGGCTTGAGGCCGGGATTGCCCTCGGTCACGCGGCTTGCCGCGAGATCAACGCTGCGACGCAGCGCGCTGTCGTCAAAGCTCGGCCGCGCCAGGGAATTGCTCCAGGAAGCCCGCAGAATGGTCTGCGGGTTGAGGTCGTAACGCAGGTACGCTCCCGGGAGGTAATTGGTGTAGTCGCGGCCGCGGCTGACAGCCACGGCCGTCGGCCCGGTCAACTCGTTGCCGGCGTTGTTATACTGGGTGCCCTCGTAACGCATTCCCGCGATCGCGTTGAGCGGGCCCACGGTCACACCGCCCATGAAGTAACCAGCAGCCACGTCCTCGGTCGACTTCCAGTCATCCTGGGTGCTCTCGGCAAACAGCCGGGTCGGGGTAAAGCCGCCGGCTCCCAGTGCCGCCTGGATCTTCGGCGCGCTGCCGCGCAGCCCGGAAGAGAGAAACGGATAGTCGTTCGGGCCCTGCGGCTCGGACATGGCGGCAAAGGTGAAGGACGCCGGCACGGCATAGTCCACGGCTTCGTTCGCACTAACCTTGTCCTTCTGGCGCAACTGCGCCCCCACCTTCAGGAAGCCGGTGCCACGCCCCGACAGCGGAAAATTGTAGCGCGCGTTGCCACCCAGATTGGTCTCCCTCTCGCTGGCCGGCGCATTCACCACCCGAAAGCGGCTGATTTCGTTGTAGAGCGCCGGATCGGATATGTTGGCACCCGTAACTGAAACGACCGGGGCGTAGGTGCCGTTCGCAAACGAATAGGTCCAATCGGTGCCGCGCGTGCTCTTCCGGAAGCGCACCGTAATCTCGTTGGGGCGCTCCTCGTTCCCCTGGCTGAGGGCCGCCCGGCCGTCGATTTGCCAGGAACCCACGGTTTTTTCCGCGCCCGCCACCACGTTCCACACTTCCTGGAGCTTGGTGCGGATCCGGATGTCATGCCGCTCGCGACGGACTCCCGTCACCGTGGCGCTGGTGTCCGTCAGCGCCGTCAGGGTCCCCTCGGAAAACGGGAGGTCCAGGACATAGCGGTTCTCGTGGTCGTTGAACTTGGAAAAGGTGCCGCGCAGGTAGAAATAGGTTTCCTGGTCCGGCTTCAGCTCGATCGCGGCATTCGCGCCGTAGCGGTGGCGCGTGATCTCGTATTCGCGGAAGGCCGGCTCGTTGAAGAAGAAGGCCGTCTGTCCCGTCACGGAACCGGGCACCGCGCGCTGGGCCCAGCCGCCGGCCTCCTCGAAGTTATTGGAACCGAACCGGCGCTCCTGCCAGGTCGGGGAGAAGATCACGCCGACCTTGCCGTCGTTGAAGATGCTGCCGGCGGTCAGGCTGAGCTTGCTGCTGTAACGGTCGCGCAGGTTGTTGAACTGGCCTTGGGCCGTGAACTGCAGCTGCTGGCCGTCGCCATCGAAGGCGCTCTTGGTCTTCACGTTGATGGTCCCGCCCAGGCCGTCGGCGTCCATGTCGGGCGTCGGCACCTTGGTCACCTCGATCGCCGCCAGTGCATCCGAGGGCAGCACGTCGAGTGCGATGGTGCGGTCGCCGCGCTCGGGCGAGGCCATCGAGACGCCATTGAGCTTCACGCTGTTCAGGTCCGGGCGGATACCGCGTACCACGATGAAGCGGCCCTCGCCCTGGTCGCGATAGAGTGCGAGCCCCGGGATGCGCTGCATCGACTCGGCGGCGTTCTGGTCCGGAAACCGACCGATCTCATCCGCGGCGACAAAATTACTGAGCGTTGTTGCCGCCCGCTGCTGGTTGATCGCCCGCGCCTGGCCCACGGCGTCGCCGGTGATGATCATCGCGTCCAGGCGGACGGTATCGAGCGCCGTGCCGCCGAAGCCCGCGTCAAGCGTGACCGTCCCGTCCGATCCGACCGTCACCGGCAGGCGCAGCGCCGGATATCCCACGTAGTTGAACTCGATCGTCTGCGCGCCGGCGGGGACATTCGCCAGGTTGTAGCCGCCCGTCCGGTCGGCATAGGTGGTGAGATCGGTGCCGGCGACCGAGATGCGGGTTCCACCAAGCGACAACCTGGTCTGCTCATCGGTCACGCGGCCGGCGACGGAGCCGGTCGGTGCAGTCTGGGCGGAGAGCACGGACGCGCAGCCCAAGGCCGCGGTCAGCGCAAAAATGAATCGGATACGGTTGTAAGTGTTCATCGAGACCGACCGTGGGCGCGCCGGCAAATCGCGGTCAAGCGCCGCGAGCGCGGGTCGTTCAGATATCACCCGACCGTAACTGGGGCGTGACCCGTCCGCCACAAACCGCGGTTTTTTGCCCGTCGCTCACACTCCAGCCAAAGCTCGACGCCCCGCCCGCGGGTGACGATTCTCGCTCCGTCATGATCCGTGCGTTCCAATGGGATCTCGCCCGCCAGGTTGAGCGCCTTGACTGGCTCACCGCCCAGTTGCCGCGCTACGCCGCGTGGGGTTACGAGGAACTCCACCTGCACCTCGAGGACGCCGTGGAATACCCCAGCGTGCCCGGGGTCGCGCGGCCCGACGCCTACACCTACCGCCAACTCGAGACGTTGGTCGGCGCGGCCACCAAGTCCGGCATCCGGGTCGTGCCGATCGTCAACCTGCTCGGGCACACCCAGTACCTGATCAAGGTAGCGGCGCTGCGCGACCTCAACGAGTTGCGCGCCGCCGACGGCTCGGCGCTGGAGCGGGGCCAGGTCTGCCCGGTGCATCCGCGTTTCCTCGAGATCGCAACCAAGCTGCTGCGCGACCTGGCGCCGTTCTGCACCGCGGGCCGCGTGCACGTGGGGCTTGATGAGTCCTTCCACCTCGGCCGGCATCCGCTGAGCCAGCGCGACATCGCCCAGCGCGGGCTGGCCGGGCACTTCGCCGCCCATGTCGGCCGCCTGCATGCCCTCGCCACCGGGCACGGCCTGCAACTCGGCCTCTGGGCCGACATGCTGTACTTCCTGCCGGGCGCCATCGCCCGGCTGCCACGCGGGATCGCGGCCTACGACTGGTACTATTATCCCTTCCAGCGCCTGCCGCGCGTCGAGCTCTTCAACTTCGCCGAGCGCGACCTGGCCGCGCCGCTGCAGGCGCGGGGCATTGACTACTGGGGCTGCCCGATGAACAGCGGGTTCCGCCACGAGCCGCTGCCGGTGTTTTCCGACCGGCTCGCCAACCTGCGCTCCTGGTGGGACCACTGCGCCCGGGTCGGGGCTAAGGGTTTCCTCGTGACCTCATGGGAAACCGGGCGACTCGCGGCGGAGCTAACGACCGTCCTCGACGCCGCCGCGGCCTCGCTCTGGCTCGATGCGGGCAACCCCTCACCCGCCGCGATGCTGGAACGCGGCTTCGCCCGCGTCTTCGGCCGCACCTCCGCGCGCCGCGCCGCGCAGGTCGCGCTGGCCTCGGACCGCTACGCCTTCGCCGGGTACGCCCGCTGGGAGTCCAACCACCGCTGGGACCTCGGCCCTGGCGCGAAGGGACCCAAGCCCGCCGCGCACGAGTTCGCGGCCATCGATCGCCTCGCCCACGCCGCCCAGGACCTGCCCGCCCCGCTCGCCGCCAGCCTCGCCTTCCGGCGCTACCTCGCGGCCCGCGACGCCTTCATCCGCCGCAACGCCGCAGAGGTTTTCCGGATCCGCCAATGGCTGCACCACCACGGCCCGACCGATCCCCGGATCCGCGCCGCCCTCGCCGCCGCCACCAAGGAGGCCAAGCTGTTCAGCGCCGCCCTCTGGGCCGGTGACCGCGCCGCCCACGCGATGTGGGCCCGCACGCGCGACCCGCAGGCCACCAGCCCTAACGTCGCCCAGCTGCACGAGGATGCCCGTCGGCTCCACGACTGGCAGCACTGGCTGATCCGCGCCCAGCAGCATCCCGCCATCGCCCATCACGCCACGCCGTTCTGCGGAGCTTGGCAGCTCTCTTTCACGGTGCGCAACTTCGCGCCCGCCCTGCAGAAGGTGATCGTCGAGGCCCGGCAGGCCGACGGCACCTGGGCCGAGCTCGGCGCCCGCTTCACCATCGAGTTCCGCGGCACGTCCGCCCGCCCGCGTTCCTCCCTGACCCGCGAATTCAGCGTCCCGGCGCCCGCCGCGGACACGCCCCTGCGGATCGCGGTCCGCGGCGTCGGGCAGGTCAGGATCGGCGGCATCACCCTCACCGACGGCATGTCCGAGCTCACCCTGCGGAATCCCCCGCCCCGGGCTGGCAAGACCCTCGGCCGCCCCGCCCCGCAGCGCGGCCTGCCCGCACTCGACTGGGCGAAGAACCAGGCGGTGCTGAAATTGGATTTCCGGCCCGCGAAGCGTTGAGCGCCGCCGATTCCCGGTAGGGCGTGGACTCCGTCCGCGCCGGGTTTACCCTCATGTTGATTCGGAGCTGGCAGCCTGCCCGGCGCCGACGGAGTCGCCGCCCTACCGCCAGCCGCGGTCGGAGGCCGCGGCTCTCAGTCGAAGATCGGGAAAAACGCGTTGAACGCCTTCTCGCAGAAGAAGCCCGGGTCGTTGAACCGCCGGTCGCGATCCAGCCCGTCGATGGCCGTCATCTCCGCGGGGCTGAGCTTGAAGTCAAACAGGGCCAGGTTCTCCGCCAGGCGCGCCTCCCTCTGCGTCTTGGGAATGACGGCGCAACCGCGCTGCACGCTCCAACGGAGGACAATCTGCGCGACGGTCCGGCCGTGGGCCGCGGCGATGGCCGTGACCGCGGGGTCCACGAGCACCGACTCTTCGGGTTGCGCCATGCCGAGCGGCAGGTAGGACGGCGCGCCGAGCGGTGAGAATGCCGTCACGGCGATCTTCTCCTGCGCGCAGAAGCGGAGTTGCCGCGACTGCCCAAGATACGGATGCATCTCCACCTGGTGCACCGTCGGCCGGATGCGGCAGCCAACCAGCAGCTCGCGCAACATGGAGATGTTGAGGTTGCACACGCCGATCCGCTTCACGAGGCCAGCGCGCTGCAGCTCCTCCATCGCGCCCCAGGTCTCGGCGTAAGGGACATGGATCGGCTTCATCGCCGGCTGGGCAGCCTTCGGATCGAAGAACCACTCCGGCGGGTAGCGTTCCGCGAAGGGCACGAACGCCAGCGCGATCGGGAAATGCACCAGATAGAGATCAAGCTCGTTGAGCCCGAGGTCGCGGAGCGAGCGCTCGCACGCGGCGCGCACGTGCTTCGGCTCGTGGTAGGTGTTCCAGAGCTTGGACGTCACCCACATCTCGTCGCGCCTGCAATCGCCCGCCTTGAGCGCCGCGGCCAGCCCGGCGCCAACCTCGGCCTCGTTGCCGTAGTCGCACGCGCAGTCGAGATGCCGGTAACCGCCGCGAATGGCCTCCTGCACGATCCGGGGCGCCAGCGGCTTGGGGAGCTTCCAGGTGCCAAGGCCGACGGCGGGGAACCTGCCCCCATCGGAAAGCTCGATGACCGGGGCGAGGGATGGGGATGGGGACGTCGTCATACGAGTGAAAGTGAGTGAGAGAGGAAAGTGAGTGAAGGAGGAAAGTGCGCGCGGCTTCAGGCGGGGATTACCTCTGCCGCCCGACACTTTCACTTTCCTCTCTCACTTTACCGGCCAGCCCGCCACGAGGCGTTCAAGCTGGAGCGCGCGGCCGTCGAGGAAGCTCCGCGGCGAATAGCCATGGCGTCCCGCCACGCCTTCCAGGGCGTCCACCAGCTTGCCGATCTCGGCCCGGGACAGCACGGTGGCCGAGAGCTCCTTCAGGATCGCCCGGTAGCGTGCGTTCACCGCCGGATCATCGAGCAGCCAGTAGATCAACGGCTGGTCGCCACTCCACGGCGTCAGGAAGTCGATCCCGTTGCCAAAATTCCCGCTGCCCATGGAGAGGTCCTGGTCCCACGGGATGAAGCGGAACTTGTCGTCCGCAGAATCGAGGTAGAAATAATAATTGTGGGTGCCGCGGAGATAGCTGTCGCCGTTCTGGATGAAGGCGTGGACCGCGATGAAGCGGAGGAACTCGTCGACATCCAGGTAGGTGCCGACGCGCGCGCGGAAGAGCGCAACGTCCGGCTGCGAGATCAGCTGGCAGAACTCCATGATCCGCTGCTGCTCGTGCGGCGTGGCCTCGCGGTCCGGGTAGAACACTCCGGCGTGCGCCGCCCAGGAGCCGCCCTGCCACTGGATCCCGCCGCGCGTACCCTCGGGTTTCATCAGCAGGCCGGTGCCGGGCGGCAGTGCGCGCTTCAGGAAGCGGGTGCCGACATTCTCGATCATCGTGTAGACGTAGCCGCCGGAGGTGTCCTTGTAGAAATCGGGGACATTGAACGTGAGCTGCGCATAGGCCGTGCGCGGCGCCGGGACACCCGCCCCGCGGAACAGGGCGAACGCCGCCGCCTCGCGCACGTTGGAGGTGTCCACCACGCCGGCGTTCAGGTTCAGGCTCTTTTCGTCACGCCACGTGCCCTTGGTCCCGAACACATCGAGCTTCAGCTTGAAGTTCGCCCGGAGCGGCGCAAAGCCCGAGGACTGGCTGAAGCTGCCGTTGCCGCGGTACCGCAGGCCGACGTTCTTGAACTCGCGGCCGTCGAGCGAGACGTCGGCGCGCGCCCAGGGATAATGCCCGCCAAAACCGCTGCCGACATGGACCGGACGCCCGTCGGTCTGGACATAATCGGATCCCCTCACGCCCAGGCCGCCGCGCGCGCTGCTGGTCTGGAGGACGCCCCACTCGGACTTCGCAATCTCGAGCCGGAACTGGTGCAGCTTGGTGAGCCCGAAGATCTCGTCGGAATCATCAACCGGCGCGACCGCCGCCAAGGAAGCCGGCGGCGGGGCCACCACCGTCGGCGCCAAGGTCGGGGCCAGGATCACCGGGGGCGGCACGACGGCGGGAGCCGGTGGCGTCGAAAGCGGGGCCGGGGGGATGACGACCGGCGGCGCAGGCGCGACAGCGACTGGAGGTGGAGCCGTGGGAGCGGGCGCCGGGACCCGGGAAACACATCCGGCGACCAGCAACACGAGCGAACCGCCCAAGCCTCTCGTGAGGCGATTCGTGAGGCAAAACGAGAAAAAGGGGTTCATCAGGGGCAGACTAAAGCAGCCGGCAGGCCGCGAGTACGACGCAGCCGAAGGGAAATCGGATCGGATTGCGCGCAAAAATTGTCCGGGTGGATCGCCATGCAGCATTTCCAGAACGGCAGGCAGGCCTCTGCGCCCGCAGCCGGCGGTTGAAATCCCCCGGGCAATTCCACCGGGTGCAGGCTTGCGGGCTGGGCAGCGCGGTTGTGTCATCCGTCCCATGACTCCCGCCAAACTCATCGGCCTCGGCATTATCATCCTGGTTCTCGTCCTCGCCGGTTCGCAATCGACCTATGTCGTCGACCCCGGCTTCCGCGGGGTCGAAGTCACCCTCGGCAAGGTCAACGACACCTTCAAGCCGGAGGGATTCGGGACCAAATCCCCCTTCATCACCCACATCGTCTCCATCCCCGTGCGCCAGCTCGCGCGCGAACTCCCGGCCGAGTGCTATTCGGCGGACCTGCAGCAGGTGAACATCGCCCTCCGCGTGCTCTACCGCATCCCCGAGGCCTCGGTCGTCCAGATCTACAAGGCCTATGACGGCGATCCCTTCACCAGCCTCATCGCCCCGCGCGTCCAGGAAGCGCTCAAGGAGGTCACCGCCCTGCAAAGCGCCGAGCAGATCGTGAAGAAGCGCGAGGACATCAAGTCCCGCACGCTGGCCGAGGCCCGCAAGAAGATCGGCGACATCCTCCTGGTCGAGGACATCGTGCTGGAAAACATCACGCTCTCCAAGGAGCTCGAGACCGCGATCGAGTCCAAGATGGTCCAGGAGCAGGAAGCCGCGAAGGCTCGCTTCACCCAGCAAAAGGCGCAGATCGAGGCCGACACCGCGATCATCAAGGCCAAGGGCGAGGCCGAGGCCATTCGCGTCCGCGCCGAGGCCATTCGCGACAACCCCGGACTGATCCAGCTCCAGATCGTGGAGAAATGGGATGGCAAGGCGCCGCTCGTGGTCGGTGGCGGCGGCGAAGGCGGCGCCAACATCCTGTTGCCGCTCAACCTGCCCGCCACTCCGGCCCCGGTCCCCGCGATCCGCCGATGATCCGACCACGCACCATCGGCTGGATCATCGCGGGGCTGGTGCTCGTCGGCATCTGCCTGGTCTTCCCGCGCGCACTGGCCTTCGTCGAACTCGCCGCCCGCGAGCTGCGTTACCTCTGGTGGCTCGTCCTGCTGCTCAGCTTCGGCGTGTGGCTCGCATTTTTCTTTGGCAAAAAGAAACGCTGATCGAAATCGTGGCGCGATGAAGCTCGTGTCCTGGAACGTCAACGGCGTGCGCGCCGCCCTGAAGAAGGGCCTCGCGGAATATCTTGTGGCGGCGGATGCCGACGTGGTCTGCCTGCAGGAGACCAAGGCCCACCCGGGCGACGTGCAGCACGTGGAGTGGCCGAAGGGCTACGAGGTTTTCTGGAACAGCGCCTCGAAAAAGGGCTACAGCGGCACCGCCATCCTCACGCGGGTGAAGCCGCTGGCGGTCACCCCGCACATCGGGATCAAGGGCCACGATGACGAGGGCCGGGTGCTCACCGCGGAGTTTCCCGACTTCCACCTCGTAAACGTCTACCAGCCGAACTCGCAGCGCGGCCTGACCCGCCTCGCGTACCGCACGCAGGATTGGGACGGCGCCTTCCTCGCGTTCCTGAAAAAACTCGGGAAGCAGGGGAAGCCGGTCATTTTCTGCGGCGACCTCAACGTCGCGCACACCGAGATCGACCTCACCAATCCCAAGACCAACCGGCGCAACGCGGGCTTCACCGAGGAGGAGCGGACCAATTTTTCGGCCATCCTCGACCAGGGTTTCATCGACACCTTCCGGGCCTTCGAGCCGGGCCCGGGCCATTACAGCTGGTGGAGCCAGATGATGAACTGCCGCGCCCGGAACATCGGGTGGCGCGTCGACTACTTCGTGGCCGCCGAGAAACTCCGCCCCGCCCTGAAGCGCGCCTGGATCAGCCCCGAGGTGGTGGGCAGCGACCATTGCCCGGTGGGGTTGGAGTTGAAATGAAACGCATCCGGGCAGTTTGCCCGCGAATAACGCGAATGAACGCGAACCAAGCATCGAGGGCCGAACCCAATCCGGGAAAACCGCCCGCGCCTGGCCTTGATCGTATTCCCCCGCCTCCTCCGAGATTCGCGACCATTCGCGTCATTCGCGGGCAAAAAGTCATCCACCCATGAAACTTCTCCCCGCCCTGAAGACCCACCTGCTCCGGCGTCCCCGCCGCACCCTCGCGGTGGCGGAGAGCGTGACCTGCGGCCGGATCCAGGCACGGGTCGGCGAAATTTCCGGCGCCTCGGAATTTTTTCTCGGCGGGATCACCACCTACACGCTGGACGAAAAGGTTCGGCACCTCGGCGTGAGTCGCGCCGCCGCCCGGAACGTGAACTGCGTTTCCGCCGCCGTGGCGGCGGAAATGGCCCGCGGCGTGTGCCGGCTCTTCAAGAGTGACATCGGCGCCGCGATCACCGGTTACGCGGAGCCGGCGCCCCCGCAGCAGGTCGTTACACCCCTGGCGCATTGGGCCATCGCCATGCGTCGCCGCAGCGGCGTGACCGTCGTGCGCCAGGGCGAAATCAAATGCCTCGGGTTCAGCCGCGCCGCGACCCAGCAGCATTTCGCCGATGCGGTGCTGGCGGAGCTGATCGACTGGCTGGAATCCCGCGGGCGTGGCTAAATCTCAAATCTGAAATCTGAAATTCGGACGGAAGCGCGCAACAGACTGCCGGTAGGGCGTGGACTCCGTCCGCGCCGTCCGCCCTCGGCGGCGACGGAGCCGTTTCGACAAGCTCAAGGCCCCGAGCCTGTCGAGGGGTCACCGCCCTACCGGGGTACGTCAGTTATCCGTCGAACTTCCGTGACCGGCCTCGGACTCCGGGCTGGCAGCCGCCGACCCGTGACTCACCGGGCTCTCCGCCGGTACCTCCTGCGTGGGCGGCGTGGGATCGGGCGAAAGCACGGGCGCGGCCGTCGGCCGGACAACCTTGGCCGCCTTCTTGGTCTTTGGCCGGGATTTCGTCGCGGCCGGCTTCGCGGCCTTGGTCGCAAAGGTGAACTGTTCCTGCATTTCCTTGGCGGCCTTGCGCAGCCGCTTGGCCTCCTTGCGCGTCACCTTGGCCAGTTTCTTGGCCCGCTTCAGTTTCTCCTTGGCGTCCTTGGCCACCGCCTGGGCGACCTGCGCCTGCTCGAGCACTTGGCGGAGCCGGAGCTTCAGCGCGGCCGCCTGGGCCGGGACGGCGGAGGTTTTCACCGCATGCTTCGATTTCTTTTTCATGGGTCGGGCTTTTTCTGGACCGACGTTCATCCCCCGGGAAGAGCGGCGCAACGGTGTCGGTGTTACATTTCGGCGTCAGGTGGCATATTTTCGGCTCCGGAGCCGTCACAGGAACATGCCCGCCCTATCCGAGACTCCGGAACGCCTGCCCAAAACCACAAGGCGGCTCCTCCTCCTCGCGGCGCTGGGAGTCGCATCCACGCTGTTCGCCCAGTTCCGCATCTTTGGGGGCGGCCAGATCTACGTCGATCCCTACACCCGGACCTCGCGTGAGATTGGTTCTCGCAGCGTGGGCACGCCCGAATGGGCCAACCCGGTCGGGTTTGAGCGGGACGTTTTCACCTTCGCGCGGTTGCGTTACGACACCCCGGGCGGGATTCGGGCCGGCGGCCGCGGGCGGGGCGGCTGGACCACCGACCTGCCTGACGCCGACCTCAACCTCTCCTACCGCCTCCAGCAGATGACGGCGATGAAGGTGGACCCCAATGGCCGGATCGTGCGGGCCACCGATCCCGAGCTCGCGGATTATCCCTTCCTGTTCGCCTCGGCCCCGGGCTCGCTCGCGTTGACCGCCGACGAGCTCGCCGCGCTTCGGGCCTATCTGCTGAACGGTGGCTTCATGCTCATGACCGATTCCTGGGGTGATGCGGATGCCAACAACGTGAACCGGATCTTCGACCAGATCCTCCCCGGGTCTCATTTTGTCGAACTGCCGATCGAGCACCCGCTCTACCGGGCCGTGTTCAACATCACCGAGAAAGCCCAGGTGGCCAACATCCGCATCGGCATGAAGATTCCCGGCACCCGCATCGAGCACCGCGTCCTCTTCGACGCCAAGGGCCGGATCATGGCGATGAGCCTCCACAACTCCGACGACAGCGACGGCTGGGAGCGGGAAGGCGAGGATCACGACTACTTCGAGCGCTACTCTGAGAAAATCGCCTACCCCCTCGCGATCAACATCCTGCTTTACCAGATGACGCACTGACGGGGCGGGGACGCCCGTCCGTGTGAAAGTGAAAGAGGAAAGTGCGTGAGGGTGGGAAGTGAGAGTGTACGGAATCGGTACCGGGTGACGGCTGCGCACTTTCACCTTCGCACTCACTTTCCTCTTTCACCTTCACTTCTGCTTCAAAGATCGAAGGCCAGCCCGCACCCGCGCAGCGCCTCGACCTCGTCCCAGGTCAGCTCGGCGAGCCGGGCGGGATCGGCCGCCTCGGGCTGCATCACGCGCACGAACCCCGGCGTGATCTCGGCGATCCGCCACCAGCGGGTGCCGCCAAAATCGTCCTCCACGACGAGCAGCACCCCGTTCGGGATCTTCGCGGCGAGCATCGCGAGGGCGCGGCCATGGACGGTCTCCGAGTTGGAGGAGAGACCGAGGTCGGCCATGATCTCGAGCGCGGCGCGGACGCCCACCCGGCCGCGGTCGGAGGCGGGTTTCCGCCGGTAATGGGGATAGCGCCAACTGAGCGACGCCTGGTCCACCCGGATGTTGCGGTCGCGGGCGATCGACTCGATGCAGGCCAGCAAACCGCAGTCCTCACCCACCTGGCGCACGGGGGTCACCAGGAAATCCTGGGCCGTCCCGACCGGGCCCAGCCCAAGCGGCCCGGGCACGGTGGCGACGGCTTGGGCACTGGTCTTCATCGCCGCAAGGTAGCAGCGCCGGGTTACAATCCCGCGACCTTGAGGTTACCGAAGCGTGAATTCGAGGTTGCGGCGGCCACCGCAATCGGGGCTTCGGCCCGCTCGAGCACCGAGTGCGCGATGGTGCGGGCCGCCTGCGGCCGGGCGATGCCGGCCAGCTGCCGCCGCCATGAGTGCCAGAGCGTGCCTTCCGCCACGAAGGCCCGCCGGATCATCGCGCACATCTCCTCCGTGGAATCGGCGCGTACTCCGGCCGCGTTCCGTCGCAACAGTTCCCAGTTGCCCTCCTCCTGCCCGGGCACGACCTGGCTCACGATCATCGGACAGAGCGCGTTGATCGCCTCTTGCGTCGTCGCGCCGCCCGCCTTGCTGATCACGAGGTGGTGGGTCATGAGCAGCTCAGGCATGCGATCAGTCCAGCCGAGGACTTGCAGCCGTCCGGGAAAGGAAGGCGCCATCTCCTCCAATTGACGCTGGAGCTTCCGGTCGCGGCCCGCGGTCACGGTCAGCGCGCATTCCGTCCGCTCGAGGATGGCCCGCACGGCGGGCGCCGCCGCGGCGCGCCCGGAGTTCACCATGAAGAGCACGCGCTTCTCTGCCCCGGCTTCGGCGGCGGGCTGCCACGCCGCGGGCCGGTCCGCAAAGGCGAGCCCGACCGGAAACCCGGAGACCTCGACGTCGGCCGGAGAAATTCCCCCGCCGGCCAGCACCTTGGCGGAGCCCTCGTCCGTGACATACCAGCGGCGGGACGCGGCGCGGAACCAGAGGGAATTGATGGTCAGCGCATCCGTGACGACGGTGAACACCGGCGGCGGATTCCGGAGCTGCCGCAGCAGCCAGGGATAAACGGGATAGGTGCAGCAGAGTGCCACGGGCCGCTCCTGCGCCAGACGCCGCTCGAGCAGCCGGGCATGGCCGGAGAGCAGCCGCAGGAGACCCGGCACGGAGCGCGAGCGGTCCAGCCACCGGTAGCAGGCACCCCACACGCCGGGCGCGCGATTGATCGTCTGGAGGTAGGCTTTCCGCGACCAGTCGTTCGCCACCGGGGCGAAGTCGGCGAAGATGTCGACCAGCTTGGCATCAATCCCCGGGTGCTCGTGAAAGGCCGCCTGCAGCGCGCGGGCCGCGCTGTTGTGGCCCTCGCCATAACCCGCGGTGAGAATGAGGACCGTGCGGCGGACGCGATTCATGTTGCGAACCCGTGGAAGGCGGCGGCGGGCACGACGTGGTCCGGTGGTTCCCCGTCCTCGGCCTCAGCCGGGGGCGGCTCCGGGAAACGGCGGACAAAATCCGCGAAATGGATCAGCTCGAAGCGGCCGTCGTGGTGCTCGACGATGGCGGACAGCGTTTCCACCCAGTCGCCGGAGTTGAGGTAGTGCACACCGCCGATCCACTTGTTGGCCGGGGTGTGGATGTGGCCGCAGATCACGCCCACGCAGCCGCGGCTGCGGGCCAGCGCCGCCACCTGCTCCTCGAACTTGCCGATGAAGCTCGTGGCCTGCTTCACCCGCGCCTTGATCGCCTTGCTCAGCGAGAAGTAATCCTTGCCGCGGAAACGCCGCCACGCGTTGTACACGCGGTTGAGGCGGAGGAGCAGCGCGTACCCAATGTCGCCGAGGTGGGCGAGGAAGACCATGTTCTTGATCACCCCGTCGAAGACATCGCCGTGCAGCACGAGGTAGCGGCCGGCCGGGGTCTCGAGGATCATGTCCTCCTCCATCCGGATCAGCCCTAGCTCAAGCGGGATCAGGCGCCCGACAAAATCGTCGTGGTTGCCGCGCAGGTAGATCACCTCCGTCTCGCGCTTCTGGACCATGGTGAGCACCCGCCGGACGAAGCGGGTGTGGGCGGCGGTCCAGCGGCCGTCGCGGCGGAGACGCCAGCCGTCGATGATGTCACCGTTTAGGATCAGGCGCTCGCACCGGACGTGCTTGAGGAAGAACGCGGCTTCCTCCGCCTTGGAGTGCGGGGTGCCGAGGTGGACATCGGAGAGGATCACCGAGCGGACATGGAGGATGGGTTTGCTCATGGGGCGGAGGGGACGGGATGAATGGCTGGACCGGAACCGGCCGGGCGGTGCTCCGCGACCGCGCCCCCGAGGTCGTGCAGGAAACCGTCGATCACGGCATCCCACGACCAGGGGAGCGCCTCCGCGCGGGCCGTGGCGCCGAGCTCGCGCCGCAGTGCGTCGTCGTCGGCCAGGCGCCGGGCCTGCGCGAGGAACGCCGCCTCGTCGCCCAGCGGGCAGGTGAGGCCGCTGCGGCCGGGGCGGACGAACTCCCGCGCCGCGGCATAGTGGAAGGCGCCGAGCGCGAGACCACTGGCCATGGCCTCGAGGACAACATTGCCGAATGTCTCGGTGGTGCTGGCGTGCAGGTAGATGTCGCCCGAGGCGTAGTACCGCGCGAGGTTGGGACCAGTGTAGAAGCCGGTGAAAATCGCGTCGGGCTGCTGCTGCTGGAGGGACGTGAGCAGCGGTCCGTCGCCGACGAGGACGAGCCTTGCCCGGGGATGAACCTCGCGAATCGCGGCGAAGGCGCGGAAGACGAGCGGGTAGTTCTTCTCGGCCGCCATCCGGCCGACGTGGATCACAACGGGGTCGCGCGGGCCGGCGCCCCAGGCGGCGCGCAGGGCCTCATCGCGCCGCGCGGGGTTGAACAGCGCGGTGTCCACGCCGCGCGAGAGGATGCGGAGGTTGCGGTAGCCGGACGCCTCGAGCCGCGCGCACAGGTCTCCGGTCGGCACATAGGTGCGCATCGTCCGGTTGTGGACCCGGCGCAGCCAGGCGCCCACGAGCGGCCCGAGCCAGCCGATGCGGTAGTCGCGCGTGTACTGGTCAAAGTTGGTGTGGAAGCTCGAGGTGACCGGGAGACCGGCGCGGCGGGCGGCGGCGATCGCCGAGGAGCCGAGCGGTCCCTCGGTGGCAACATGCACGAGGTCGGGCCGGTCGCGGCGCCACAGGCGGTCGAGACGGCCGCCGGCCGGCAGGCCGATCCGGAGCTGCGGGTATCCCGGCAACGGGATCCCGGGCAGGCGGACATGCAGGCAGGAAAGCCGGCGGGTGACCGAGGAGCGCGGGGACTCGTGCCGCTGCCGCGGCCGGATGATCGTCACGCGGTGCCCGCGGGCCGCCGCGCCGTCGACGATCCGCCCCAGGGTCAGGGCGACCCCGTTGATTTCGGGTGCGTAGGTTTCGGTGACGAGGGCGAGGTGCAAATCGTGGTGCCGGCCGACGGTCGGCCCGCAGACCCAGCCTGGCATCCCCGCGTGGCGATTGCGCGGCGGAGACGTGACAAGCGCGCAACAACGCGTGGAGCATTGGGTCGTGCCTCCCTTTCACGTAATACGTGAAATGCTGGGCGAAGCCCTACCGGGCGCGTTACGCACTTTTCACTTAATGCGTTAAAAGGAAGCCGGGCCGGGCATTGTGAAGTTTCGGTGTCGTCCCGGATTTCCTCTGGAAGTGACGGAATCACGCCCGTACCAGTGTCCGGCATCGCGATGTCATCCGTTCCCCTCATCCGCGCCCGGGCCGGGCGCGCCCTGCCACTCACGCCACAAACGGCCGCGCTCGGCCGGGGCCCGCGATCCGACCGAACATGAGCGGACGCCTCATCGTCATCGGCGACATCCACGGCTGCCACGAGGAGTTCGAGATCCTCCTCGAGACCCTCGCGCCGGAAAGGGCCGACCGGGTGGTGCTCCTCGGGGACCTGGTGAATCGCGGGCCGGACAGCCACCGGGTCATCCAGCTCGCGCGGAAGCACGCGACCGCAGCGCTGCTGGGCAACCACGAGCTGCGGCTCCTCAATTACCGGAAGACCGACGACCCCACCCACCTCAAGCCGTACGACCACGCCACGCTCGACGCGCTGGACCGCCCCTCCTGGGACTACCTGGCCAGGATGCGCCTCACCTACGAGGACCGGCAGCACGGGATCGTGCTCGTCCACGGCGGATTCCTGCCCGATGTCCCGTGGCGCTCACAGCCCGCGCGGATTGTCACCCGGATCCAGGTGGTCGACTCCCTCGGAGAGGCCCGCAAGCGGTCGGAGGCGCCGCGCGCCAAGCCCTGGGCCGACCTGTGGCGCGGCCCGCCCTTCGTGATCTACGGCCACACGCCCCGGCCCGAGGTGGTGCGCACCAAATGGACGATGGGCATCGACACCGCCTGCGTGCTCGGCGGCTGCCTGACCGCGGTCGTGCTCCCGGGTTTTGAAATCGTCCAGGTCAAGGCCCGGAAGCAGTATTATCATCCGTGACGCGGCGATGGGGTGTATTGATTGGCAGGTAGGGCTGGCTCGACGAGCCGGCCGCGATGATTTCAAACCGTTTTTTGCCACAGAGGCCTAGAGACGCAGAGCCCGGAGGGTTTGGGTTTCAGGATCCGAATCAGCTGAGGCTTGGGCTCCGTGTCTTGGTGGTTCGGTGGCAAAGCATCCGGACAATCACGGCCGCCTCGTCGAGGCAGCCCTACCCGCAGAAGAACAAAAAGCGCCGCCCGGTTGGGCGGCCCTTGGGAAAACCCATGCCGGGCGTTGGCTGGAAGCTCCGGCTCTCGACTCTCTACTCTGGACTCTCGTCTGCTGACTTCGGCTCAGAGCCCGTAGGTGAGCGACACGTAGGCCATGGGGGCGTGGTAGCTGGTGCGCCCGCCGGTGGTGTCGTTGCGGCTCAGGGTGTAGCCCGCCTTCGCGTTGAGGACGAGGTTGTCGGACACCTTGTGCTTCAGGCCGACGGTGACGGCATAATCCAAGGCCGCCACGCCATAGGGCATCGAGAGGTAGGCGACCTGGGGGTTGGCATTGGCGGCGTGATAGTAGGTGTACTGGATCTGCACGTCGTCCTTCTTGGTCAGGACCATGCCCGCCAGGACGCTGCCATTGACGTAGTTGTTGTTGGAGTTCTGCAGGACGTCGTTGGTGTTGAAGGCCACGTTGGTCGGGGTCGTCGGAGCGGTGATGCCCGCCCGCGGGTAGACCGTGCTGATGTACCCGTAGACCACGTTGGCATTGAGCTGGGCGTAGAACTGCTTCGTCGGGTTCCAATCGATGGTCTCGTCAATCGTGTGGTTCCGCAGCGCCATCGAGTCGTAGGCCGGCCGGTCGGGCAGGTATCCCTCCACCTGCATCGCGCCGTGCTGGTAGATGTAGCGCGTGGTGAATGACCACTGGTCCGAGGGGCGCGTGGTCGCGGTGAGCTTGAGGGTGCTGGTCTGCGAATTGCGGACATAGCGCTCACCCAGCTTCGGGCCGTAGGCGATCGAGGAGTACTCGTGATCCTTGTAGGAGAGGTCACCGCGCAGCGTCAGCAGGTCGGAGCGATGCCAGCTGGCGCCCACGTTGTAGTTCGCGTGGATCTCCCCGATGGTGTTGTTGGCGACGGTGCCCTGGGTGGCGGTGAGCGGGTTGAAGGCGCTGGTATTGCGCTCGTCGCCGTTCAGGTTCCGCCAGTTGCCCGAGGCGTAGAGCGCCAGGTTCGGGATCCCCGTGTAGCGGATGTCGAGGTCCGGTGTCAGGGAGTGCTCCTTGACGCGGGCGAACTCGCGCCGCGGCGTGGTCGCCAGGGTCACGGCCGGAGTCCCGCTGGCGGACAGCACGTCGAAGGTGCCGGTGCCATTGGTGTATTTGTCCTCGCCGCGCAGCGAGAGCCGCACCCCGAGGTTGGCCGAGGGCTGGGTGTCGAGCACCACGTTGCCCGCGAGGATCTTGATCCGGGAGCCGCCCGTCAGGTTCTGGTAGTTGTTGGTTGTCACGAGCACGACGCCGGCGGCGGTCGGGGTGCTGGTGATGAGCGGGCGGTCGCCGGTGAAGTCCGTGTTCTCCAGCTCGTAGCTCAGGGCCGTGCGCAGCTTGAACTTCGGGTTGAACGTCGTCGCGGTGGAGCCGATCACCTTGGCCGAGGTAGTGTCCATGCCGTCGGTCTGGGCCAGGATGACCTGGTTGTTCATGTTCTCCGCCGGGACGAGCAGCGTGCTGGCCGGAGTCGGGAAAGGCCGGACCTCGCCCGGGAAGCGGGTGACGTTGCGGGTGTCGAGGTTGTGCGTCTTCTCACCCTCGGCCTTCAGGAGGTAGGAGGTCTTGCCGATCTTGTGGGCGATCGAGGCCTCGAGGACCTGATGGCGCTCGCCCAGCTGCCGCCAGCTCGGGACGATCTTGCGGACCTGCGAGATGGGCGGCCGGTTGTTGGGCAGGCCGGTGAAGTCGCTGTCACCCCAGTGGAGCGAGTCCTTGGTACCGTTGCGCAGCAGGTTCTCGTAGCGCACGGTGTAGACGGGGCGGTCGGGCAGATTGACCTTGGCCTCGATCCAGTAGGTGGCGCGGTCGGTGTGGAGGTCCTGGTTGGCCAGGGGCAGCCACGCGTTGTTCAGGGGGAAGAAGCCGCCGGCGCCGTCGTAGAACGTGCGTAAGCGCTTGTAGCCCGCCTCGACCGAGCCCACCTCGGTCTTCTCTAACTTGAACTGCGCGAGGTAATCATTGGCCCCGGTCAGGGCGTGACCGTCGATCTCGTAGAAGGACGTGCGCGAGACGTCCTTGTAGATATGCAGGTCCTCGATGCCAGCCGAGCCGTCACCGCTGCTGCGGGTGCGGTTCTGGTAGGCGGCCTGGTTGCCGGTGACCCAAGGGGTCTGGCCGGCGATCTTGATGTAGCTCTAGAAGGACGGGAACGGGTCGCTGTCCTCGGCCGCGTTGGCGGACGACGACAATCCGCCCGCGAGCATGAGGGTGGCCCCGGCCAGGACCCCCACGGGTCGACGGAGGAATGAGGATGTCGATTGCATGGTAGCCAGTGGTTGGGGGTTAGTTGCGGAAGTGGTAGCTGGCGTTGGAACCGTGGGGGGCCTCATGGCATCCGGCGCTCCAGCAGGTGCCCTGCATGAGACGGGTGTTGTGGTTCTCCACGGTCCTCAGGATGGCGTTGGCGTTGATCTGGCCGCTGCTCCCGGCATCGGGGGCCTGGAGATGGCAGCGCAGGCAGAGGTTGGCGTCACGGGCGACCAGCATCTTGGCGTTCACCGAACCGTGCGGGCTGTGACAGACCGTGCAGCCCTCGCGCAGGGCGGCGTGCTCGAAGACAAACGGGCCCTTCTGGGCCGTGTGGCACTTGGTGCAGGTCTCGGACATGTCCGCCAGGGCGGCACCCGAGCCGGGGACCGCGTTGCCCTCGTGGGGGTTGTGGCAGTCGGCGCAGGAGACCTTGCCCGCCATCACGGGATGGCTGTTCGGCAGGCTGAACTGGCCGCGCTTGTCGGTGTGGCACTGGAAGCAGGTCTCAGGGGACCGGCGCGGATTGATGATCGTGTTCGGTCCGCCGCCGGACTTCACGTGCAGGCTGGCGGGGCCGTGGCAGGCCTCGCAGCCCGTCGCGCCGACCTTGGCGTCCGCAATCGCGATGCGCGCATGGCTGGCGGTGGTGAAGTGCTCGGTCTGGTCAGAGTGGCACTGGATGCATTCCTTGGTGCCGACAAAGGTCGCGCCGGCGATCTTCGGGGGCGCGAGGGCGGTGCGGCCGACCACGACACAGGAGATGAAGACGAGGCCCCAGAGCGAAAGGGCGCCAAGGATCAGGCGTTTGGACCAGCGGTGGGAGAGGCTCATGGTGTTGGAGTTGAAGATTCGAGGGAGAGAACGCGGCGGAAGCTCGCGGTGGAATTCGGGTTGTCGGCGGCCAGCATGCCCGAACGGCCCGCCGCCCGCTGCGCATATGTTGGTCAGGCATGCGCAGCGTTTGCGGGATCTCCATGCTGCCCGAAGCAAAAAGCGAACAGCGCCCCGCGCGCAGAACGGGGTTCTCTTCGGGGAAATTTACCCCTTCATCGGGCGCGGATGAACGCCACCGCCCTCGGCCTGATCCTCGTCGCCGCCGTGCTGCATGCGACGTGGAACCTTTGCGCCAAGCGCGCGGGCGGCGGCCTGCCGTTCGTGTGGCTGGTCGGCGCGATCATCTGCGTGATCTATGTGCCGGTCGTGACCGGCTACGTGCTCTGGTACTCGCCGGAGATCCCGTGGACCGCGGCCGGCTGGATCCTCGGCAGTGGCGTGCTCAAGACCGCATACTCGCTCTTTCTCCAGCGCAGTTACCGCACCGGCGACTTCTCCCTGATCTATCCCCTCGCCCGCGGCACCGGCCCGCTGCTCTCCACCCTCGCCGCCGTCGTTGTGCTCGGCGAGCGCCCCACCCCGCTCGCGCTCGCCGGAGCCTTCCTCGTCATTGGCGGGGTCTTCTGGGTCGCGGGCGGCACGAAGCTGCTGCACCAAGACCGCGCCCACCTCCGGATCGCGCTGGGCTACGGGATCACCTCGGGGGTCTTCATCGCCGCCTATACGCTCTGGGACCGGCACGGCGTCGCCGGGCTCGCGATCGCGCCGATCCTCTATGACGCCGGCACGGCCGTCACGCAGCTCGTGCTGGTCACGCCATTCGCCGTCCGGCGGTGGCCCGAGGTGACGCGACACTGGCGCCACGACCGGCACTGGGCCTTCGGCGTGGCGCTACTCTCCCCCGCGGCTTATGTGCTGGTGCTGACGGCGATGAGTTTCACCCCGGTCAGCTACGTGGCGCCGGCCCGCGAGGTCAGCATCGTGATCGGCGCCTTCCTCGGGGCAAAAGTGTTGAAGGAAGGCGACACCGCCCGCAGGGTCGGCGCCGCAATCGCGATGGCCGCCGGGGTCATCGCCCTCGCCCTCGGCTGATGTCCTCGAAAAGCATTGTCTGGTTCGTCACCGCCGCCGCACTCATCGCCGCGCTTCTGCTCTGGCGGGCGGCGCCGACCCCGGTTGTTCCCGCGGCCCCGACGCCGGTCACGCCGGCCGTTGTGACTGCCCCGGCCACGGGGTCGCTTCCGCCCGTGGTCATGCCCGCCGAGCCGCCACCGCCCGCCGCCCCGCCCGCCCGCGTTTCAGCCGCGGCCACGCCGGCCAGCGAGCCGCGCCGGCCGCTCGCGCCCGGGGTCGTGGCCATTCAGGACCAGAAGACCTTGGACTTCTCCAGCGGCAAAGCCGTGGTGAAGGACGACGCCGCGGAAAAAGCCGCGATCGAGGCCGCGCTCAAGGAGATCGAGGAGGCGACGCAAGGCGTGACCTTCGGCCCCAACGGCGGGCCAGTGCAGGTGAAGTGAGAAAGTTCGGGACGGCTGCCCGCGCTCCCTTCACTTCGCACCGATCAGCATGTCCTCCATCAGCGCGAGCGCGGTGGCCTCGGTGATCTCCTGCACGTCGTACTGGCGCGCCTTGCGGCCCGCCTCGGCGCCCTGGCCGAGCACGTCGGATGCGCTGGCCTGGCCGACGATCGCCGCATCCTTCAGCCGGATCGCGGTGACCTGGATATCGGGCACCGGGATCAGTTGGTCCCCGGAAATCATCGTCACGGAAAGCGTGCGGCTGGTGATCAGCACCTCGATCGCGATGTCCGCCACCTTGGCCAGCGCCGCGCGATCCTTCGCGGCCTGGTCGCCCACGAGCCGGCGGCCGGGTTCTTCGGGGAGCAACGCCACCGCGACGGCCTGGTCGGCGAGGCGGGTATCGGCATTGCGGAACACGCGGCCGAACAGCCGCTCGATCTCGCGCACCGTCTGGCGGTCGGCGAGCGAGGGCGCGGGGTCATTCTTCACTTCATAGGTGTTCGCCCCGCGGGTCTTGAGCGAGGTGTCGACCCCGGCCTTTTCCGTCTGCGTGTAGCTCTCGGTGTGGCCGGTGAGTTTCAACGCCGCGCTGTCGCCGACCAGCTCGCGGTTCACGTAGAGCACGATCCGCGGGGAGGTCGGGGCGCTGAAGGCGGCGCGAAAACGGTCCACGAGTCGCTTGGCTGCCTCGGGGGTGACGAGCGGACGGCTGTCGGACTCGGCGCCGTAGAGGCGCTGGTTCTCGACGAGGCGCGCCGGGGCCTCCGGGAGCGGCCGGCCCGGGATCTGGGGCGGCGGCGTCTCGATCACCGCGGCGGCGTGGAGGCCGGCCAGCAGGATCGGGCTGGAAAGAAGCAGTCCGCGGAAAAGGAGAATGGTTTTCATGGTCGGGGTCGCGGTCGGAAAAACGGAGGGATGGCTCAGCGGAACTGGCGGACGCGGACCGTGTACTTCTTGGCCTGCGTGTTCATCGCGGTGAATCGCACCGCCTCGGTCGCGTTCTCGCCGAGGACGAGGTTCTGGAAGGGCGTCTCGTCGCCGGTCGATACCCCCTGCTCGTCCTTGAAGACGCAGCTGATCTGGACCTGGATGCGTCGCCCCTCGCGGTTCTTCACGTTGGCCACCACCTCAAGCCGGCCGTCGGGCAGCTGGTTGGCCTGCAGGCCCGTGCAGGTCACCGACGTCTGCGTGGCCTTGTCCATGGTCACGAAGAACTCGGTGTTCTCGAGCGTGTACTTGTTCGTGTCCTGGGGCGCGTACGGGCCGGACCCGGAGGCGCAGCCCGCCAGGGCGGCAAGGGCGGCGGCGGCAAGGATGGCGGGGAGTGGGTTTTTCATGGCGTGGAAATTGGGACTGCGATTCAGCGCGGATGTTCGCTCAGAAATACGACCGTGTCACGGTTCGGCTCCGCCACGGTAACAGTCAGTTTACGGGTGAGGGCATCGATCCGGCGCTCGCCCGCGTCGAAGAACTCGAGGATCGCCTCATGCTCGCCGGCCGGCAGGGCCGCCGTGCCGGTGCTGAGGAACTGCGGGAGGGTGTCCCACGTGCGCGTGTCGGCCTCGGGCGTCGTGGCCACGGAGATCGCCTTGGCAAAGATCCCGATCGCCCCGAGGGCCAGCGCGAGGTTGGCCGCATCCTCGTCCTTCTCATACTCGGGCTTGGCCGCCTTGGTCTCGTCGGGCTTCCTTTTCTTCGCCTCGGCCGCCTGCTGCTTTTCCTGCTCGGCCGCCGCGCGGCGCTCCGCCTCGATCGCCTCGATCCGGCCGAGACGGCGGGATGGCGCCGGCGGCTCCGCCTTCCGGTCCTGGACAGGTTCGGGTTTGGTCTCGGCCCTGGTTTCCGGTTTCTTCTCGGCCTTGGGCTCGGGCTTTTTCTCCACCGGCTTGTAGATATTCTGCGCGGCGATCACCGCCCCGACGAGCGCGACGTCCCCCACCGCATCGGCGCCGCCCTTGAAGACCGCCTTGCGGCCCAGCACATGGTCCATCACGCGGCCGCCGCGCGTCGTGGCCTGGAAATTCAGGTCGTCCCACGGCAGGAAGCGCACCTCCTGCGCCGCCACCGTGAGTTTCGCCGAGCGCACCTTCGAATCCGTGGTGCGAATGCGCAGCTGCTCGCCGAAGTCGCCGCCGGCGTATTTCCGCGGGCCGCTGCCGAACTCCGTGAAGAAGATCACATTCGCCCGCACATCGTACGGCGGCAGCTCCCGCTGCGAGTGCGCCGCCGCCCGGGCCAGCGCCCCGGCACCGTCGCCCCCCAGCTTGGCCGAGGCCAATCCGTCGAGGTAGTCGAGGAGCACGAAGTCCGCGCGGTGCTCGGCCCCCTCGGCCTCGCTGTCGGCCAGCTGCGCCGAGCGGAAGCAGGCGCGCGCGTTGTCGACCTCGCCGTCGCGCCAATAGAGCAGCCCGCGGTAGTAATAGGCCATCGCCCGCTCGTAAGGTTCACCGATGTAGGTCTTGGTGCCCTCGGCGGCGAAAAGCCCGCGCGCCTTGGCCGCCGCGTCGTCGGGCCCGCTCAGGAGCCCGCCGATGCGCCGGATCGCGTCATCGAGGTACAACTTCGCCTCCGGATATTTTCCCGTGCGCAGCGCCGCGAGGGCCTCGCGATACTCGACGAGCACCTTGTCGCGCGGCCGCGCATCCTGGACGGGGTCGCCCGTGAAGCGGACGGGGTACTCGTCCTCCAGCGTGGCGCAGCCCGCACCCAGCAGGAGCCCGGCCCCGAGGGCGGCGCGGCTGACCCACCCGGCAAAGGTCGGACGGTCGGACGTCATGATCGGCGGGACGCCGGCGGCGCGGCGCCGGCGCTCAACGGTAGGCGGCGTCGGCCACGCCCTCTTTCTTGATCTCCGCCGCGTCCTCCCAGACGATCTCGCTCGTGCGCGCGTCGGTCAGCCGGAAGGCGTAGAGGATGTAGTCGCTCGTGCCGCCGCCGGTGCGCTGGCTGAGCCCCGAGAGCTTGCCGGTCAGGAAATAATCCGCACCGCGGAACTCGACCACGTTCGGGTCGGCGCTCGCGGTGACCTGGCCGCTGCGCTTCAGGTCGCGCTCGCGCTCCAGCGTCTTCATCATCTCGCGGTCGAGGAAGCTGAGCCGGCCCGCGGCCTTGGAGTTCAGCTGCACCCGGATCCGGGTGAGGAAGATGTCGTTGTTGATCGGGAAGCGCGTGTCGTTCACCACCGGCTCAAGCACGATGCGCGGCGCCACCTGGGCGCGGGCGATCTGCGGGATCGCAAGGATGCTGCGCGCCATCTTGTCGGTCACGGCAACCAGGTCCTGCGACTCGACCCCGGTCGTGCGCACGGTGCCGGCCTCATCGGGCCGGAGCTCGCGGACGGCCGTGCCGGACGGATTCCTGACGCCGGAGCTCGTGGCGCAGCCGGGGAAGAGCGCGGCCGCGAGGGCGAGACTCGAGAGGGAGACGAGACGGAGGGCTGGTTTCATGGGAAAGGTGACGCGGGAGGATCGGCCTCAGTTGCGGCCGAAAAGCTGGTTGGCCGGGGTCATCGCGGTGGCCGGCGGGTTGTAGTAATTGTTGATGATCGTGATTTGCTGCGGCGGGACCGGGGCGGCCGCGGCCGGCACCTCGATCACCCGGACCGGGGGCGGGACCGCGCGGACCCGGGCGTTATCCTGGGAGATGGCGCCGAGGATGTAGCCAATCCCCGCCCCCCAAGCCGCACCGCGATCGCCACGGTGACCAAAGATCCCGCTGTTGTTGCCGATGACCGCCCCGGCGATGGCACCGAGGACCAGGCCGTCGCCCCGCGTCATGGGCTGCTCCCAGGCCAGCGGGCCGCGATCCACGCCATAAACCGGGCCGCGGGAATAACGGCCGCCATGGCTGCGGTACGGCGGCACCTGGGTGCCGCGCCAGTCGCGCTCGGCCCGGACGTCGCCGGCGATCTGGCCGGTGATCAGGCCGATCCCGGCCCCCCAGGCCGCGCCGCGCAGGCCGTCGTGGCCGAGGCTGCCGCTGTTGTTGCCGATGATCGCGCCGGCGATGGCGCCGACCGCGGCGCCGTGAATCGCCTCGGGACGGAAGATCTGCGCCTGGACGGATACCGAGCCGAAAAACGCGAGCAGGCCGAGGGAGAAGAGTGTTTTCATGGCAAAGGAAGGATAACCGGGAGACAGGACCGTGGCCAGAAGGTTTCACCCATGCGGTCCCCGGGCGGGCTTGCCTGTAACGAAGCGGATGCATTTCGTCGCCCCATGAGCCGGTACGTCCTCGCGCTCGACCAGGGCACCACGTCCTCCCGGGCCATGCTGTTCGACCGCCGCGGCCGGCCGCGGGCCATGGCACAGCGCGAGTTCCCGCAGCACTTTCCGCAACCCGGCTGGGTCGAGCACGAGGCCGGGGACCTGTGGGCCAGCACCCGGCGGGTGACCTTGGAGGTCCTCAGGCAGACCAAACTTGCCGCCAGGGACATCGCCGCCGTCGGCCTCACGAACCAGCGCGAAACCACCGTGCTCTGGGACCGAGCCACCGGCCGGCCCGTCCACCGCGCCATCGTCTGGCAGGACCGGCGCACGGCCGCGGCCTGCGCCGCCCTGCGCGAACGGGGCTTGGAGCCGGTGGTGCAACGCCGCACCGGCCTGCTCCTCGATCCCTACTTCAGCGGCACCAAGCTCGCCTGGCTCCTCGACCACGTGCCAGGCGCCCGCTCCCGGGCTGCGCGCGGCGAGCTCGCCTTCGGCACGGTCGACAGCTGGCTGCTCTGGAATCTCACCGGCGGCAAGGTCCATGCGACCGATGTCTCCAACGCGTCGCGCACCCTCCTGCTCAATCTCCGCACGGGGGACTGGGACGCCGACATGCTGCGCCTGCTGCGCATCCCGCGGGCCGTGCTGCCCGAGGTGCGGCCGAGCAGCGGCGTCTTCGGGGAGGTGACGGCGATCCCGGCGCTGCGCGGCGTGCCGATAGGCGGCGTCGCCGGCGACCAGCAGGCCGCGCTCTTCGGTCAGGCGTGCTTCCGGCCCGGCATGGCCAAGAACACCTACGGTACCGGCTGTTTCCTGCTGCTCCATACCGGGACCAGGCGCGTCCGCTCGCGCCACCGCCTGCTCACCACCGTCGCGTGGCAGCTCGGTACCACCGGCCCGATCGAGTACGCGCTCGAGGGCAGCGTGTTCATGGGCGGCGCCGTCGTGCAATGGCTGCGCGACGGCCTCGGGTTGATCCGGCGTTCGTCCGACATCGAGGCCCTCGCGGCCCGTGTGCCCGACAACGGCGGCGTTTTTCTCGTGCCCGCCTTCACCGGCCTCGGCGCCCCGCACTGGGACGCCGCGGCCCGCGGCACCATTGTCGGCCTGACCCGCGGATCCACGGCCGGGCACCTCGCCCGCGCCGCCCTGGAAAGCATCGCACTGCAAAGCGCCGACCTCATCGCGGCGATGGAGGCCGATTCCGGGGTCCGGCTGCGCGAATTGCGCGTCGACGGCGGCGGCTCCGCCAACCAGGGCCTCATGCAGCTGCAGGCCGACCTGTTGCGCGTACCGGTCGTGCGTCCCGGAACCACGGAGACCACCGCACTGGGCGCCGCCTGCCTCGCCGGGCTCGCCGTTGGCTTCTGGCCCAACCGGGCCGCGATCTCCCGGCATTGGGCGGTCGAGCACACCTTCCGCCCCAAGGCCGGCGCCGCCGGGATGCGCCGATTGCAGCACGAGTGGCGGCGCGCGGTCGGTCGGTCGCGGCACTGGCTGGAAGAGTAACAACCGCCGGCCACGACCCGCGTTTCGCGGATTGTGTGTCCGGAAAAAGCCTGCCTAGCCTTGGCGCCTGCGATGATCACAAGGCACCTGACATGGCTCGCCCTCGCCGCGGCCCTGGCGGCCACCCCGCTCCAGGCCGGGGAGGCCACCATTGATCCCGGCACCGCCCGCTTCCAAGCGGAGCGCGGCAATGTGATCGCACAATTCAACCTCGGCATCGCCTACGCCGAGGGCCGCGGGATCGCCGCCGACCCCATCGAGGCCTTCGTGTGGCTTTCCTTCGCCACCGAGAACGGCACCGGCGGCCGCCAGCTTGACAATCTCATCGGCAACCTGACCTCGGAACAGTACGAGGAAGGCACCCTCTCCAGCATCTCGCAGCGTTACTATGGCACGCCGTCCCGCTGGCAGGAGATCCTCGCCGCCAACAGCGATGTGCTCCGCGGCTCCACCTCCCTGGTCGCCGGCCGCACCCTGCGGATCCCGTGAAGTCATCCGGCAGAGGTCTGCCGGGCTAAATCACATCTTAAGGTTTGTAGCCCGGGTAGACCTCTACCCGGGGAAGATCTGCCGATGTCCCCAGCATTGCCACCCCGCGGTTTTGCCCTCTTGCTCCCTGCCCCATGCGTTCCCCGAGCTTCCGCCCCGCCCTCGCCGGGCTCCTCCTGTTCGCCGCCTCCGGCTGCAGTTATGTCCACCTCGGGCCGGCCAGCCTGAAGGATGAGAACAGCGCGTTGCGCTCGGAGAAGGAACTCCTGGAGCAACAGCTCTCCCTCGCCCACAAGGAAGGCGCCACCCTGCGGGCCATAATCGAGACCCCCGTACCCATCGGGGCCACGTCCGACAACCTGGTCAGCCGCCTGAACGATACCACCAAGCAGCTCGCCGCGCTCCGCCTCAGCTACGAGCGCCTGCAGGCCGAGCGGGCCAGCAGTCCCGCGACCGCGGGCGACACCAACGCCAAGCTGCGCGAGACCGAGGAGCGCCTCGCCACCTCCCTGCGCGCCTACACGTCGCTCCAGGACGAGACCGCCAAGCTCCGCACCCAGGTCGACAAGGTGCAGCTGGAAAACGCCTCCCTCTCCACCAAGGTCCGCGATCTCACCACGCAGAACCAGCAGGCCCAGGCCGCGCTCGCCAATCTCAACGTCGAACTCATCGCCCAGCGCGAGTCCCGCAACCGCGCCGAGCAGGCCTCGGAATCGCTGCGCTCCCAGCTCACCGTCGCCAACGACCGCATCGCCACCCTCTCCGGCGCCCGCTCCTCCTCGGCCGGCGAGGCCCGCGACCTTTCCACCTCCAGCCTGCAGACCGCCCTCAACGCGTCCACCCCGGTGCCGACCGCGCGCCTCGAGGCCGATGTCAGCCAGCTGCGCAGCGCCGCCAATCCCACCCGCCCCGGCGCCGTCCCGGCCGGCCAGCCCGTGCCGGCGCCCGCCGCCGCCGCCACCCGCACGCACACCGTCGCGTCGGGCGACACGCTCTCGGGCATCTCGCTCCGCTACTACGGCACCGCCTCGCGCTGGACCGACATCCTCAATGCCAACCGCGACGTGCTCAAGGACGACCGCAGCCTGGTCATCGGCCGCGTCATCAAGATTCCCTGACCTCCGCTTCGCCTGACGCCTGGCGTCAGGACGAACCAGCCGTAGGCTCGGCGCAGGCTGGCCCCATCTCCGATCTCCCATCTTCCATCTCCCACTTCGTCCCATGTCCTCCCTCCCCACCCAGTTCACCGGCGTCACCGTCATCACCAAGGCCAACGTCTACTTCGGCGGCAAAGTCGTCAGCCACACCCTGCTCCTGCCCGGCGGCGCGAAGAAGACCCTCGGTCTCATCTACGCGGGCAGCTACCACTTCGGCACCGACGACGCCGAGCGCATGGAGATCACCGCCGGCGCCTGCAAGGTGACCCTTGACGGCCAGACGACCGTCGCGTCCTACGCGGCCGGGACTTTCTTCGACGTCCCCGCCAAGAACGGCTTCACGATCGAGGTCGCCGGTGACATCTGCGAATACATCTGCTCGTTCCTGCCGTAATCCGGGAATCGTTCTCGTTCTCCTGCTCTTTCTCGTTCTCGGATAGCGAACCGGTTTTTGCCCCAGAGGCACAGAGCTCACCGAGCCCAAGCCTCGTGGGTTGGGTTGCCGGATCCTGGGAATCGAAAACCCCCGAGGCTTGGGCTCTGTGGCTCTGGGGCAAATAATCCGGCTGATCACGTCTGACTCCACCCCTTGGGCTCCTCGCACGGCACATCAGCCCTTACCCTGGGTTGCCTGCCTCTATTAGCGTTGATCAGCGAAGATCAGCGTCCCCCCTTCCGAATTCCTCCCGCGGTTGCAATCGAGCCGATTCCCGCCACTCATTTTCCCCCCATGCCCAAGCCCCCGCGCAGTTTCATGTACCTCGCCCTGCTCGGGGCCATCCTGCTCACGATCGCGATCGTGGTGCGCTCCGGCATGCTCGCGCGCAACAATCCGACGGACCGGCCGATCAACAGCGCGATGCGCGAGGCCATGGAGGAAGGCGGCCGGCCGCAGGTCAGCGCCGAGGATGCCACGGTGATCCGGCAAAAATACCGGACCGCGCACTCCACCGATTCGGGCCTGATGTACGTCGAGCGCCAGCGCGGCACCGGCCCGCTGCCGGTGCGCGGCGCGCAGGTCACAGCCCATTACGATGGCCGCCTGCTCGACGGCTCGCCCTTCGACAGCTCCTACAACCGCGGAGTACCCATCACCTTCCAGGTCGGCGTCGGCCAGGTCGTGAAGGGCTGGGACGAGGCCTTCCTGACGATGCGGAAAGGCGAGAAGCGCACGCTGATCGTCCCCTACTGGCTCGGCTACGGCGTGAGCGGCCGCACCCCGAACATCCCCCCCCGCGCCACCCTGGTCTTCGAGGTCGAGCTGGTCGACTTCCGGTAAGCAGCCGGCAGGAAGGTTTCTCGCCGAGACGCAGAGAGCGCGGAGGAAACCAGTTCAACCACGGATTTCACGGATGCCACGGATTAGGCTCCGGGCCACCGGACCGTTTTGCACAAGAAACGGAATTTAATTTCGGCGAATTCTCCGTGTCCTCAGTGCCCTCCTGTAAAACTGCCGGGAGGGTCGGTTCCCATCCAGTGCATCCGTGAATCCAGTGGTTAAAGTTCAGCTCAGAGCGCGCCGTGATACTGCTTCGTCTGGTAGAGAAAGGCGACGCGGCCCGACTCCTGGTGACACGCAAAGATTTCCCCCAGCTCGCGCAGCATCTCGTCGTGGCCCGGCCGGCCCGCCGCGGGGGCGTACGACGACGAGAGCAACCGGCCCGTGAGCCCGGCGAGGTCGAAGTCCTGCCGGTAGTCGAAGGTCTCCAGCCCGAAACCTCCGGGGCCGAAGAAGCCGCCCAGGTCCTGCGCGCCGAGGTTGGCGTGGTTCACCTGCTCGTAGTCCGTCGCGCGCCGCCGCAGCAGCGCCTCGTAGTCGACGAGGAACGTCGTGCGGTCTGTGAGCCGCTCGTTCCAGACCAGCGCCACCCTGCCGCCCGCGCGCAGGATCCGCGCAAACTCCCGGCGCGCCCGCGGCGGGTCGAACCAATGGAAAGCCTGCGCCGCCACCACGAGGTCCACGCTCGCGTCCGCGAGCGTCGTCGCCTCGGCCGAGCCGGCGATGCTGGTGAAGTTCGCCTTCGCGCCGAGCTGCGCCTCGGCCGCCGCCCGCATCGGGGCGTTGGGCTCGACGGCGAAAACGCGCGCACAGTGCGGCACCAGCAGCGCGGAAAAGATGCCCGTACCCGAGCCGAGGTCGGCCACCACGGATTCCGGTCGGAGCCGTCCCGCCGTGCGCAGCGCACCGATCACTCCCGCGGGATAGGACGGCCGCCAGCGGACGTAGTCGGCCACGCGGTCGGAGAAACGCTGGGTGGGATCCAACATGAGTGAAAGTGAAAGTGAGTTGAGGGTCGAAAGTGAAAGCGGTTTCGGAGCCGGCCGAACCCGACCCATCTCCGGCACCTTCACCGGCCGCTTTCACTCACTCTCCACTTTCACTCTCACTTCCGATCGTCCTCCCGCTGCCCTTCGCGCTCGCCCCCAGCGGGCGCGAAGGGCATCCAGATTCCTGCAACTTTTCGGGCCGCCCCGGGGTTATCCGCATGAACGATGACAAGCCCGTGCCCTCCGCCGAATCGGGGATGAAACCCCCGGACGATTTCCGAACCTTCATGCGCAATTACCAAGACATGGTATATTCCACTTCCCTGCGGCTGCTCGCCGACGCGGCCACGGCGGAGGACATCTCGCAGGAGGTCTTCCTGCGGGCCCATGCGCATTGGGCTGAGCTGCAGGTCAGCCCGACCGCGGGCGGCTGGCTGAGGACCGTGGCGACGAATCTCTCCCTTAACCACCTCCGGCGCTATCGCTCGCGCTGGCGCTTCTTCTCGGAAATGCGCCCCGCGACCGACGACTCCGACGCCCCGGAGGTGCAATTTCCCGCGGAGGAAACGCTCTTCGCCGCCCTCGGCCAGTCCGAGCGCCACGGCCGGCTGCAGTCCGAGTTGGAGCGCCTCCCCGAACACCAGCGCGTGCCGCTGGTGCTGCATCACTTCGAGGAACTGCCGTACAACGAGATCGCCCACCGCCTCGGCGTCTCGCTCGCCAAGGTGAAGTCCGACCTGCACCGCGGCCGCGCCGCACTCGCGCGGGCCCTCGTGCGCAACGACGCCGGCCGCGAAACCTTCAACCCTGATCCTTCATGAACCGCCCCGAATCCCAGGACCCCGCCGACCTCCTGCACCGCGCCCTGCGCGAGCTGCCGGCCGTTCCCGCCCCCCGCACGCTCGAGGACCGGGTCTTCGCGGATATCGCGGCCCGCGCCGCGCAACCGTGGTGGCGGCAGTCGGCGGCCGCCTGGCCCGCACCCGCGCGGATCGCCCTGGTCGCCGCGTCCCTCGCGGCCGCGGTCGGCCTGACCTGGCTGATGACGACCGGTGTGCGCGATGGCGCCCAAGGCGCCACGGTGTGGCTGGCCCCGGTCACCGACTCCTGGTCCGCCCTGCGCACGGTGGGCCATGCCCTTTCCGGCACCGCTTCGCTGGTGCCCACCCTCTGGCTTTACGGCCTCGCCGCGGCCGGCGCCCTCTCCGCCGCGCTCCTCGGCGGCGGCATCGCCGCCTATCGCACCCTTTGCACCCGCAATTGAATTCCCGCCTTTTTTCATGAAATCGATCCCAACGCTTTTCCGCTGGCCGGCCCTGCTGCTGGCCTGCACCGCCGCGCTCCTCTCGGGCGCCTCCTTGGCCGCCCAGGAAATCCCGGCGCCCGTTGCGCCCACCGCGCCCGTGGCCCCGGCGATGGAAGTCGCCCCCAGCGTGCCGCCTCCGCCCGAGGGCCGGGACTTTGCCGGAAGCGACCAGGATGTGATCCGGTTCGGCGGTGATGCCATCGTCGCACGGGGCGAGATCGCGGACGAGGTGGTGGCGATCGGCGGCAATGCCATTGTGGAGGGCGAGGCCCGGCAAGGTGTCGTGGCGATCGGCGGCAATGCCACCGTCACGGGCTCCGCCGGCGAGATCGTGGCCATTTTCGGCGATGCCTCGGCGGCCCGGCGCGTGCGTGGCGACATCGTGGCCATCCTCGGCAGTGCCCGGGCAGAGGACACGGTGAACGGCGACATCGTGGCGATCATGGGTAACGTCCAGCTCGGGCCGAAGGCCGTCGTGAACGGCGACGTTGTTTCGATCGGCGGCACGATCCACCGTGCACCCGGTGCGGTCGTCCGCGGCGACGTCCAGGCCGTGGCCGTGGGCCGGACCATGAACTTCACCAAGTACCAAGGCTGGATCCGCGAGTGCCTGCTTCTCGGGCGCCCCCTCGCCTTCAGCTCCAATCTGGGCGGGGCCTGGGGCGTGGCCGCCGGATTCCTGCTTTTCTACCTCGTTCTTGCCCTGACCGCCAGCAACTCGATGGAGAAATGCCTCGTCACCCTGCACGAGCGGCCGGGCCGAGCGGTGCTGGCAACCCTGCTCACGCTGGTGCTGACGCCGCTGGTGCTGGTGCTGGTGGCCTCCACGGTGGTGGGTCTGGTCGTTATGCCGCTCCTCCTGCTTGGCCTCCTCGGGGCGGGCCTGTTCGGTCGCGCTGTGCTGCTCGCCTGGCTGGGCCGCGGCCTGCTTCGTCCCTTTAATGGCACGCCCGGTTCATCGCTGGCGATCTCCGTGATCCTGGGCGGCGGGCTCGTCGCCCTGCTGTACACGATCCCGATTTTCGGGCTTCTCCTCTGGAAACTGCTCGGTGCCTTCGGCTTTGGCGTGGTGGGGTACACCATCATTCTCGGCCTGAAGCGCGACCGTCCCGCCGAGGCCGTGGCCGGAGCCAGCCCGACCCCGCCAGTGTACGCCGCCGCGCCGACCAACCCATTCACCGCGCAGGAACCTCCGCCAGCGTTCGGCCTGGTGCCCGTCGCGGCCGGCGCGCCTCCCCCGGCCCCCGCGTCCCTGCCCCCCGCCACGACCTGGCCCCGCGTGGGTTTCTGGCGCCGCTTCTTCGCCCTCGCCATCGACGCCCTCCTCATCGGCATCCTCGTCGGGCCCCTGACCGAGGGCGTGATGGTGTTGCCCGGCCTCGCACTCTACGCGGCCTGCCTGTGGCGGGCCCGCGGCACGACGATCGGCGGGATCATCTTCGGGCTGAAGGTCGTGCGGCTGGACGACCGCCCCGTCGACTGGACCACCGCGATCGTCCGCGCACTTGCCTGCTTCATCTCGCTGGGCGTGGTGTTCCTCGGATTCATCTGGGTGGCCTTCGACGCCGAGAAGCAGTCCTGGCACGACAAGATCGCCGGTACCGTCGTCGTCCGAGCCCCGCGCGGGATGTCGCTGATCTGACGTCGCGATCGAGGTAGGGGCACGTGTCCCCACGCGCCCTGGATCGAGGGCGGCTGGGGACAGCCGCCCCTACCTTTTTCTACAATCCCAGCAGGCTCCCGTTGCGCTTGAGCCAGAGCTCGGCCTCGCGCCAGCCGGGGCAGACTTCCTCGACCCGCGCCCAGAAGCGGCCGGAGTGGTTCATCTCGCGCAGGTGCATCAGCTCGTGGTGGATGATGTAGTCGCGCACCGGGTCGGGGGTCTGTACCAGGCGCCAGTTGAGCGAGATCGTCCCCGTGGCGGAGCAGGAGCCCCAGCGCGAGCGCTGGTTGCGGACCGTCACCTGCTTCACCTCGAGCCCGGCCACCGCGGCCAGCTCCCAGGTGCGCGCCGGCAGCTCGATGCGGGCGCGCCGCGCAAACTGCGCCTCGAGCGCCGGCCGGAGATCGCGGTCCAGCACCGGCACGCGGAAGACATCGGCCGCGAGGCAGACCTGCGGCTTGGCGGGCACCGCGCCGCTGAAATCCGGCGCCGCGCGGATCTCGACCATCTCCCCGCGCCAGAGCACGTGCGTGCCGGGAAACCAGAATTCCGCGGACCGCGGACGCTTTTTCTGCCGCTCCCGCGCCCGCTCCAGCCACTCCAAATGCCGGGCCACGAAGCGTTCCGCCTCCCGCACCGAGCCACGCGCCGGGATCACCGCCACCGCCGTGCCATCGCGGCGCAGCATCAACCGGTAACGCCGCGCCTTCGGGCTCCGCTCGTACAGGACCGCGCCGGCGCCACCTCCGTCCGGCGGCGCCTTGTGCACGCCCGCCTCCGGGGCGAAAAGCCCGAACAGGTCCTGTTGGTCGTCACTCGTCATGCCTTCATTTGTGAGGAGATAGCCGCAAAAAGGCGCAGAGGGCGCAAAAGGAATCTCAACGGATTTGACCGCGGATTACCCAGATGATCGCAGAGGGGAACTAAACCAGATTTCTGCCACAGAGACGCAGAGACACGGAGCCCAAGCCTCGGTTTGGTTCCGAGCCCCCAAAATCTTCCGTCCTCTGTGTCTCTGTGCTCTGTGGCAAAAAACATCCGGGGTCAGATCACCACCCGCTGCCAGACGATCCCGCGGCCCGGCTCCAGGATCAGCCAGGCAAAGCTCAGGCCCGCGCCCCGCGGACGGGTGATGCACCCGGGGTTGAGCCAGCGCACCCCGAGCTGGTCCGTCTCGTCGCGCGGCACGTGGGTGTGCCCGTGCAGGATCGCATGCACGCCCCGGGGCGTCCGCGCCGGCGGGATGTGCGTCAGGAAAAACGTGAAGCCGCCCCGCTCAAGCTGGAGCGTCTCCGGCCAGGCCGGATGGTCATCACCGTTGCCCAGCACGACCCGCAGGGGCGGCCCCAGCTGCTCGAACTCCACCAGACATTCCGGGGCACAGACGTCCCCGAGGTGCCAGATCTCGTCGGCACCGCGCAGGCGCTCCGGCAGGGAAGGGGGGTACCTGTCGTGCGTGTCGGCAAGAACGGCAATCCGCATGGGGTGGCTGACTCAGGCACTCAGGCACCCGCTAGTCGATGGAGTTTTCCTCGGGCCGGACCGATTTGATCCGACCCATCAGCCCGATCCGTCGGATCAGTCCCATCAATCATTCCCGCCTTCCGTGCAGGCTGGCCCTCCCGTGCTCCGCGGAGCAGCCGGGTTTTCAATATCAGATGTAAGCGAACAGCGGAGGAAAGAGAATCACCACGGCCGCCGCCCACGCGCTATAGACGGGCAGGTAACCCGTCTGCCATTTCTCGAGGGCGGTGAACGAACCCCGGCCCCGGAGGAAGCGGACGTAGAGCACGACGGACCACGCGAGGTTGACCAGCAGGAGCACATTCTCGCCCAGCGCGGCCACGCGGTTCGGGGTGAAGCCGAACTCGGAGATGCGGGCGGCAATGGCCCACAGCGCCAGCCCGTTGGCGAGGAGCGCGCTGATCACCAACACGACCTGCAATCCATCGAAGACCCCAGGGGGTGACCGCGGATCGCGGGACGAGATGGAGTAGAGCAGCAGGCCCAGGACCACCAGCAGGAGCAGGTCGAACGCGATCAGCACGTTGCGCTGGATGTCGATGCCGCGGCCGGTCCAGAGCACGGTCCCGAGAAACGCGAGCAGCAGTGCGACAAAGAGAGGCGTGAACAGGCGCGTCAGCACGGGCGCGAGGTTGTCGATCACCCCCTGCTTGGCCTCCACCAGCCGCGAGGCGATCAGGACCGCCCCCGCCGCCCCGCAGGGCACGACCCACTCGAAGTAGGGTTCCGCGTTGATCCCGATGGCCTGGAAAATCACCGCCATGAAGCCCATGAAGACGCCGCCGCCGGCCGCGATCAGCGCATAGTAGATGACGAGCTCACCCGAGAACCGGATGAAGTCCATGCGGCCGGCCGTCTGTCCCCACCGTCCGCCGGCATGCGCCACCCCGACGACCAGCCACAGCGCGATCGGCAGGTGCAGCGCCGCCAGCGCCTCGGTCGAGCCGCGCGCGACGAAGGGATAGAGATTGGCCAGTCCACCCGCCACGAGGAAGGCCACGACCAGCCAGCGGACGACACCGGCGCCGAGCTGCCGTTTCCAACAGAAGTACCCCGCGAGAAGGGGCAACACGAAGAAGCTCACGTTGCGGAAGTAGATGCCCTCATTCTTATCCACGAACGGCAGCCCGAAGAGGATCGGCAGCTTGACCAGCAGGGCCGCCCCGACCGCCAGGCAGAAGGCCACGACGGCATCCTGGCGCGCCAGCCTCCGGGACTCCCCGGAGTCGGGTCGCAAGGTAACGAGCTGCTTCCACAGGCGGGTCGAGTGCTCGCGAGCGAATTCGCGGGAGACCGCATCAAGGTCGCCCATGCGTTTCACCGCCACGAGGAACGCCTCATCGGTGGCGAGCCCCGCGGCGACCAGACCAGCCACACGCTCGCGCAGCTGGCCTTCCCTTTGCTCGACCTCGCCCGGTTGGATCGCCGGCCGCCGCCGGAGGTAGCCCCGCCATTGGTCGATCTGTTCCTCAAACCAGGCCGCGTGATCAGGGATCGGCATCGCTCAGCCTCCGATGGGGTTTGGGTTCAAGACCATGCCCCACTGTCCCACTGGCGAATGAAACCTTGATGAAGGCACCGTGAAATCGGGCCGAAACGATCAGGCAGCCGATCCCTATTTCCTCAATCCATCCGCTAAATCCGTTAAATCCGCGGTTAAAACATCCTTCCGCCATCCCAAGGCCGCCCTTGACACCCCCCGGGGCGCCAAGGCATTCAGTTTCCTCTTAATCGCCTAACAGCCATGCAACCCACATTCCGTCCGCACCGCAAGAAGCGCGCCCGCAAGATCGGTTATCGCGCCCGTATGGCCACCAAAGGCGGCCGCAAGGTCATCCGCGCCCGCCGCCTCAAGGGTCGCAAGCGCCTGACCGTCGTCTGAGCGACGTCCCTCCCGGGTCCGGCCCCATGCGTTTCCGCCGGGAACAGCACCTGCGCCGGCAGGGTGATTTCAAGGCCGTGCGCGAACAGGGCCGCCGCATCGATTGCGGCGCCTACACCGTGTGGTACCGCGTACGCGCGGACCGCGGTGAGATCGTCCCGGCGGCCGCTGCAACAGTGGCCCCGGTGGCCAAGCCCTCCCTTTTCCCGCCGACGCCGCCGGACCTCGTGCGCGTTGGTTTTGTCGCCTCCACCGCCGCCGTCGGTAACGCCGTCCAGCGCAACCGGGCCCGCCGCCGCCTGCGGGCGATCGTCCGCCAGCACCAGCAGCTGGTTCCGGCCGGCACCGATCTCCTCCTCGTCGCGCGCCAAGCAGTCAACCGCTGGGACAGCCATGAGCTGACCGAGAAATTCATCGGGGCTTGTCGCCGGCTCCCGGGCGCCAAGGATGCCTGATCCGGGATTATTTTTTGCCCGCGAATCCACGCGAATGAACACGAATTTCAAGACCCACGGATCCGGCCGGACGTGGAAGGTTTCCCCAATTTTCTCCGGTGAATTGTCTCCCGTCCTCCTCGGATTGGGTTCTGATTCGCATCCATTCGCGGGTATTCGCGGGTAAAAATCATGCCTTCGATCGAGATCTCCGTCCCCACCCCCGCCGGCCTCCCTGCCCGGGCGCTGCTGCGTGCGATCCGGCTCTACCAGGTCACGCTCTCCCCCGCGCTTCCGGCCCTGTTCGGCCCTACCTGCGGTTGCCGCTTCGCCCCGACCTGCTCGCATTACGCCGCCGAGGCCATCCAAAGCCATGGCGCGCTCCGGGGCGCCTGGCTCGCGGTGCGACGGCTCGCGAAATGCACCCCGCTCCACCCGGGCGGCTTCGACCCGGTCCCCGCCACCGCCGACCGCACCCTCCCCCGCTGCCACCGCTCGGCCGCCTGAATTTCCCGCCCGACTCTTTTCTCGAATGGATAAAAAAAATCTGACCATTGGCGTGCTCCTGCTCGCCGCCGCCTTCGGCATCATGTTCTTCGGGCCCCGCTCCCCGCAGACGCAGGCCGTCCCCGCCGCCAACCCCGCCGCGACGCAGACGACCGCCGCCGGCCCGAAGCCGGCCACCATCCTTTCCGGGACCCCCGTCACGCCCACCCTCTCAGCCGTGACGACCAACGACTCGGGCGCCGACGATCCGGTGCTGGAGAACAGTTTCGTCCGCGTTCACTTCACCGCCAACGGCGGCGCCGTCCGCGACATTGCCTTCGTCGCCCGTGAGTCGGGCCGCATCAAGTACTGGGCCGTCGGCCAGCCCGAACAGCCGTTCGTCTTCAACGATCTCCATGCCGACCCGATGCTGGCGATGACCGGCTTCCCGGGGCTCGACCGCAGCACCCGTTACACGCTCGTCTCCTCCACCAAGACCCAGGTCGTTTTCCGGGCCGTGCTCGACGGTCGCCTCGAGGTCACCCGCACCTACTCGCTCTCGCCCAATTCCGGCGCCGGCACCGACCCGTACGTCGTGCAGCACGTCACCAACTTCCGGAATCTCACCGCCGAGACCGTCGCCCTGCCCCGGATCGAGATGTCGCTCGGCACCGCCGCCCCGAAAAGCGCGACCGACGACGGCCTGCTCCTCACGACCGGGTACTTCAACGGCGAGGACTCCACGTTCACTCCCCGCTCGGAACTCCAGGCCAGCGGCGGTTTCCTCGGCTTCGGCGCGCACGACGTCCGCCCCTCGATCGACTTCAAGGGCACCGTTGCCTGGGGCGTCGTGAGCAACCAGTTTTTCGCCAGCATCCTCACGCCCGCCGAGCCCGCCGCCGGAATCACAACCCGGCGCGTGAAGCTCTACGGCGATCAGTCCGACTCCGCCCCCAACGCCTACGGCATCAGCGCCGCCGCGCAGTTCGACGTGAAGCCGCTCGCCCCCAACGGCACCGCCCAGCTCACCTCGGATCTCTACGTCGGCCCGAAGGAGTACAGCCGGCTCTCGAACGTCGAGGTGTTCAAGGCAAACCAGGACGAGGTCATGCAGTTCAGCCGGTTCTTCATTTTCCGGTGGTGCAGCCAGATCCTCACCACCCTGATGTCGTTCATCCACGGCCATCTCCCGCAGACGACCTGGGGCTGGGGCCTCGCGATCATCCTCACCACCCTGTCGCTGAAGATTGTCTTCCTCTGGCCCACCTTCGCCGCGGCACGCTCGATGAAGCGCATGCAGAAACTGCAGCCCGAGATGACGGCGCTCCGCGAGAAGCACAAGGACAACCCCCGCAAGATGCAGGAGGGGATGATGGCGCTCTACAAGGAGCACAAGGTGAACCCGCTCGGCGGCTGCATCCCGATGCTCCTTCCGATGCCGTTCTTCATGGGCTTTTTCTCCATGCTCCAGAGCACCGCCGAGCTCCGCTTCGCGCCGTTCCTCTGGGCGCCCGACCTCTCCGCGCCCGACACCATCGCGCACCTCGGCGGCATCCCGATCAACATCCTCCCCCTCCTCATGGGCGCGACGATGGTCTGGCAGATGCGCCTCGTGCCCACGCCCGCCACGGCCGACAACATGCAGGTGAAGATGATGAAGTTCATGCCCTACATCTTCACGTTCTTCTGCTACAATTTCTCCTGCGCCCTCGCCCTCTACTCGACCGTCAACGGCCTCTTCACGATCGCCCAGCAGATGGTCGTCAACCGGATGAAGGATGACGGCGATCCCTCCACCCACCCCGTCGCCACCGGCAAGCCGGTGAAGAACGTCACGCCACGGAAGAAGTAAGGTAGGGGCGCGTGTCCCCACGCGCCCATTGACCCATTCCTGCAATCCGAGACAGGGCGGAACGGGCTCGGGCCGCCGGATCGAGATTGGTTCACGGCGGGCAGGGATTTCGGGCAACGCTTAACGCTGAACGTTTAACTCTGAACGCCCAAATCCGGTGTGTCCGGAAAACTTAAGCGTTAAAAGTTAAGCGTTAAGCGTTGACCGAAATCCGGCAGCTCGGCCCCCGCGCCCCTCCTTGACGCCGGGGCCGTAGAGGATCCTGCTCGGCCAAGGCAGCCGTCTGCCTTCTGTCGTCCGCCCTCCGTTTTCCGCCCCCACCCCATGGCCGGCCATAACAAGTGGTCCAAAGTCAAACGCCTGAAGGCCGTCACCGAAGGCCGGAAGGCCAAGGTGTTCTCCCGGCTCTCCCGCGAGATCTCGATGGCCGCCAAGTCCGGCGGCGGTGATCCCACCGGCAACGCCCGCCTCCGCACCCTCCTGCTCAAGGCCCGCGATGCGAACATGCCGGCCGACAACGTCGACCGCGCGATCAAGAAGGGCACCGGCGAGCTGCCCGGCGTCGTCTTCGAGGAGATCAGCTACGAGGCCTACGGCCCCGGTGGCGTGGCCTTCATCGTCAAGGTCACCACCGAGAACAAGCAGCGCGCCGCCCAGGACGTGCGCTCCATTCTCACGCACCACGGCGGCCACCTCGCCAGCGCCGGCGCGGTCGCCTTCCAGTTCCTCCACGCCGGCCAGTTCCTCGTCGCCCGCGACACGCTGGGCGAGGACGCCATGATGGAGATCGCCCTCGAGGCCGGGGCCGACGACGTGATCGTGAGCGAGCACGGCTACGAGGTGCGCTGCGACCTGCACCGCTTCGACAAGGTGTCGCACGCGCTCGAACAGAAGGGCGTCAAGCCCGAGAGCGCCGAGATCGCCTACATCCCGGTCAACCACGTGCCCGTGACCGACCCCCATGTCGCCAAGGCCCTCGTCGCCCTCCACGACGCGCTTGAGGAGCTCGACGACGTGCAGCACGTATTTTCGAACGAGGAGGATGCGACTGCGACCGCCTAGCGCGGGCGAAGGAAAAGGGCAGTTGGAAGTTGGCCTTTGGTCCGGAAGTCCGCCGCCCTTGCGCAGTGGCTTTCCCGAAATCCCGCCACAAACCAGAAACCGCCGCTTCCAGCGTTCTGGGGCACCAACTGCCAATTTCCAACTGCCCCTTCCCTCGTCCAACCTGCCCATGACACAGAAATCTGTGTTCGACCGGAGGGCGCTTTGTTTATCACCTGATCCCTCATGAGCGCCGAGCCCTCCCCCGCCCCCCCTGCCGCCCCCGCGGCGGGCGAGATCGGCTTGGTGGAGGCGCGCGATTTTCACTGCCGCCTGCCCTTCACCTTCGATAGTGGCCAGACCCTCCCGGGCTTCACGCTCCGCTACGAGACCTACGGCGAGCTCAACCCCACCCGCGACAACACGGTCCTCATCTGCCACGCGCTGAGCGGCGACCACCACTGCGCGGGAATGCACGCCGGCGACCGCAAGCCCGGCTGGTGGAACAACCTCATCGGGCCCGGCAAGGCGGTCGACACCCGCCGGTTCTTCGTCGTGTGCGCCAACGTCCTCGGCGGCTGCGTCGGTTCGACCGGGCCGTCGTCGCCCAACCCCGAGACCGGCCATCCCTACGGCGTGGCCTTCCCCTTCGTCACCATCCGCGACATGGTCCGCTCGCAGAAGCTCCTGCTCGAGCATCTCGGCGTTGCCTCCCTCGCCGCCGTGATCGGCGGCTCGATGGGCGGCATGCAGGTGCTGCAATGGGGCATTGAGTACCCGCACTTCACCAAGCGCATGCTCGCCATGGCCACGACCGGCCGCGAGAGCGCCCAGGCCATCGCCTTCAACGAGGTCGGCCGCCAGGCCATCATGCAGGACCCGGCCTGGAACCGCGGCGACTACCCGCGCGAGGGCGGCCCGCGCGTCGGCCTCGCCATCGCCCGGATGATGGCGCACATCACCTACCTCAGCGACGCGTCGATGGACCGGAAATTCGGCCGCCGGAAGAAGGACACCGCCGACCGCAGCGGCAACGGCTTCGACGTGCAGTTCGAGGTCGAGAGCTACCTCCGCCACCAGGGCCAGAGCTTCATCAACCGCTTCGACGCCAACTCGTACCTCTACATCACCCGCGCGCTCGACCAGTTCGATCTCGCCGCCGCCTACGGCTCGCTCGAGCAGGCGTTCGCCCCCGTGCTGGGGGAGACCCTCGTCCTCGGCTTCACCAGCGACTGGCTCTTCCCGCCCGAGCAGAACCGCGCCGTCGCCCTCGCGCTCCTCCGCGCCGGCAAGCGCGCCAGCTACGCCGAGCTCGACACCGACCTCGGCCACGACTCCTTCCTGCTCGAGTCGCCCGAGCTCTACGACCTCGTGCGCGGCTTCCTCCAGCGCAGCGAAAAACAGGTGTCGGACTTCTCCATCTGACCATGACCGCGCGCCCCGAAAAACGCACCGTCGACATGCGCACCATCGGCGCCTGGGTCGAGCCCGGCTCGCGCGTGCTCGATCTCGGCTGCGGCCGCGGGCAGCTGCTTGACTACCTGATCCAGACCAAGGAGGTCGTGGCGCTCGGCGTGGACTTTGACTTCGCCAAGGTCTCGGAATGCGTCCGGCGCGGCGTGACCGCCTACCAGGGCGACCTGCTGGAGTGCATGCGCGCGTTTCCCGACGGCCACTTCGACCGCGTGATCTGCTCGCGCACCCTGCAGGAGCTGCAGGGTGATCCCGCCGCGGTTGTGAACGAGGCGCTCCGCGTCGGCAAGTCCGTCACCGTCGGCTTCATCAACCACGCCTTCTGGAAAAACCGGGTCGCCACCCTTCTCCACGGCCGCAAGGTGCGCAACGCGCTCGACTCCCGGTCGTGGCACGAAAGCCGCCCGAGCAATCCGCTCTCCGTCGCCGACTTCGAGGATTTCTGCGCCACCCAGGGCATCACCATCACCCGCCGCGCCCACCTGCTCGGCGACTGGCACTCGCCCTGCCCCTTCGCGCCGAACCTCCTCGCGGGGTACGCGCTGTACGACCTGAAACGCTGACGCGCGGCGCGTCAGCGTTTCAGCACCCCCGCCTGCTTCGTCAGCTGCTTTTCCAGGCTCCCGCAGACCAGCTCGCAGAGTGGCACCAGCGTGGGGTCCGCAATCGCATAGAAGACCTGCAGGCCCTCCTTCCGGCGCGAAAGCAGGTGCGCCTGGGTCAGCGTCTGGAGGTGGCGCGAGATGTTCGCCTGGGTACCACCGGTGGCCTCCACCAGCGCGTTCACGGGCTTTTCGCCGTCAAAGAGGGACTGGATCAGGCGCAGCCGCATCGGTTCGGCCAGCACGGCGAATCGCCGGGCCACGAGCTCGAGGGCGCTGTCGGGCAGGGGGGCTTTCTTGGCCATGGAACGGAGGAAACAGGAGCTTGACATCAAATCAAGTATATGAGTATATGCTCATATATCAACCACCAACTCCGCATGAAAATCGAACCCTTCATCCGCGTCCTCGCCGGCTCCATGGTTTTGCTCGGCGCCACCCTCACCCATTTTGTCAGCCCCTGGTGGCTGCTCCTCCCGGTGTTTGTCGGGGCGAACCTCATCCAGTCCGCCTTCACCGGCTTCTGTCCGCCCAGCCTCGTGCTCCGCGCTCTCGGCTGGGTCGGCGACGACGGCGTCATTCACTGGGGCGGCCAGCCCCGCCGCTGAGGACCCCGCCATGACGCGCCGCCTGGTCCTGCTTGTCCTCGCCCTCGCCGGGCTGACCGCCTGCCGGCGGACCCCGGAACGTACCGCCGCCGCGGACCTGCCCGCCTTGCCGGTGTCCACGGCCCGGGTGGAATCGGCCGCCTTGGTCCGCCAACAGCCCGTCGCCGGCACCGTCCGGCCGGCCGCCCGCGCCACCATCGCCGCGCGGGTCACGGGCGTCGTGTCCGGCCCGCTGCCCGCGCTCGGCGCCACCGTGGAAGCCGGGGCCGTGCTCGTGATCCTCGGTGCCGATGAGGTCCGGGCCCGGCTCGCCCAGGCCAGGGCCGGGCTCGACCAGCTCGACCGGGAACTCGCCCGCGAGCGGACCCTGCTCGAGCGCAACGCCACCAGCCCGGAGAACGTGCGCCTCCTCGAGGACCGCCGGCACGCTGCCGTCGCCGCCGTCGACGAGGCCACCGTGCTGCAGTCCTACACCACCGTCACCGCCCCATTCGCCGGCGTGATCACCCGCCGGCTGGTCGAGACCGGAGATCTCGCCGCCGCCGGCGCGCCCCTCCTCGAGCTGGAGGGCACGACGCGGCTCCGGGCCGAGGTCGCCATCCCCGAGTCCCTCGACCTCCTCGACCCCGGGGCCACCCTGGCCGTCGAGGCCGACGGCACCCCACTCCCCGGCCGCCTCGCCGAGATTTCCCCGGCGGCGGACCCCGCCACGCGCACCCGCCTCGCCAAGGTCGACCTGCCCGCCGGCGCCGCCGTGCGCTCCGGCCAGTTCGTCCGCGTGCTCTGGCCCGCCGGCCGCACCACCGCCCTGCTCATCCCCGCCAACGCCCTTACCCGCTTCGGGCAGCTGGAGCAGGTCTTTGTCGTCACCACCACCAACCGCGCCGAGCTGCGCCTGGTCCGCACCGGCGGCCGCGAGGGCGACCGCCTCGTCATCCTCTCCGGCCTCGCCGCCGGCGAGACCGTCGTGACCGGGCCCGCGCCAACCCTCAGCGACGGCCAGCCGCTGGAGGTCCGCCGGTGAGGTCCGCCGGTCCAACGCAGACCGGGCTCGCCGGCCGCATCGCGGGGTTCTTCGCCGGCTCCAAGCTGACGCCGCTCGCGCTCACCCTCTCCATCACCCTCGGCCTCGGCGCCATTCTCCTCCTGCCCCGCGAGGAGGAGCCCCAGATCAAGGTCCCGATGGTCGACGTCTTGGTGCCAATGCCGGGCGTCAGCCCGCAGGAGGTCGAGAACCGCGTGACCCGCCCGATGGAAAAACTCCTCTGGGAGATCCCGGGCGTCGAGTACCTCTACTCCACTTCCAGCCCGGGCCAGGCCCTCGTCATCGTGCGCTTCCAGGTCGGCACCGACCTCGAGGCCGCACTCGTGCGGCTCAACCAGAAGCTGCAGGCCAACTTCGACCTCATCCCGCCCGGCGCCGGCACCCCGCTGGTCAAGCTCCGCTCGATCGACGACGTCCCCGTGTTCGCCCTCACCCTGCATAGCGCGAGCCGCGACCACCTCGCCCTCCGGCGGCTCGCCGCCCAGGTCGACGACGCGATCAAGTCCATCGACCGCGTCGCCGAGACCACCCTCATCGGCGGCGCCCGGCGCGCCGTTCGCATCCAGCTCGACCCCGCCGCACTCGCCGCCCGCGGGCTCGATCCGCAGCAGGTGGTCGGCGCCCTCCGCCAGTCCAACCGGCAGGGCCAGGCCGGCTCCCGCCCCTTTGCCAACACCGAGGTGCAGCTGGAGACCGGCGGTTGGCTGCGCGATGCGGCCGACGTCGGCGGCGTCGTGGTTGGCGTGCGCGACCAAAGGCCGGTCTTCCTCCGCGAGGTCGCGGACATCGCCGATGACGCCGAGGAGCCGGCCGACTACGTGCTGCACACCGCGCCGACCGGCGGCTTCGAGGCCGCCGTGACTCTCAGTGTCGCCAAGCGGCCCGGCGCCAACGCCATCGCCGTCGTCGAGGACATCCTCGCCAAGGTCGAGACCCTGCGCGGCACCCTGCTGCCGGCGGATGTTGGGCTGACGGTGACGCGCGACTACGGCCACACCGCCGCGGAGAAAAGCAACGAACTGCTCCTCCACATGGGCATCGCGGTCTTCGGCGTCGCGATCCTGATCCTGCTCTTCCTCGGCTGGCGCGAATCGCTCGTCGTGCTCCTGGCGATCCCCTCGACCCTCGGGCTCACGCTGCTGGTCTTCTACCTCTACGGCTACACGCTCAACCGCATCACGCTCTTCGCGCTGAT
>CAMDOO010000002.1 GCA_945903545.1 Opitutus sp. GAS368 | reverse complement strand
CGGCCCAGCGGGCCAGCCCTACCCGCGGAAAGAACCTTGGGCGCGTTCATGCGAGGATCGGCTTCACCACGTTGCCGGCGACATCCGTGAGGCGGAAATCGCGGCCGTTGAAGCGGTAGGTGAGCTTGGTGTGATCGAACCCGAGACACCGCAGGATCGTCGCGTGCAGGTCGTGCACGTGGACCTTGTCGGTGATCGACTCGGCGCCGAACTCGTCGGTGGCGCCGTGGACGATGCCGCCCTTGACGCCGCCGCCTGCCATCCAGGTGGAGAAGGCGCGGTTGTTGTGGTCGCGGCCCGGGTTGTCGTAGCCGTTGCGGTCCTTGGTCGGCTTGCGGCCGAATTCACCGCCCCAGACGACGAGGGTGGAGTCGAGCAGGCCGCGCTGCTTGAGGTCGGTCATGAGCGCGGCGAGAGGCTTGTCGATTTCCCTGGCCTTGGCGGTGATCCGGACCTCGAGGTCTTGGTGATGGTCCCAGCCATCGTGCCAGACTTGGACGAAGCGCACGCCCTTCTCGACGAGGCGGCGGGCGATGAGAAGCTGGCGGCCCTGCGGGGTGTTGCCGTAGGCGTCGCGCACGGACTGCGGCTCCTTCATGACGTCGAAAACGTCGGTCGCCTCGGTCTGCATGCGGAAGGCGATCTCGTAGGATTCCAGCCGGGTCTCGAGCGCGGCATCGCGCTGGAGGTTGCGGGCTTGGATCTCGTTCAGCGACTTCACGAAGTCGATCTGACGCTCCTGTTCCTTGGCCCCCATGTTGATGTAGGGGTTGCGGATGTTCTGGATCATCTGCTGCACCGACTGCGACGCGGTGCTGACGCTGGTGCCCTGGAACATGCCGGGCAGGAAACCGGCCTGGTAGTTGGCGGCGCCGCCGGGCGGGAGGCCGCCGGTGCGGAGCGAGATGAACCCGGGCAGGTTCTGGTTCACGCTGCCGAGACCGTAGACCACCCAAGAGCCCATGCTGGGTTTCGGAATGCGCAGCGAGCCGGTGTTCATGAACACGGTCGCGACCTCGTGGGCCGGGATGTCCGTGTGCATCGAGCGGATGACCGCCATGTCGTCGACGTGCTTGCCGAGGTTGGCGAAGAGCTCGCTGACCTCGATGCCCGACTGGCCCATGCGGTTGAACTTGAAGGGCGAGCCCATCGCGATGCCGCCGTCGGGCAGGGTCTGGCCGTCGAGGCGCGAAAGCGCGGGCTTCGGGTCCCACGTGTCCATGTGCGACGGCGCGCCCTGGGCGAAGATGTGGATCACGCTCTTGGCCTTGCCGGGAAAATGCGGGGCGCGTGGCAGGAGCGGATTTCCGGCGGTGACCGGCCCAGGGGCCGAGGCGGCGGCGAGGTCGGAGGGATCGAGCAACGTGGCGAGGCTGAGGGCGCCGAGGCCCAAGCCTGCCCGGTTGAGAAACTGGCGGCGGGTGAGGAAATAATCCTCCGGATTGGTCGAATATCCGCAGCACCCGTGATGGTGATGATCGTGCGACATGAAGAAACGGGGGTGGGGTTGTCTGATCTGATCGTACTGACGTCCGTTTACATCGCGAGTTTCAAACGCGGCTCGGTTGGGTTTCTTTTTCAGTAAATTCCGGGGCGGGCATGGGTCGTCGGATCTGAAGCAGAAAGCCCGCTTTGTCCTGCGAATCACTGCAGCCGGAGTCGTTGACCCCGGATCCGAACCGCCGGCCTCACCGAAGCCAGCTACAGGGATCGCAGCGAAATGACCGCGTTCCCCATCCGGTATGGATGCCAGCCGCTTCTAAGCCATTGCCGCGCTGGAGTGTTCCGCGAGCGAGAGGGCGAGTGGGGTCAATTTTGCGAGGGACTCCCCGACGCACTCCCGGTCGGTGCGGATCTCCAGATCGGCGTGCTCGGGTGTTTCGTAGGGCGAATCAATCCCGGTGAACGACGCGATCTGACCGGTGCGGGCTTTTTTATAGAGTCCCTTGGGATCGCGTTGTTCGCAGATCGCGATGGGAGTGTTCACAAACACCTTCGCGAATGGGATCCCGCGTTCGCGCATCCGTTCGGCTGCCAGTGCGCGGCTGTCCCGCAGCGGTGAAATATGGGCGACGATCACCACCACGCCGGCCTCGGCGAGGTGGAGCGCGACTTCGGCGGCGCGGCGGATGCTCTCCCTCCGGTCTTCGCGGGAAAACCCCAGTCCTTGGCTCAGGCCCAGGCGCAGTTCGTCGCCGTCAACCACGGCGCTCAGCACGCCGCAGCCGAGGAGTTCCTGTTCGAGAGCGCGGGCAAGGGTGGTTTTGCCGGAGCCGGACAGGCCGGTCAGCCAGACGACGGCGCCGCGATGTCCCAGCAGGTCGCGGCTGGTCGGGGTGGCGGCGGGCCGCAGGGGGGAATCCTGGTCCAGGCGCACCATGGCGTGTGTCAGGCGGCGCGGCGGGACGCGGACTTGTTCACGAAGCCGTTGCCGGAGGCCGGGACTGGCCGGACCTGGGTCGGGCGAAGCGATTTCCAGCCGGGCCAGGCGAGGCGGAATTTGCGGTCCTCGAACTCGTAGCCGAACGCCGCGATGTCCCGGGCGTAATATTGGCCGACCCGGTCGCGGGTCGCGTCATCGTAGTACCGCGAGTAGTGGAAGTGGAACCGGGGATTCCGTCGGGGCAGGCTCGTTTGCTCCAGGCCGACCGTCCGGCGGATGACGCCGAAGTCCTCGTCGAGGTGCTCGAAGCGGGCGATGAAATCCACCGCGACCCCGCCCTCCAGGGAGATCCAGTCAAGCTGCGGGCTGAACCGGTGGATGCCAGGGGAAACCTCGCCGCTCCAGCGGGAGGCCGGGTACTTCGACGTCTCGGCGAAAGCGGCCTCGATCCAGGCGGCGAAACCGCGGCGCACTCCGCGCTCGTCAAAGAGATGGAGCTTCGAATCGGCCGGCTGGCTTTTCCACCGCTGGTAGTTGTAGTCGGAAAGGAGACGGTCCCACGGGTTGCGCACGACGGCGAACTTGAAGTACCCTTGGAAGATCCCGGTGGGGAGCTCGGCTTGGTACCGGGCGAGGTCCTTGTGATCCTGCCAGTCCACGCCGAAGACACGGTTCACGCTGTTGCCGGCGGCCTTTGGGATGTGGACGGAAATACAGCGAAAGGAGTGGGAGATCATCGAGTAACGCTACCTGACGAAAATGTCAGGCAACGGTTGCAATTAGATTGTATCCAAATTGATAGATGTCGGAAATGTCACGAGAAGTCGGCTGACCGCGGTGCCAGCACCGCGACTTCAGCGGTGTCCAGCCGATTGAACCGAACCATCCCCGGGAGAGATGCCGCTGGCCGCCCGGCAGAGCAGGAACCGCGTGATATTGCGGATGGAATCGCGACTCGTCCGGATTTCCCCGCCGGGCCAACTTTCCTCTTTCCTGTCCGCGGCCACTGAGCAGGCTTCCGGATATGTTCGGCCCTCTCCGCACGTTTCCCGCCCGCGCCTTCCGGCGCCTGGGCGCGGGCTGGCTGGCGGTCGGGTTGGTCGCTTCGGCCCTGGGGCAGATCCCGGCCCCCGCCGAGCGGGCGCTGCGTTACCGGGCGGACGGGCAGGATTTTGTGATCGAGAACGGGCCGGGCCGGTTCAACCGCGCGCTTTACGGCCCGAACGATGGTTTTCGCGTGGATGCGGGCGAGAAACCCGAGTTCGCGCTGGCCCTGCCCGCCCAGGGCGGGTTGGTGCGGCTGGGAATCGCCTCCCCGACGGCCAACCGCTGGTTGGCGGCGGCGCAGCGCGTGACAGCCCGCTACCGGGCCGGGGCCATGATCTACGAAGTGCGCGACCCGGCGCTGGGACCGGGGGTGATGACGATCACCGCGCTGCCCTTGAAGGATGCCGACGGGCTGATCCTGCGCGCCGAACTTTCCCAGGGCGGGCCGGTTGACCTCGTCTGGACCTTCGGCGGCGCGAGCGGCGGCCCGGATGCCGCGGGGGCGTGGAGTTTTGCGCCCGCCGCCTATGAGGGCGGCGCCTTCAAGCTCAGCGGCGGCAGTTTTGATTACACGGCCAAGGCCGGTGCCTTCAATGGCGCGGGTCCGGCCGACGGTCGACTCGCGGTGGGCGACGCGGCCGCGCTCGACAGCCTCGACGCGCTGCTGGCCTCCAAGGCCGGCGAACGCCCGGTGCTCTTCGGCCGCGCGGCCGTGCGGCCCGGCGCGCCGGTGCATGTGGTCGTGCAGCGCGCCGGCAAGGCCGGCCCCCGCAATCCGGCGCCGCTGGCCCTCGCCACTCTCTTCAAGTCGGTCGAGGCCGCGTGCGCGGGGCTCGTGGCCCAGGCCGCGGTGGACACCCCCGATCCGCAAGTGAACGCCGCGGTCGCGGCCCTGACGGTCGCGGCCGATGCCCTCTGGGAGGATCCTTCCCTCGTGCTCGCGGCCTCCGGGACGCGGCAGGCGATCCCCGGCTGGCGCGGGCCGCAGGCGCTGGTGGCGCTCGGCTGGTTCGACCGCTCGGCGAAACACCTCGGCGGCTGGGCGGGCCGACAGGTGGCGGACGCCGCGAAGGTGCCGGCCGTCTCCCGGGCCGACCCCGCGGCCAACCTGACGGGTGACGACGGCGCGATGCTCCTGAGCAACGGCAGCCTGCCCGTGGCCGGGCGCGACATGAACCTGAGCTTTGCCGATGCGCTCCTCCGGCACCTCCGCTGGACGGGCGACGTCGCGCTGGCCCGGCAATGGTGGCCCTTCCTCGAGCGGCATTTCGAGCGCGAGAAGCGGCTTTTCGACCGCGACGGCCTGCACGAGCCGTACGCGGCGTTCGCCAACGCCGACGGCCTGGCGTACGGCGGCGGCGGCGCGGCCTCGGCCTCGGCGATGAGCTATTTCCAGCACAAGCTCGCCGCCCAGGTCGCGACGCTGATCGGGCAGGATCCCGCACCGCACCGCCGCGAGATGGCCTGGATCGCCGACGCGGTGAACCATGATCTCTGGCAGCCGGGCCTCGGCTGGTACGCGGAGTACCGGGACAGCCTCGGGCAGAGGCTGGCGCACCCGGCCCCGTCGCTGTGGACGCTGACGCGAACCGTGGACTCGGAGCTGCCGGCTCCGCTCGAGGCGTACCAAACGCTGCGGTATCTGGATTCGGATCTGACCCGCCTGCCCGTCCGCGGGCAAGGCGTGCCCGACGGCGACTGGTTTGTGCTGCCCACCACGAACTGGCCTGGGGCCGGGCGGATGAACAGCGTGAGCCCGGGGGAGTCGGCGCAGGCGGCGCTGGCGCTCTGGCAGGTCGGGCGCAGCGAGGAGGCCTGGAAACTCTGGAAGGGCGTGCTGCTCGACTCGATGTTCATGGGCCGTGCGCCCGGCGAGGTGGCGGCACGTTCGCCGCTCGACGCCGACGCGATCGGCAGCCTGGCCCGGTCGGTCGTCGAGGGTCTGTTCGGCATCCAGCCGGACGTCCCGGCGGGCGAGCTGCTGATCCGCCCCGGATTTCCCGCCGAGTGGGCGCGCGCCTCGCTGCTGCGGTCCTACCTCGGGCTCACGTTCCGGCGCGAAGGCCAGGTCGACCGCTATGTGATCGAACCCAAGTTTTCCCGCCCGCTCAAGGTGCGCCTCGTGTTGCGCGCCCGCGGCGAGCGGGTCCTGTCGGTGCAGGTCAACGGCAAGCCCGCAGCCTGGACCAGCGCCCCGGATGCGATCGGCGACCCGCAGGTGCAGCTGACACTCGAGCCCGCCGCCAAGCATGAGGTCGTGGTGACCTGGGTCGGCGAGCGCGCCCCGGCGGTGCGGACCGCGGCCGTGGCGGCTTCGGGCCGGAATTTCTCGGTGGATTTCGCGCCGGCGCAGCTGGTTGACGTCAGCGACCCCCAGGGCGTGCTGGGCAACCCGAACCGATCCGAGTCCGGCCTGTCCGGCGCGATCGTGGGCCAGCTGGGGCAGCGGACACTGTTTGCCAGGCTGAAGCAAGGCGACCTGACGTGGTGGCATCCGGTGCTGCTCGATGTGCGGCCCGGCCTGGAGATTGTTCCCGCCCCGGTGCAGGACGCGCAGAAAGTACGCTTCCGGATCCGCAACAACACGAGCTCGTCCTGGGAACGCGCCGCGGTCGTCGAGGTCGGCGGCCAGAAGAGCACGCTGGTCCTGCGCATCGGCCCGATGGCGGAGTCGGGCGAACTGGCGCTGCCGGGCAGCGGTTTGCTGCCGGGCACGATCCCGATCCGCGTCGAGCTCGGCGAGCTCGGTAGCGCCGAGGGCACGGTGACGAACTGGCAGCTCAACGCCGGCACCACGAGCCTGCGCCAGGTGGACCTGACGGCGCTCTTCAACGACGAGGCAGGAAGGCTCTTTCGCAACGAGTACCTCAAGCCGCGGCCGGAGCGAGCGTCCCTCATGCTCCCGAAGCAGGGCCTCGGCAACTGGGCGGAACCGCTGCGCAGCTTTGCGGTGGACGACGCCGGCCTGCGCCGCGCCGCGGCCACCGGCGACCAGTTCACGCTGCCGCAGGGCATCGTGTTCCGGACGCCGGCGGCGGCCGGAGCGCGCAACGTGGCGTTCACCTCGCGCTGGGAAAATTATCCCGCGGAGATCACCGTGCCGGTGACCGGCCGCGCCAACCGTATTTACGTGCTGCTCGTCGGCTCGACCAATCCGATGCAGTCGCGCCTCGACAACGCGGAGGTAATCGTGACCTACCGCGACGGCACCACCGAGCGCCTCGCGTTGAACAACCCGCTCAACTGGTGGCCGGCGGACCAGGATTTCACGGCCGACGATCCCGCGTACCGCCCGAACGCCGTGCGCCCGCTCCGGATCGAGCTTGGCACCGGCCGCAGCTATGTGCCCGGTCCGAACACGCCGCGTCCTGCCGGCGGAGCCGCCACCGTCCTCGATCTTGCGCTCAGTCCCGACAAGAACCTGCAGTCGCTCACGCTCCGCACTCTCGCGAATGACGTGGTGGTGGGGTTGATGGGCGTGACGCTGGCGAGGTAGGACGGAGGAAGGGTAGGGGCACGTGTCCCACGTGCCTTGGATCGAGGGCGTGTGTGGACACCCCCTTAATCCTCGGGCTTCCGGTCTCTGCGAACTTTGCCTTGGCCGCGAAGCGGCCTTATCTGCGTGAAACACCCGGAAATATCGCGGCCGGCCCAGCGGCCCAGCCCTACCCAGAACCTCGGAATAATCGCGGCGGACGCAACGAGTCCGTCTTACCTCCGAGCCATCGTCACAATCCCTTCAGGGCGTTCTCGTACGCCTTCGCGACGCCGGAGGTCTCGTCGGCTTCGAAGCCGAGATTGCGGAGCAGGCCGTCCTTCAGGCCGTAGATCCAGCCGTGGACCGTGACGGATTGGTGGCGCTCCCACGCGTCGCGCACGATGGTGGTGCGGCAGACGTTGGCTGCCTGCTCAATCACGTTCAGTTCGCAGAGGCGGTCGGCCCGGTCGTTGATCGCGGAAATCTTGGAAATCGTGGGGGCGTGGCGGCTGCGGACGTCCTGCACGTGCTGGAGCCAGTTGTCACTCAGCCCGAGGCGGGCGCCGTCGAGCGCGGCGCGGACGCCGCTGCAGCCGTAGTGTCCGCAAACGATGATGTGGCGGACCTTCAGCAGATCCACGGCGAATTCCATGACCGAGAGGCAGTTCAGGTCGGTGTGCACCACGACGTTCGCGATATTGCGGTGGACGAAGATCTCGCCGGGCAGGAGGCCCACGATCTCGTTCGCCGGCACGCGGCTGTCGGAGCAGCCGATCCACAGGTAGCTCGGGCTCTGCTGCTGCGAGAGCTTGGTGAAGAAATCGGGCTGCTGCCGGCGGATGCGCTCGGCCCAGGCCTTGTTGTTGGCGAAGAGTTCTTGGGGGAGGGGCATGGGGAGGGACTCTTGGCCACCGTTGTGGGATGGCGCGGCCAGTGTTGGGGCCGGCCGGATGGCGTCAAACCCAAGCACCGGGGGAAGGGGCGCGTTTGGAAAGATCCGGCCTTGTAGGAGCCTGCTTGCAGGCGATGGTTCGCTCGAGCGGGTCTTCGGATCGCCTGCAAGCAGGCTCCTACAAGACTGAAAACGAGCCACGATCCGCCCGGCCCGATCTCTGTCAGGCGCGTTACTCCGAAACCTCGACGACCTTCTCGGCGGTGAACTGGTAGATGCCGACCATGAAGCCGAAGGAATCGAAGGTGGTGCCGACCTTGAAGGTGCCGGAGATCTTGATGACCTTCTCGCCCATCGAGGCGATGCCCTTGGCCGGCTTGACCACGATAAAATGGTTCATCGAGGGCGACGCGCCGAAGCAGCAGGAGGCCAGGTCGCGCATGAGGATGAACTCGGTGACGAGACCCTTTTCGAGTCTGGTGGGAAGCATGAAGCCCTTGATCTCGGCTTTCTTGCCATCCCAGCTCTTCACCACGTCAGGAATCTGTTCCTCGCCGGTCCAGCGCGGGGCTTTCCGGTCCGTCGGCTGATCCTTCAGCACAAAGTCGTAGCCGGCCAGGCGATCGAACCCGAGCTGCAGGTAGCCCTTCACCGCTTCCGGCGGTGGCATGTCGGAAACCGAGACGGGCTCCTCGACCGCCGGGACCGAGGGGTCCTGGGCCGCGGCCTGCTGCGATAGAAGGGCTCCGAGGCCCATGGCAGCGGCCAGGAAGAAACGACTAACGGGGTTCATGATGAATTAGCTAAGGCCGGAAAGGGGACGCGTCAACCTGCGGTTCCCGTGGGTATCGGATCGGTACTGGAGGAGCGGCTTTACGTCGCGATCAGGGAAACCTCGCGGCTTAAAGCCGCTCCTCCAGCGAACCCGTCGGAGCCGGCCGGGTCCGGCCCGCGTGAAAAGATCGTGCAAAAGCCGCCCGGGGGGTGAACCGACTTGCAGGACCGCGCGGGTCGGGTAGCCTTGCCGCATGTTCGTCCGCCCCGCCTTCCTCGCCTTGGTGCTCGTTGCGGCGGCGGATGCCCTGGGCCAGCCCGCCGCCCCCCGCTCGGGGCCGGGCGCGACGCCCGCCAAGACGCCGGCCGCCGCCGAAAAGAAGCAGGAGGAGGCGCCAAAGATCGACGGCCAGACGATCCCGCGGCCCAACGGGACCTTCCTCGGGCTGCAGGTCGTGAACGGGAATTTCGTCCTCACCTTTTACGACAAGGAAAAGAAGAAAACGAAGGTCGACGCGGCCCGGGCCACCCTGCGCTGGCCGGTGCGGTACCAGCCGACCGACGAGCGCACCGTCCTCAACCCCGGCGCCGCCAGCACGCTCACCTCGGCGAAGGGCGTCCGGCCGCCGCTGAACTTCAAGGTGTACCTCTCGCTCTTCGTGGACGGCTCGGAGACCGCCACCGAGTCCTACGTGGTCGACTATCGCGACGACGCGGCGGCCGCGGCGCCCGCGAAGGCGCCGTGATCGTGATGTAGTCCGGGTGAGGGCACCCGGACGACAAATCATGTCCGCCCTCCGCTGGCGCCGCCAGCCCGGCGCGGTTGACAGCGCCCGGGGTTCCCTCGACGCTTTTCCTTCTTTGCCATGACATCCGTCTCCGCCCAGGCGCCGTTCGACTCCGTGGAGTCCGCGATTCAGGACATTGCGGCCGGCCGGCCGGTGATCGTGACCGACGACGAGAACCGCGAGAACGAGGGTGACTTGGTGATGGCGGCGGAGAAAGCCACGCCCGAGACAATCAACCTGATGATCCGCTACGGCAGCGGGATCGTCTGCGTGCCGACCGTCGAGCACCACCTGCGCCGCCTCGGCCTCGGGCCCATGGTGGCGCGCAACCGCGAATCGCAGCGGACCGACTTCACCGTGAGCGTCGACGCCGCCGACGGCATCACGACCGGCATCAGCGCCCACGATCGCACCCGCGCGATCCGCCTCCTCGCGGACCCGGCGACGCGCCCCGAGCAGCTGGTGCAGCCGGGCCACGTGTTCCCGCTGCGGGCCCGGCCGGGCGGCGTCCTCGAGCGCGCGGGCCACACCGAGGCCGCGGTCGACCTGGCCAGCCTGGCCGGCCTGCATCCGACCGGCGTGATCTGCGAGCTGGTGAACGACGACGGCTCCGTGCAGCGCCTCCCGCAGTTGATCGAGTTTGCGCAGAAGTTCGGGCTCAAGCTCATCTCCATCGCGGCCCTGATCGAGTACCGCATGAAGCGCGACCACCTCGTCGAGTGTGTCGCGAGCGGGCCGTTTGCCACCGAGGCCGGCGATTTCACCGCGCATCTTTTCCGGGGCCGGCTCGATGGCCGCCACCATCTCGCCCTCACGCTCGGCTCGCCGGGACCCGAACCCATCCTGGTGCGGGTCCAGAGCGGCAATCCCGTGGCCGATGTCTTCCGGGCCAAGGGCGGCGGCGGCCAGCAGGCGCTGCACGGCGCCCTCGAGGCGGTGCAGCGCGCCGGCCGCGGCGTGGTGCTCTACATGGAGCCGGCCGCCGGGGCGGAGGCCCTGGTGCGGCGCATTCAGGGCGGTGACGCCAGCCCGCTCCCGATGGACATCCGCGACTACGGCATCGGCGCGCAGATCCTCGTGGCACTCGGCCTGCGCCGCATCCGGCTGCTCTCCAACAGCACCCGCAAGGTAGTCGGACTCGACGGTTACGGCCTCGAGATCGTCGAGCAGGTCCACTTGTGAAATTGCGGACTGCGGATTTCGGATTGCGGATTGGTCGGACGACGTTGCACTGAAACATTCCGCGTTCTTCCTCCATGAGTTTATCCGCGCCCACGACCCAGCAGATTGACGGTTCCCGATTTTCCATCGGCATCGTGGCGGCGCGCTTCAACGAGGATCTCACCGCCGCCCTGCTGGACCGGGTCGCCGCCGCGCTGGGGGCCGCGGGCGTGAAACCCGCCAAGATCACGGTCGTGCGCGTCCCCGGCTCCCATGAGGTGCCTTGGGCGGTGCAGGCGCTGGCCCGTCGCGGCCGGCGGGATGTCGTGCTAGCGCTCGGCGTCCTGATCGGCGGCGATACCAACCACCACGAGATGGTGGGCCAGAGCGTGTCGCAGGCCCTGCAGGGCATCGCCGTCGCCACCGGTGTCCCGGTGATCAACGGCGTGATCGTGACCAACACCCGCGCGCAGGCCGTCGCCCGCTGCCGGGGCCGGATCAACCGCGGCGCCGAATTCGCCGCCGCCGCGCTCGCCATGGCGGCGCTGAAGCGCAGTCTCCGCGCGTGAACCGGCCCGCGCACCCACCACTCCGATGAGCAAAACCATGTTCGCCCAGCGTCGCGACGGCCGGGTCGCCGCCATGCAGTATCTTTATGCGTGGAGCATCAATCCGCCCACCAATCTCTCGGTGGACCTGGAGACCTTCTTCGAGACCCTCGAGCAGCCGCGCGGGCACTACGGTTACGCCGAGGAGGTCATCCAGGGCGTGATCCTCAATGCCGCCGACATCGACGCCCGCATCAAGGCCCTCGCCCAGAACTGGGAATTCGGCCGCATCGCGCGCATCGACCTCGCGATCCTCCGGGTGGCGATCTTCGAGATGATCCACCGCAAGGACATCCCGCCCGTCGTCTCGATCAACGAGGCCATCGACCTTTCGAAGCAGTTCTCCAACGCCGACGCCAAGCGCTTCATCAACGGCATCCTCGACCGCCTCAAGGACCAGGTCGGCCGCGACGCCCGCAAGGCGGAGTGAGGCAGCGTGAATGTGGAAAGCTGGAAAGGTGGAACTCGGAAACAAAGAGCTGAGCGGCCGGGTGATTGAGGCAGCGATTGCCGTGCACTCCTCGCTCGGGCCGGGCTTTTTGGAGTCGGTTTATGAAAGGGCGCTGGCAGTAGAGCTTGCGGCCCGCGGAATCGACTTTGAGCAGCAAAAGGTAATTCAAGTTCGACACCTTGGAGTTGTGGTCGGCGAGCATCGCTTGGATCTCCTGGGGGAAAAAGCCCTCTTGGTTGAGCTCAAGGCGGTGTCGGCGCTCGAGGATATTTTTTTCGTGGTGGCACGCTCGCAGATGAAGGCGGCTGGGCTCCGCGACGGCATTATCCTAAACTTCGCCACCATCCCGCTAACCATCAAACGCGTCGGTCCAGGCCGGGATTCCTGATTTCCAGCTTTCCACATTCCATGTTTGGCCTCCTCAAGAAATTCAAAGCCGGGTTTGCCAAGACCGTCGCCGCGATCGGCGAGAAGACCGGCGCGCTCTTCGGCCGGAAGCCGATTGACGCCTCCTCGCTCGAGACGCTCGAGGAGGCGCTGTACACGGCCGACTTCGGCGTCGAGACCACCCGCGAGATCCTTGAGGAGATCAAGGCGGCGTACAAAAAGGACAAGGACCTGCGCGGGCAGGCCGCGGCCGCGATCGGGGCCGCGGTGCTGCAACGCGTGCTCGCCGGCGCCGAGGGGCGGCTGGATTCCCCTGTAGTCGGGGTCGTCGACCCCGGGACGCCGGCCTCGCCGAGGCCAGCTACAGCCAATGCTTCGAACCCCACGGTCATCGCCATGATCGGCGTCAATGGCTCGGGCAAGACCACCACCTCGGCCAAGCTGGCGTGGCGGCTGCAGCAGGAGGGCAGGGGCGTGACCCTCGCGGCGTGCGACACCTTCCGCGCCGCCGCCGTCGAGCAGCTCAAGGTCTGGGGCCAGCGTCTCGACCTCGAGATCGTGGCCAGCCACACCGGCGCGGATTCCGCCGCGGTCGCGTTCGACGCCTGGCAGGCCGCGAAGGCGCGCGGCCGCGACTACCTCATTGTCGACACCGCCGGCCGGCTCCACACCAAGAGCAACCTCATGGAGGAGCTCGCGAAGATCCGCCGCGTGCTGCAGAAGCACGACCCGACGGCACCGCAGCACCGCTGGCTCGTGGTCGACGGCTCGCTCGGCAGCAACTCCATCGAGCAGGCGAAGGTTTTCCACCAGAGCTTCGGCCTGACCGGGCTCGTCGTGACCAAGCTCGACGGCACCAGCCGCGGCGGCGCGATCGTCGGCATCTACCGGCAACTGAAGCTCCCGATCTATTTCATCGGCCTCGGCGAGAAGGCCGAGGACCTGCAGCCCTTCAGCGTGGACGATTACGCGAAGGCGGTCTTCGGCGTGGAGGAGTGATCAAAATCGTTCTCGTTCTCTTGCTCGTTCTCCTTCTCGGATAAATCGGCGATCTCGGGATTCGAGAACGAGAACGAGAACGAGAACGATGTGAGGGGAGACGTCAGCGATAGACGTCGGTGCAATCCATCGTGAAGATCGGGGTCCACTCGTCCCCCGCCGGTGGTTTCTGCACGTGGAGGACGCCTTCAAAGACCGTTGGCTCGCCCACGTAGGAGATGTCGGGGCCGACCGGCATCTTGGCCAGGATGAAATCGAAGATGCGCGGCGCCGTTCCGAAGCAGCAGCTCGTCTGGCTCGACGTGATGAAGAACTCGCGGATTTGGCCGCCCACGTTGAGGACCGGGACAAGGAACCCGCTGATCCGCACGCGTTTTCCGTCCAAGGCGAGGATCTTGTCCGGCAGCTTCACGGGATCCTTGGCCGTCACGTGCTTGCCGGCCCATTCGGGGCCGGGATCGAATTCCAACGACTTAAAGGTAAGGTTGACGGTGTCGTCCTCCGCCTGGCCCGCGCCGGCGGTCGCCGACTTGCCCCCCGCTTGCCCGGGGTGTCCGGTTTCCCGGCTGACGGCCCAGATGGCGAGTCCTGCGAGCGGGAGCAGGAGCAGGATCGCGACCAAGCTCTTCCGTGAGTGGGTCGGGCGGACGGCGGAATTGTCCGGCTGTGCGGCGGGCGCGGGATTGTTGGGTGGGGTTGGTTTCACGCTGAAGCGGACGGATTCTGGCCGCTTCAATCCAAGCCCGGTGCGGCGCCTTTGTCGAAGGATTTGGCGGCCCGGACACGAGACCACGGAACGCTCACATGGGCGGCTGCAAGGCAGGGCCCGACATCCCCGGCGGGCCGGGATGGATCGCGGCTAGTGGTACGTTTTGAAAATGTAGGAGCCTGCTTGCAGGCGATCCCGATTGGGCCGCTCGAGCCGAACATCGCCTGCAAGCAGGCTCCGACAAAGACTGATCTGCTAAAACGTACCACTACCGGAGCGCGAGGTGGGAGGCCGCAGCAGGGCTGCGCGCGCCGGGCGATCAGCGATGAAGTTCGGACTGATCCGTCGAAGCCGACCGATCGGTCCGATGGTAGATGGATCGCCCTCAGAATGTCACCCGTGTCCCCACCGTCACTCCGCGGCCGGGCAACGGAGCGAATTCCTTGAGAAAAGACTGATGGGCCCGGACCTCGCGGTTGGTCAGGTTTTGTCCGCGGGCGAAGATCTCCCAGCCGGCTTTTGGCGTCTCCCGGGTGTAGGCGAGGCTGGCGTTGAGTTGAGTGGAGCCGGCGGTCGGTGATTCCGAGGCGGTAATACGATCCTGTCGGGCCGCGATCCTAGTCTCGACCGCCAGTTGCCAGCGGGAGTCCTCCCAGCGGAGCCCGATGCCGTAGTGCCTGGGCGGAGTGCGCGGCAGCGGGACGCGGTCGGTCGTCTGCTCGGCGCGCACCGTGTCGGCCATCAGGTCGAGGTGCAGGCGGCGTCCGCCGGCTTCGTACAAGTGGAAGGTCAGGTCGGCCTCGGCGCCACGGAACTCGGCGTCCTTCGCGACGAACTGGAAAGGCGTGAGCCCGTCGGGGTTGTTGCCCACCGGGATCGCCGCCAGCGGCAGCTCGTCCTCGAAGATATAATCGCGAAAGCGATTGACGAAGACGCCGACCGAGCCGGTCACGAAGCCGGCCCGCCGGCGGACGCTGAGGTCGAGGCCGACGGATTTTTCCGGCGCGAGGGCCGCGGTGCCCACTTCCCACGCCCCGGTGCCGCCGTGCGGGCCGTTGGAGAACCGTTCCTGCGCCGTGGGCAGCCGCTCGGTGTAGGCGAGGTTGGCGCCGAGGGACCAATCGCGGGCCGGATAAAGCACGAGCCCGGCCGAGCCGCTGGTGCCGGTATCGGTGACCCTTTGCCCCGAGACCGCGCCGGATCCCGGCACGGCGGGCAGCGAGGGATCGACCTCGCCGAGGCGCACGGACTGGCGTTCGAGGCGGGCGCCGGCCTGGAACGCGCCGCCGGGGAATTCCCATTCCTCGAGGACGAAGAGGGCCTGGCTGGAGGTGACTGATGGCGGGGTCACGACCTCCTCGCCGACGGCGGAAAAATCACTGCGGGCGGCCTGGACGCCGAAGGTGCCGCTGAGGTTGGCCGACCAAGCGTGCGGGGCCTCGACCCGGCCTTCCCAGGCCCGGTTGCGGAACGTGGTGTTGACCGTGGTGCGGTCGGCGACCTCGCTGTGTTGGTAGTCGCCGAGGTCGAACCGGGCGCGCAGGGCCTTGATCCAGCCGCCGCCGGGGTTGAGTTCCCCCTGCAGGTTCAGCCGGCGCTGGTGCAGGTTGATGCTGATCGGCTCGTCGGTGGGCACGCCGTAGAGTGTCGCGTAGGTGCTGACGGCGGCGCCGAGCCGGCCGGCGGAAAAGAACCACGCGGCGCCGAGGGAACCGCTGCGGGTGGTCAGGTCGCTGTTGGGCAGAGTGCCGGCGGCCTGGAACGCGGGGGCGCCGGCATCGCTGCGGGCGACGCCCGGGATCGCGAGATCGCCGGTTCGTTGGGTCAGGGCATTCAGCTGCAGGGCAAACCCGGGACCGCCGAAGGTGAGCGCGGCCACGCCCGTGCGTTCGTCCGCCGCCCCGGCGCCACGCAGCTCAACGGAACCGAGGAACGGCTTGGCCGGGGCGGTGGCGGGGATCTCGTTGCCGATCACGTTGACCGCGCCGCCGACGGCGGAGCTGCCGTAGAGCAGGGTGGCGGGCCCGCGCAGCACCTCGATGCCGGTGGCGAAGAGGGGCTCGAGCGCGGTGTTGTGGTCGGGGCTGACGTTGGACGCGTCGAGGGCGCCGACCCCGTTGTCGAGCACCCGCACGCGGTCGCCGCCGAGCCCGCGGATCACGGGGCGGCTGGCCCCGGGTCCGTAGGAGGTGGCGCTGACGCCCGGGGTGCCGGCGAGGCTCTCGCCGATCGTGGCGGCCACGCGGGCACGCAGCTCGGCGCCATTGAGGATGGCGGTGCCCTGCGCGAGATCGAAGGCGGTTTTCTCGTCGAAGCCGGAGGAAACGACGAAGGGATCGAGTTTGACGACTGGGTTGCCGGCCGCGGTGGCGGCGGGGCTGGTCTGGGCGCGAGCTAGCGCCGTGTCGGAGATGAGCAGGAGGGAAAGAAAAATACGGGTGTTCATGGACGGACAGGCTTGAGGAACGGACTTGGTGCCGGCACGGCCGGGCGGGCCGGCGGCGGCAGGGATGGACAAACAACCGGGCGCGCAGGCCCGGTCGGAGCGGGTTCAACTCAGGCCGTCGGCGGACCGCACAACGGAGGCAGCCAGAAACGGGGCAGCGGCACCGGCACGTCCGCGCAGGATCGGATCAGGCCGCAGATCGGACAAAGGATGGCGACCAGCAGCAGGGCGGCGGTCGTGGCGAGGAGGCCGTGGTTGAACTGCGTGACAACGCAGTCGTCGTCGAGGTGGCCGACCTGGGCCTGGGCCGCGGCCTGACTGTGCACCCAGTCGTGCATCGTGGGACTGGCGGACAGGAACGCGAGCAGCAGCACGATCGCGACAGCTCCGCCCGCAACGACGCGGCCAAGGAGGCCGGTCGGGCTCAGGAGTGGGCGGGAGGAGCGCACGGTGGATGGCAAGACAGAGACTTGAAGTACCCCAAGAATTCCGCGGTCCAAGCCTGGAATGATGGTGAATAGCGAGCACCCGCGCTGAGGCGCGACCTATCCGCCCAGCAACCGATCCACCGGCAGAGGTCTGCCGGTGCTACATCAGGATCGGGTGTAGCCCGGGCAGACCCCTGCCCGGGGATGGGGGATGTTTCTTCAGAGGGCGCGTCACTCCATGACCGCCACGAGTGGAGACCCGGCGGCGACGGAGCCGCACGCCCTACCGGGGCCCCGCGGGCATCACCAGCACCCGGTAATCCAGCAGGCTCCACACGCCGTCCTTTTCATCGAGGTGGGCGAGCACCTCAAAGCCGCTGCGAACGTCGGCCGGCACACCGGGGCCGGCGGAATAATCCCTCTCGCCGGCGGCAAACAGGCCGGGCACGGCGCCATGGCGCAGGCGGACGGTCTTCTTGTCGGCCGACACGGAGATGATGCGGGCGCGGATCGTGACGCCGCTTTGTTCGGCCAACGTTGGGGTGCAGCCGCAGCCCTGGTCGGCGGCGGCGAGCACCTCGGCCTCGGGCAGGGTGACGAGCAGGCTTTTGGTCGTGTTGGGTTGTCCGGCGGGACTGAAAGTCACGGAAAGTTGCGCCGCGGTGTCGGTGTAGTCCTTCATGAGCTGCAGCCGCGGTTGCGTGCCCGGGGCAAGCTGCACTCCCGGCACGATCAACGCCGGGGGCATGGTGGCGCCGTAGGCCGTGGTGCGACGCAGATAGAGGCCGCCGGGCTGGCTGGCGTCCGCGCCCTGGCGTTCGATCCAGCTCACGAGCTGCGTGCCATCGTGCAGCATCAGGACGTCGACGCCCCCGGCCGGGGCGCCCAAGTCGATGCGCTCGGGCTGGGTGAAACTTTCTCCGGCGTCGGACGACGTCGTGGTCAATATCCGGGGTTCGTCGGCGGATGCGGTGAACCAGGCGACGACCGCCCGGGCGCCGGCGCGCGCGATTCGCGGCCCGGCATCGCTGATGTTTCCGGAGGGTTTCCAGCTGTCGGTCGTGAGGACCTGGGGCTTTTGCCACTTTCCCTCGACCAGCCGCGCCAGCATCACTTCGGCGGTGCCGCTGCTTGTCCGGGCGCGATACGCGATCAGCACCGTGCCGTCGGGGTAAACCGCGAGCGCCGGGGCGACGCCGGCCCAGGCGGCAGCATCGATGGTCTCGGCCGGATTGGTCCCGCGCTGGACGCGCAGGGCGGCGATCGGCGCGCCTTCGAGCCAGGTCCGGAGGATTTCGCCGCCGGGTAATTTGGCGCTGACCGGGGTCGAGGCCGTGGCGGATTCCGTGACCGGCGCGGTTGAGCCCGGTGGAAACAGGATGTTTTCCCGGACGATCGGCCGGAAGACGGAAGGGGTTTCTAGGTCGGCGGCGCGAAGGGGGAAGGACAAAGCCACCAGCGTGAGCAGGCCACAACTCCCCATCCGTGTGATCTGTGTAATCCGTGGTTGCATGGGCCTCCGGGTTGCCCGGCCGCGGATCCATGCCATGCGGAAAGCCACGGCGCAAGCGAAGCGGCGTGGGTAATCGTACGGCGAGCAGGTGCGATGAGCCGCAATCTCGCCGAGATCGGATGTAGGCCGGCAGACCTCAGCCGGTGGATCGGAATCACATTCCGGGTAGAGGTCTACCCGGGCTACAGATCAGGGGATTTCAGCGCGGCTTGCGGTGAAAGTCCTGAGCGCGGAACGGCATCGGATCGAAGATCACGCGCCAGTTGCTCAGGTCCGGCGGCCGGAAGACCGGCCGGTCCCAGATGACGTCACGCGCCGGCTTCGGGGGCCGGATTTTCGCGGAGCGCGTCACCGGCAGGCCGGAAGTGGTGTGGGGTAGGAGCATGGACTTTTAGGGGGATGTTCCTTTATCGGCGCGGCGGGGAAATTTTTTAGGAAAACCGGGAAAATCGACGCACAATGGTAGGGTCGGGTGTCCCACACGACCTGGTTCGAAACGATCCGGGACGCTTGGGGACAAGCGTCCCTACCTCCAATCGGCGGGCCGCCCCGGCCCGCCTCACCGATGCTTGCGCGGAAAGGGGCGACCCGCCACGTTCCGCGCCATGGTTACGAAACTCCTCCATACCCGCATGCGGGTGAACGACATCGAGCGGACCGTGAAATTCTACGAGCAGGCGCTCGGGCTGAAGGTCTCGCGCCGGCACACGTCGCCGCGCGGGGCGCAGCTGGTGTTCCTGGCCACGCCGAACAGCGACGAGGAGATCGAGATTTGCCAGATGCCGCCCGGCGCGCCTGCCGTGCAGGTGCAGCCGGACCTGATGCATCTCGCCTTTGCCGTGACGGACCTGAAGGCTTTCGCCGCGGAGCTGGAAAAGAAGGGCTTCAAGCTCAGCGACGGCCCGACCACGACGGGCAGCGGCAGCCTCATCGCCTTCATCGACGCCCCCGAGGGCTACGAGGTGGAGCTGATCCAGAAGGGGTAGGGCCTCCTGGATTGCATCTGAAATTTGAAATCTGAAATGGCCGAGCCGAAATCTGAGATTTCAAATTTCAGATTTCAGATTCGGTCCTGACGCGGCGGCGACGGGATTCGCGCGCCCTATCGGGCGATCACTTCTTCGCCGCGGCCTGAGCCTTTTTGTAGGCGTCCTGGATCGCGCCCTGGAAGCGGCCCTCGAGATCGGGGTAGAGGGCCATCGCGACGGACAGGACCTCCTTGTAGTTGCCGTCGCCGCCGTGGCGGACGAACAGGTAGACCGCGTACTCGTTGAGGCTCTTGAAAGAGAGTTCGCTGTTGGCCTTGACGAAATCGGCACCGCCGAGCGCGGCCATCGCGCCCAGTTCCTTGCCTTTGCTCTTCATCAACCCGCCCGCCAGGCCACCGAACGGCACCTTGGAGGCCAGGGCCTTGCCGGCGGCTTCGCCCGCTTTCTCACCGACGACTGCGCCGACTTTCCCGGTCGCACCGAGGCCCTTCTCGGCCCAGGCGGTGAGTTCGCCGTCGGCCTTGTAGGGGAGGAGATATTTTTCGCCCGCGCCCTTCACCGGCTCGGGTGCCTCGAGGACGACGGCGCCTTCCTTGTCCTTGGCCAGCTTGTCGTACTACGCCTTCACCTCGAGGGCCTTGTTGATGATGATCTGGGCCTTCACGATGTCGCCGATCATGTCGGACGAGGCCGCGACGGCATGGGACAGCGGCAGCACGAGGGCGGCGGCCAGCAGCAGGTTGCGACGCAGGTTGAAGGAGCGGACGGAGGGCATGGGGAGCGCAGGGTTGGGTTGTGGGATGGCAGCGAGCTGGAGGGCCGGCTGAGTGACGCGGAAGCATGATTCGAGCCCGCGCCGGTGATCAAGGAGGGGATTTATCCCCCGGGTACCGTCGGGGCTCCGCCAGAGTTTCATCTATTAAATGAAACTCTGGTGGCGGCCACGGAGGGGAAGCGATGACCAGCATTTCACGTCATGCGTGAAATGCCGGCGCCGTGCCGGGGTGATGAACACCAGGCTGGGTTCAGGAAACACGCCGCTCGTAGGCGAAGAGGTATTGCTGGGCGAGGCCGGCGCGGGGGCCGAAGTGGGTGCGCCCGAAGTGGGCGACCTGGGCGGGTTTCCAGCCGTGGAGGCCGTAGCGCGCGGTCATGGTGCGCAGGATCCAGACATCGACCGGGAACGCCTCGAGCCGGCCGGCGCCGAAGAGCAGCACGCAGTCGGCGATCTTTTCGCCCACGCCCGGAAGCGAGCAAAGGCGCTCCTTGGCCTCGAGGTAGGGCAGGTGCTCGGTGGCCTCGAGCCATCCGGGATGGGCGGCGAGAAACTGCGCGGTGTCGTGGATGAACTTCGCGCGGAAACCGAGCAGGCAATCCCGGAGCGTGCGCTCCGGGATGGAGGCAAGTTCGGCCCAGGTGGGAAGCCGCCGTGAAACCGGCGGCTCGGAGATGGGAGATGGGAGATGGGAGATCGGGGTGCGGAAGTCGGAAATCGACCGAGCGCCCACGGGTCGGGGCTGCCTTTCCCCATCTTCCATCTCCCCTCTCCCCTCTCCGCTGGCCGCGCCATGGCGCTCCGCCAGCAGCGCGAGCATCTGTTTGATCTGCACGATCTGCTTCGTGGCGCTGCAAAGGAATCCGAGCAGGGTCTCGCCGAACGGCTGGCGGAGCAGGCGCAGACCGGGAAAAGCCTGCAGGCAGGCAGCCAGATGGGCGTCGCTTCGCCAGGGCAACGCGTCGGCCAAGGCGTGGAAATCGCGGTCGGCGGCAAAGTACGGGCCAATGGCCGTGGCGACCCGGGAGGCGATCGCGGCAGGGGCGCGCCATTCGATCCGGCCCGATTGCAGGCGCACCTCGGCGAGGCAGTCGGACCACTGGCCGCGGAACCGGAGGACCGAACCTCCGGGTGGGGGCACCCGGACACCATCCGGAGAGAAATTTGCAGTCCGGGGGCCCTCACCCGGAGATGGATCGAAGTCAGCTGCCCGGTTCCAGCGGAAGGCTTGTCCGCCATCGAGGGTCTCGGTGAGAACGGCCGGGTCCGGTGTCGGCCCGATCAGGGGGAGCTGACGCCAATCCGACCAGGAGTCCGGGCTCACGGTTTCACTTCGCGGCCGGCGCGGCGGGTTTGCTCCAGAGGAAGCTTTGGGTGGAGATGAGTTCGCCGGCGGAGGAGCGGACGCGGAGCTGCCACGCGACGGGGGCGGCCTCGGGGTCGGGCCAGTCGGAGCCGGTCAGGCCCACATTGAAAACGTGGGTCCCATGAGGCACGGGCGCGTTGAACGTGAAGGTTTTCGACTCCGGGCTGGCCGGGCTGATCACCTGCAGTTCGAAGGTGGACCCAGTGAGCGCCGCGCCGACATTTTCCAGGCGCAGGAACCAATAGTATCCCTGGCGGGCGGCCGGCTGGCTGCGCAGGACGGTCTCCTTGCCGGTGTTCTCGCGGCCGGTGAGGAACTCGCTCAGGCGCTGGAACGACGCGGTCGTGCGGTAACCGGTCTGGAGACGGACGACCCGGCCGTCGGCGGCGAAGGCGGAGGAGATCAGAGCAGCAAAGAGGAGAAAGAGGGCGGGGAGACGCATCGGGATGATTTTTAACCGCGAATGGATGCGAATGAACGCTAATTTACCGATCTTCAGCCAGAGCCAAAACTCGGCGACGGGAACAGCCCGGAGCCGCATTCATTCGCGTGAATTCGTGTCCATTCGCGGTTCATGCCGCCCTCACTTTTTCAGCTCGATGAATTGGTAGCGGTGCTGGCCGAGGAGGTTGGGGATCCAGTTCTTCACGGTCGGGTCGGCGAGGTACACGCGGGTGCCGTGGAAGACGGGGAGGATGGGCAGCCGGTCGAGCAGGAGGGCCTCGGCCTGGCGTTGCAGGTCGTGACGCTTGGCCGGATCGAGCGTCTTGCCCGCCTCGGCGACGAGGGCGTCGTACTTAGGTTCGCTCCAGCCGGTCCAGTTGTTGCCGCCGCCGGTCACCCACATTTCGAGGAAGGTGTTGGCGTCAACGTAGTCGCCCACCCAGCGCGTGGTGCTGATCTGGAAATCGTGGCTGTTGAGTCGCTGCAGCCAGGTCTTCTGCTCCACAGTGGCAAGGGTGACGGTGACGCCGAGCTCGCGCTGCCACATCTGCTGGATCGTCTCGGCGGTGATCTTGTGGAGGTCGTCGGCCTTCACCTGGAGCTCAAGCGGCGGCAGCCCTCGGCCGCCGGGATAACCGGCCTCGGTGAGGAGCTGGCGCGCGGCGGCAAAATCCGTCTTCAGGGCGGGAGCCGGCGTGTAACCCGCGGTGTCGGGCGGGGTGAACTCGGTGGCAACCGTGACGCTGCCGCGCAGGGCGTCGCGCGTGACGGCCGTGCGGTCGACGGCGAGCGAGAGCGCTTGACGGAGCTTGGCGTTGTCGAGCGGCGGCTTGGCGGTGTTGAAGGAGAGGAAGAACGTCTCGAGGAACGGATCGATCCGCAGCAGGGCGGGCGACTCGGTCCGGTAGGCAGGGATCTTGTCGGGCGCCAGGCCGTAGGTGATGTGCAGCTGGCCCGAGCGGAAGCTCTTCTCCTCGGTGGCGTAGCTGGTGATCGGATAGAACACGACGCCGGCGAGCTGGTTGCGGGCGGCGTCCCAGTAGCGCGGGTTGGCCTCGGTCACGACGCGCGAGTCGGGCGTCCACTCCTTGAGCAGGAACGGGCCGTTGCCGACGAGGTTCTCGGGGCGGGTCCAGCGCGTGCCCTTCTTGTCGGCGGCACCGAATTTCTCGAGGGTGGCGCGGTGGACGGGGAACCAGGACGGGTTGGCGGCGAGCGAGAGCAGCCACGGGCAGGGAGCCTCGAGGGTGATGACGAGGGTGCGTTCGTCGGTGGCGCGCACGCCGACCTGGGAAAAGTCGGTGAGCTTGCCCTCATTGAAGGGCCGCGCGTTTTTGATCGGCCAGAGCATGTAGGAGTACTCGGACGCGAGGGCGGGGGAGAGCACGCGGCGGTACGACCAGGCAAAATCGGTCGCAGTGAGCGGGTCGCCATTGGACCAGCGCGCGGTGGGGCGGATGCGGAAGGTGTAGGTGAGGCCGTCGGGTGAGACGCTCCAGCCCTCGGCGGCGGCCGGGACGGGCTGGCCGCTGGCCTCATCGAAGGCGGTCAGCCCCTCGAACAGGGCGAGCACGATCATGTTCTCGGTGTAGGCGGTGATGATCTGCGGATCGAGATCGCCGGGCTCCTGGCTGTTGCCGAGGTGGAGGGTGCGGGTGCGGAGGCCCTCCTGAACGGGGGTCTCGCGCTGGGCGCAGCCGGCGAGCGCAAGGAAGCCGGCGGCGAGCATCACGGCGGGGCGGAACAGCGGGGTGCGCATGGGACCGACAATGCACGCTTGGAACCCGCTGCCAAGAATCCGTGTCACCCGTGGTTAGAGCGGATCAGAAGAGCGGGAAAGTGGAGGAGAACGATTGGCAGCGCGCGGAACGCGCGGCGCCTAGCTCCGGTAATCCGCGTTCTCGCTCACGTACTCGTGGGTCAGATCGCCGCCGATCACGGTGGCGGAGGCGGAGCCGGAGTTCAGCGCGACGCTGATCTCCACGCCGCGCTCGTGCGGCGGATAGTCGATCGGCGCGGTGAAGACGCCGTCCTTCGGCGGGGCGCTGGCGTAGAGTTCGGCGCCCTTGAGGTGCGCGACAAGCTGCGCCTCCTTGGCGGGGTTCAGCTGGAACACGCCGCCGGCGAAGATCTCGATGCCGCCGAGCTGCAGGCGCAGCTTGCCGAGGTCGGTGCCCGGCGCGTGGGCGCCGACGTGCTTGCCGATGGCCTGCACGAGGCGGCCGACGTTGGGGTCGTTGCCGGCGACGGCGCACTTGAAGAGCGGGGCGTTGACGATCGCCTTGCCGAGCGCGAGGGCGAGGGAAGTGTCGGGCGCGCCGGAAACGGAAACGCGGATCACATGGCGCACCCCCTCGCCGTTGCGCACGACGTCCTCGGCGAGATCGCGGCAGACCGTGGTCAGGGCCGTTTCGAACGCCGCGAGGTCGGGGCAGGGGACTCGGCCGGAGGAAATGAGCACGATCGTGTCGGAGGTGCTCGTGTCGCTGTCGACGCTGATGGTGTTGAAGGTGGTGGCGACGGATCGCTGGAGCATCGGCCGGAGGACGTCGCGCGGCACGGCGAGGTCGGTGAGCACATAGACCAGCATGGTGGCGAGGTTGGGCTCGACCATGCCGGCGCCCTTGGCGATGCCGGTGATGCGGCCGGCGCCGACGGCGGCCGAGCGGACCTTGGGGTAGAGGTCGGTGGTCACGATGCCCTCCGCGGCGGGCATGATGGAGCCGCCGGCGAGGGCGGCCGCGGCGGCCGGGAGCGAGCCGAGCATGGCGTCGACCGGCAGGCCCCAGCCGATCACGCCGGTGGAGCTGGGCAGCACTTGGGCGGGGCTCAGGTTGAGGAGCTTGGCCGTCGCGGCGCAGATCTGCTCCGCGGCCTCGACGCCGCCGGGGGCGCAGACGTTGGAGATCTTGTTGTTGATGATGATGGCGCCGAGCGTGGGTTCGCCGAGGCGCTGGCGGCCGACGATCACCGGGGCGCCGGGAAAGGCGTTGCGCGTGAACATCGCGGCGAAATCCGGCGTGGGCCGGTCGAGCGCGAGCAGCGTCAGGGTCATCTTTGCGGGCTTCGGCGCCTCGCGCGGGATGAAGTCGAAGCGGGTCGTGCCGGTGCGGAAACCCGCGGGCAGGGCGGCTTGCGTGGCGAGCCACGCGCGGTGCTGGTCGCGGGACGTGAAGACGAGGGAGGTGCTGGGCACGAATCGGAAATGGGCCGTGCCGCCCGGCGAGTGAAGCAGATTTTCAGGCGCTTTGTACCCACGGCGGCAAACGGCCGGAATTTTTGACCGCGGATTTAACGGATTACACGGATGAAGGATGAAAGGAACGCAGATCTTCGCTGACCAGCGCTGATGAACTCCGAATCGGCCGGGATGAGCAGAAGCGGTTTCCTCCTTATCCGGTTTTATCCGCGAAATCCGCGGTTCAACCGGTTTGGGAAACCCGATCCCGAAAAATCCGCGGTGCAGATTCCTGTGCGCCGGGATAAATTGTGATGGAAAAGCGCGGCGCGGGTGCGCTAATCATTCCGGCACTGCACCTGCACACCGTGAGCACCTCATCCCGCCCGATCCTCCTTTCCGCGGCCGCCGGCCGCGTGTCCTGACCGCCCATGAATGTTGCTGAAGTGACGGCGAAGGCGAAGGTGCTGCTCGAGGCGCTGCCCTACATCCAGGATTTCCGCGGTTCCATCTTCGTCGTGAAATACGGCGGAAGCTTCATGGACGACCCCGATCCCGCGGCGCGGCTGCGGGTGGCGGCCGACGTGGCGTTCCTCGCGGCGGTCGGCATCAACGTCGTCGTGGTGCACGGCGGCGGCAAGGCCATCACCAAGGCGATGGAGGGCGCCGGGCTCGCGGCGAAGTTTGTCGGCGGCATGCGCGTGACCGACGAGGCCACGATCGCGATCGTGAAGAAGACCCTCGACGAGGTCGTGAACAAGGACGTCTGCACCTCGATCGAGGCCGCAAAGGGCCGGCCGAAGGGCATGGCGGGCGACTCGGTGCTCGTCTGCCAGAAGATTGTCACGGACGACGAGGGCAAGCCGGTCGACCTTGGCTATGTCGGCGAGGTGACCGAGGTGAAGGTGAAGCTCATCCGCAAGGAGATCGCCGACGGTTTCATCCCCGTGATCTCGCCGGTCGCCGAGGACAACACGGGCAAGCCCTACAATGTGAACGCCGACCTCGTGGCCGGCCGCGTGGCGAGCGCCCTGCGCGCCCGCCGGCTGGTCTACATGAGCGACGTCCCGGGCCTGCTCTCCGCGCCACCCGACCCGGCCTCACTCATTTCCACGCTCAAGATCAGCCAGGTCGAGGACCTTAAGAAGAGGGGCATCATCGACAAAGGCATGCGCCCCAAGGTCGGCAGCGCCGTGCGCGCCCTGGAGGAGGGCGTGCAGCGCGTCCACTTCATCGACGGCCGCCTGCCGCACTCGCTCCTGCTCGAGATCTTCACCGACCACGGGATCGGGACGGAAATCGTCCAAGGCTGAGGTTATTTTCGATTTTGGATTCCCGATTTTGGATTGGCGGCAATTCCGGCTGATCTTCCGAAATCGAAAATCGAGAATCCCAAATCCAAAATCATGAGCGTCCCCTCCCTCATCCGCACCAGCACGGCCGATCTTTACGACGCGCACGTGATGAAGAACTACGCCCGGGCCCCGTTGACGCTGGCCCGCGGGCGCGGGGCGCAGGTGTGGGATGACGAGGGCAAGGCCTACCTCGACTTCACCTCGGGCATCGCGGTCAGCGCGCTCGGCCACTGCCATCCGCACTGGGTGGCCGCGGTGCAGCGGCAGGCCGCCGAGCTGATCCACGTCAGCAATCTCTACCGCAACCCGAACCAGGGTGAGCTGGCGCGGCGGCTGGTCGGTTACGCCGGCCCCGGCCGGGTGTTCTTTTGCAACAGCGGGGCCGAGGCCGATGAGGCCCTGCTCAAGCTCGCGCGGCTCCACGGCATGAAGAAGGCCGGCGGGGTCGAGGCGAAGTGCTACAAGGTCATCGCCGCGAAGCAGGCCTTCCACGGGCGGATGTTCGGCGGGATGAGCGCCACCCCGCAGGAAAAGGTCCAGAAGGCCTTCCGCCCGCTGGTGCCGGGCTTTGCCTTCGGCGAGCTGAACAATCTCCCGAGCTTCGCCGACCTGATCGACGACGAGACCGCCGCCATCTTCGTCGAGACGATTCAGGGTGAGAGCGGCGTGAATCCCTGCACGCCCGAGTTCCTGCTCGGCCTGCGCCGGCTGTGCGACCAGCACAATCTGCTCCTGCTGTTGGATGAGGTGCAGTGCGGCATCGGCCGCACGGGAAAATTCTACGCCTTTGAGCATGCCGGGGTGCGGCCGGACGCCATCGCCATGGCCAAGGGCCTCGGCGGCGGGTTTCCGATCGGCGCCATCTGGGTGACCGAGGGTGCGTCCGAGCTGTTCCAGCCCGGTTCCCACGGCACGACCTTCGGCGGCACGCCGCTCGCCTGTGCGGCGGGGCTCGCCGTCCTCGACGTGATCGAACGCGAGAAGCTGCTGGCGCATGTGTCCGCCCAGGGCGTCCGGTGGTTGGCCGAGCTGAACCAGGTCGCGCAGGCTTTCCCGCAGCACATCGCGGCCGTGCGGGGCCGGGGTTTCCTCGTCGGCGTGCAACTCACGGCCGACCCGGCGCCGCTTCTCGCGGACCTGCGCGAGCGCGGCCTGCTCGTCGTGCCTTCGGGGAACAACGTCCTGCGCTTTCTCCCGCCGCTCGTCGCCACCGCGGCCGAGCTCGATCAGGCGACGGCGATCCTGCGCGCGGCGCTGGCGGCCAAGGGCTGACCGGGGCAGGGGGGGATGATCCCTGATCCGCCGGTTTCGGATACGGCGCGTCAAGGACAACGCACCCTGCCAAGCCCTTCGCACGCCGGCACAACCGCGGGACTTGAGCGGGACATTCAGGAAGATTCCTGCTCCATGCCAACGAAGGAGGTTTCCCCTGACAGCTCATTTTGAGCTGTAATCGCGGTCACCGGCTCTTTCCGCGTCGCGCCATTACTCAAACACCGGGGTTATGATTTTTGAGGTAGTCCCTTCTCGCCAAGCTAGCTGCCAGCTAATTTCTCGGGCTATCCGCTTGGCCTATCACTGCCCTGAAATGACCGCAGACTTTATCTGTTGCGGCAGCTGCCGCAGCTGCCGCAGCTTGCGCAGCTTGCGCAGAGAGCTCGGAAGTAAGGGCAATTTGGAGCATCTCCGCTCCGTGCGCTTTTTCGTTCGCGCGGAGTTTTTCTGCAGCCAGCAATACACTTGCGGCAAGCGTTTCGGCACTCTTTGCAAGTGCTCGCGCCACCTCGCTGGCCTGCTTGAGTAAAATATCGGCAGCTTTTTGGGCAGTCTCGAGGGTAGCAATTGCCAACTCTTTGGCCGCTGAAACTGTAGCTTCGGCGACTTCCGTCGCAAGTTTCTGAGCAAGCTTCGCGCTGTCGGATCCTAGTTTGATGCGGAGGTTCGAAGCCAAAACCGCATCTTTGGCGGCTTCATCCGCATACATGGCAGCAGTAGTGGAAGCCTTGCTGGCGGCTTGGAGTTCACCGCAAAGCAATTTAAGGATCTCGGAGTTGCTAAGAGGTTGCACCGCGGGAGGGTAATTCGCCTTCGGAATGATTGCACGTTATTTATAACAAATAACTTTATATATTCCGGGCTCAATGCGGCTGGCGGATCGGCGCTGGGACCTCGCTGGGGTCGTCTAATGAGCGGTGGATGTAATTGCACCGCCATCGCGTCTTTACCTCCTGGTGCGGTAAATGTCGCGCCTCTGACCGTTTTCCGGATCAGCTCGCTGATGAGGAGGGTCGCTGCCGCGGCGTGCGTGGCGCCTGATGTGAATTGCCAGAAACGCACCGCGGGCCAGGCCTGCCGATTTTGTAACCACAGATTTGGAGCCCGGTCGCTTCGCTCGGTAACACGGACGGGCCGCTCGATCCTTCGGCCGCTTTTACAGGAGGACGCGGAGGGCACGGAGCATGGATCGAAAGCAATCTCCGCTTCCTCCGTGGCCTCCGGTGCAAACCGGTGCAAACCGGTGCGGATGCCTGGGTTCGAATCCGGGCCGGCGGTGAAATCCGTGGTTAAAAACGGCTTGGGCGATGCCGATTTTTGCTCTGGACCCGGCCGGGGGCTCGGTGTAGTCGGTTTCTTTTTCCATGAAACACTTCCTCAAGGAAACCGACTTCGGGGTCCGCGAATTGGCGGAAGTGTTTGCGCGCGCGAGGACGTTCAAGCGGGAGCGGGGCCGGTCCGGCGCCCAGCCTTTGGCCGGGCAGAGCTGGGCGATGATCTTCTCGAAGAGCAGCACCCGCACCCGGGTTTCGTTCGAGGTTGGGATCCATGAGCTGGGCGGCCGGCCGCTGTTCCTCAACAAGAACGACATCCAGCTCGGCCGGGGCGAAACGATCGAGGATTCCGCCCGGGTGCTCTCGCGCTTCATCCACGGGCTGATCGTCCGGACCTACGCGCATGCCGACGTCGAGCGCCTGGCCGCGGCCGGGAGCGTACCGGTGATCAACGCACTGACCGATTTCCTGCATCCCTGCCAGATCTACTCCGACGCCTTCACGGCGGCGGAGCGCTGGGCCGCGCCGGGCGGCGACCTCGTGGCGGCGCTGAAGGGCCGGAAGATCGCCTTCCTCGGCGACACCGGCTTCAATATGGCCAACTCTTGGATCCTCGGGGCCAGCCATTTCGGGATGAAGATCTCGCTCGGTGGACCGAAGGGCTTCGAGCCCGGCCCGGAAATCCGCGCCCTACTCAAGTCTGAGGGCCGCACGGAGGAATTCCAGTTCACCACCGATCCGTACGAGGCCGTGGCCGGCGCCGATCTCGTTTACACCGACGTGTGGACGAGCATGGGGCAGGAGGCCGAGGCGGCGAAACGCCTGGCGCTGCTCAAGCCCTATGCCATCACGGCCAAGCTCTTTGCCGCCGCGAAGCCCGATGCGCTCTTCATGCACTGCCTCCCGGCTCACCCCGGCGAGGAGGTTGAGCAGGCTGTCCTCGACAACCCGCGCTCAGTGATCTTCGACGAGGCCGAGAACCGGCTGCACGTTCAGAAGGCCATTCTTTCCCTGCTGGCGGGCGGGAAATAGGGCAGGTCGCTCATCCGGATGTAGCGCCGGCAGACCTCTGACGGCTTCGATCCCGGGGTGGAGGTCCACCCCGGGATCGAAGCGTCCAGTCCTTCCCGCAAACGAACGCCTACTCCGCCTTCTTATCGCCGCCACCGAGCAGGTGCGGCAGGCCGCCACCGCCGCCCGGCGCGAGCAGGCCCGTTTGCGTATAGGTCTGCAGCTTGGCGCGGGTGTCGGTGATATCGAGATTCCGCATCGTCAGCTGTCCAATGCGGTCCTGCGGCGTGAAGAAGGCCTCGCCTCTCTCCATCGTGAGGCGCTCCGGCTTGTAAGTGATGTTCGGGCTCGTGGTGTCCAGGAGCGTGTAGTCGTTGCCGCGGCGCAGCTCGACGGTGACCTCGCCGGTGATCGCGCGGCCCACGAACCGTTGCGCCTGATCACGCAGCATCAGCGCCTGCGGGTCGAACCACCGGCCTTGATAGAGCAACCTTCCGAGGCGCCGGCCGCTGTCCCGGTACTGCTCGATGGTGTCCTCGTTGTGGATGGCCGTGACGAGCCGCTCGTAGGCGATATAGAGCAGGGCGAGTCCGGGCGCCTCGTAGATGCCCCGGCTCTTGGCTTCGATGATGCGGTTCTCGATCTGGTCGCTCATGCCCAGACCGTGCCGGCCGCCGATGCGGTTCGCTTCCGCGATCAAGGCGACCGCGTCCGGGTATTCGGTGCCGTTGAGGGCCACGGGATGACCCTCGAGGAAGCGGATGGTCACGCGCTCTGGCTTGACCGTCACGTCGTCGCGCCAGAAGGCGACGCCCATGATCGGCTGCACGATCTTCACGCCGTTGTTGAGGAATTCGAGATCCTTGGCCTCGTGGGTGGCGCCGAGGATGTTGGAGTCGGTGGAGTACGCCTTCTCCGTGCTCATCTTGTAGGCCAGGCCGTGGGTCTGCATGTACTCCGACATCTCCTTGCGGCCGCCGAGCTCGTCGATGAACTGCTGGTCGAGCCACGGCTTGTAGATTTTCAGCGCGGGATTCGCCAGCAGACCGTAGCGATAGAAGCGCTCGATGTCGTTGCCCTTGAAAGTGCTGCCGTCGCCCCACACATGGACGTCATCGTCCCGCATCGCGACGACCAGCATCGTCCCGGTCACGGCCCGGCCGATCGGGGTGGTGTTGAAATAGGGCACGCCGGCGGTCGTGATGTGGTAGGCGCCGGCCTGGAGTGCGGCGATACCCTCGGACACGAGCTGGGCGCGGCAATCGATGAGGCGGGCCTTCTCGGCGCCATATTGCAGGGCCCGCCGGGGGATATCGTCGTAATCGGGCTCGTCCGGCTGGCCGAGGTGGGCCGTGTAAGCGTAGGGGATCGCGCCCTTGGCGCGCATCCAGTGCAGGGCGGCGCTGGTATCGAGACCGCCGGAAAAGGCGATGCCGACTCGTTGACCGACGGGAACGCGTTCGAGGATCGTGGACACGGGTGAAAGGGGGGGTGACTGCAACGTGCTCGCCAGCCCGCCGCAAGTCCGGAAAATCTGTGGGCGGCGGACGGTGGACGGTCGGCAGATTTCGGAGTCGACGGGGCCCCGATAAGAAATCCGTGATGACGGATTGTCGGATGTCGGTCTTCTGTCCACCGTCCCCTGGCCACCGTCCACCGTCCACCGAATCATGCCCACCTACGCCCAGCTCCTGCTGCTGATCCTGCCGGTCTTTGCGCTGGTCGCGGTCGGCGTGGTCCTGCGGCGCAAGCACTGGGTCGAAGGCCCGGCCGAGACCAGCCTGCTGCGCGTGGTCGTGGCCGTCTGTTATCCCTGCCTGATCTTTGATGCGGTGGTGGGCAATACCGCGATGCGAGCGCCGGGCAACGTCTGGCTGCCACCCCTCATCGGCTTCCTCCTGGCCGCCTGCGGCGTCGCGGTGGCCCTGCAGGCCGGCCGGTGGCTGGGGCTGAAGGAGCATGAGGGCCTGCGCTCGTTCGCGCTCACTGCGGGCATTGGCAACTTTGGCTATATCCCAATCCCGATCGTCGACGCCATGTGGGGTCGGGAGACCCTCGGCGTGCTCCTCGTCCACAACGTCGGCGTCGAGGCCGCGATGTGGACCGTCGGCGTGCTCGTGCTCACCGGGCTCTCGCCCCGGTCTGGCTGGCGCAAGCTGGTCAATCCCATCACGGTCACGCTCGTCATTGCGGTGGTGACCAACCTGACCGGGCTCGGTGACCACGTTCCCGTGGCCGTGATGGAGGCGGTGCGGATGCTCGGGCGCTGCGCCATCCCGCTTGGCCTGCTGATGATTGGCGTGATGATGGCGAACCATCTCGATGACCCCCGTACCCTCTACCACCCCCGGATCACCTGGGGCGCGGCGGCGGTGCGGCTGGCGGTGCTGCCGCTCGTGATCCTCGCCGCGGCCCGGTGGCTGCCCGGCTCGCTGGAGCTGAAGCGCGTGCTCGTGATCGAGGCCGCGATGCCCTCCGCGGTGTTTCCGATCGTGCTCACCCGGCTCCATGGCGGCAGCCCGCGCACCGCCGTGCAGGTCGTGCTTGGGACGACGATCCTCGGGGTGCTCGTGATCCCGCTCTGGATCCGCCTCGGCCTCGCCTGGGTGGGATTGTGAAGCGAGAGGCATCCTCCGATCCGTTTTTAACCGCGGATGGCGCGGATCAAACCGGATGGCGGATTTCGATCCCCCGGCAGGTTTTTGCCACAGAGGCACCACGCGGCGGAGCCGCAACCAAACTCCGGAAGGTTAGCCGCAAAAAGGCGCAAAAGTTTCCGGGGCTGCGAAGGGAGTCTTCCGCGCGCTTATAAGCGCGATGATGACGTAACCGGAGCCGGAGAATTTTTGCGCCTTTTTGCGGCCAAATCGGCTTGGAGTTGGTCGCCGCCTGTGAGCTCTGTTCCTCTGTGGCCAAACCGGTTTGGGAAACCCGTCCAATCAAGATCGGGCTGTTCCAAGGAGCCCCGCATTGACCGGAGACCGGCGGATCGGCTGACTCCCGCGTCATGGAATTTCTCTCCGACCCCCAGATCTGGATTTCGCTCCTGACCCTCACGGCGCTCGAGATCGTCCTCGGCATCGACAACATCATCTTCATCTCGATCCTGTCCTCGAAGCTGCCGCAGGAGCAGCAGGCCAAGGCCCGCCAGCTCGGGCTCAGCCTCGCGCTCATCACGCGCATCCTCCTCCTCATGTCGCTGGCATGGATGGTGAAGCTCACGGCGCCGCTGTTCACGATCTCCGGGTTCGGGATGTCGGGCCGCGACCTGATCCTGCTGGGCGGCGGACTCTTCCTGATCGTGAAGAGCACGATGGAGATCCACGAGAAGCTGGAGGGGGAGGAGGAGCACATGAAAGCGTCGGCGAAGCCGAAGTTTGCCGCGATCATCGCGCAGATCCTCGTGCTCGACATCGTCTTCTCACTCGACTCGGTGATCACGGCAATCGGCATGGCCAGCGAGCTCTGGGTGATGATCACCGCGGTGGTCATCTCCATTGGGGTAATGTTGAAATACGCCGGGGCGATCAGCGACTTTGTGCACCGGCATCCGACGCTGAAGATGCTCGCGCTGTCGTTCCTGCTCCTGATCGGCGTGACGCTCGTCGCCGAAGGCACGCACCAGCACGTCAACAAGGGCTACATCTACTTCGCCATGGCCTTCTCGTTCGGGGTGGAAATGTTGAACCTCCGCCTGCGCAAGGCGGCCAAGACCAAGCCGGTCGAGCTGCATCAGTCGATCAAGTGACCGGCCGGTCGGCCCTGTAACTTTCCCGGCGGAGGGCGAATCAGCCCTCCACCTTCGGCAGACTGGCGTCCAGTTCCACGCCGGGCGGGTGGTTGCGGTGGTCCTTCTTCAGGCCGTGGCGGCGGCGCAGGAGGCCGTCGAGTTTGTCCATCAGCAGGTCGAGCGACTTGTAGCAGTCCTCGCTGGTCTCGCTGGCGATGAGGTCGGGGCCGCCGATCTCGATGTGGCCCTTGGCGATGAACTTGTCGCCGACGCCGTGGGTGCGGTCGAGCTCGAGGTCGAGGCGGATGCGAATGATCTCGGAGTTATGGCGGAGCAGGCGGGCGGCCTTTTCCGTGGCGGCGAGACGGAGCGCGTCCGTCAGATCAAGGTGGATGCCGCGAATCAGAAGCTTGGCGGCGAGCATTTCCGGGGTGGGTTGGTGGTTCATCAGTAAGTGGGAGGCGCGACGGCAGAAAATATGCGGTGGAAATCCGACCGCATGATTCAAGGCGTGCGCCCGGGGCAAGGCAAGCGGTGCGAACGTCAGCGGGATGGGGCGTTGACCTCCCGCGGCCCCCTCGGTCTCACGGGTGGGGCGTGGTGCCGCCGGATCGCCCGGCTTGCATTCCGGTCCGCGCCGCGCATGGTCCCGGTCCGTTCCTTGATTGGTTTGCACTAATATCCGGAAGGCAGACGACAGACGGCAGATGACGGCCCTGAAAAGGATCGGAGTCCGCCCTCAGTCATCCGTCCTCCGCTCTCAAATTTGGGGGTGTTCTGGATTCGACCCTTGGTTGGAGTGCGCCGCTGCCGTTCGAGAGTGTTGGGTCTCTCGTTAATACCCCCGCAAAAAAACTAAGAGGCACATTCGAAGAAATGCCCCTGGCTGCTTAATTAATCCAGCCACGTTTGCCCGCCAACACCTGCTAGGCGGAGCGAACGTCGACAGCAGGCATAGCGCGCGGAGCGACCCGCGGTTTGCGCGCCGTATCTTCCTCCGGGGGTTGGCTGGGGCTTAAGCGCGCGTGAACGCGTAACCCCGGCGAGATTAATCTCACGCTATAATCGGTAGACGCGGTGTGCGAAGGTCAGGGGCACGCGGGTTCAACTCCCGCCACCTCCACCATTTTCAGGCCCCAGCGCGCCCGTTCGCGCCGATGGGGTTGCTCAACGCTCCCGGCTTGCGACTGGGAACGAGATCGCGGGCGGGTGGCGAAGTGGCAGACGCCTCACACCGGAACCAGAGTCCGCCTGAGTCTTAAAAGATTTCTTGGGGACGCCCGCCTTGCCTTGCCTCGGAGGCGAGCGCCAGGTCGATGGTCCCTTTGGGCCTCGGCTTTTGGTTGCGCCGGCAGTTCAAGTGCCCGCCAGTTCCGTGCCCCCAACCTCATCGAATACCCCGTGCTTCCGTTTGTCCTGACGACTTTCTCGGGAGCGTTCCTCCTCTTTCAGGTCCAGCCATTGATCGGGAAATATATTCTGCCGTGGTTTGGCGGTAGCCCGAATGTCTGGACGACCTGCCTGCTGTTTTTTCAAACCCAGCTGCTGGTCGGGTACGCCTACGCCCATTTTTCCACGACCCGCCTGAAGCCCAAAACTCAGGCGCTGCTGCACATGGTACTGCTGGTCGTGGCTCTGGGTTTAATGCCGATCACTCCTTCCGAGAGTTGGAAGCAGCACTTGGACGGCAATCCGACCTTCCGGGTGTTATTATTGCTCTCGGTCAGCGTGGGCCTGCCCTACTTGGTCCTGTCGGCAACGGGACCGCTTCTGCAGAGCTGGTTTGGTCGGCTGCGACCGGGGGTGTCGCCTTACCGCCTGTATGCCCTCTCCAATGTCGGGTCGCTACTCGCGCTGGTGTCCTTCCCCATCTATTTTGAGCCGAACTTTACCCGGAAGACGATGGCCCTGCTTTGGACGGTGGGCCTGGCGATGTTTGCTTTGGCCTGTTCGTGGTGCGCCCTGAAAATCCTGCGCCTCGGCGCGAGACCGGCGACCGTGCCATCTCACATTCCGGTCGTTGCGTCGGCCGAGCCTCCCACGGCGTCCGAACGACCAGTCCGGTGGTCGTCCAAGCTCCTTTGGATCCTGCTCCCTGCCATCGCGTCGATTCTGCTGGTGGCGACGACGAACAAACTGACGCAAGAGGTGGCGGTTATCCCATTTCTCTGGGTCCTTCCTTTGGCTCTTTACCTGATGAGCTTCATTGTGAGCTTCGATCACGAGCGCTGGTACGGACGGGTGCCGTACTTCGGTTTGGCCACGTTGTCTGCCGGGGTTGTCGCTGAGTTGCTGATTGCCGGTGTGAACGCGCCAATTGGGCAGCAGGTGGCCGGCTATGGCGGGTCGCTGTTTATCGCTTGTATGGTCTGTCACGGAGAACTCTTTCGGCTTCGACCCGGCCCGCGGCATCTCACGGCTTACTATCTTTATATTGCTGCTGGAGGCGCGCTCGGAAGTTTCCTCGTGGCCGTCGTGGCCCCGGCGGTGTTCAGCGACTACCGTGAAATCCAGATCGGCTGGTGGCTTGTCTCGGTCCTGCTCGTGAGCCTCGCGGTCCGCGATAAAAGCATTGGGGCAATGCTTGCGGCGGCGCTGGCGACGCTCTCGCTTTGCCTCGTTGTGCCTGGGTTGCGCTCCAGCCAAGGGCACGGTCTCGGGTTCTGGAATGAGGCCAAGGTCTACCTCGGAAATTTCTGGTTGCCGGCCGTCTTGCTCGTCGTGGTGCTGGTCGGGGCGTTTTTCAGCTTCAGGGAACGTCGCTTCCGTTGGCGCTGGTCGATGGTCATGGGCGGCTACCTCAGTGTCCTCGCGCTCGGCTTGGGCGCGGTCCTCGTGTGGCAGATGACCGATCGGGATCGCAGGACGTCGATCCAGTCGTCACGCAATTTCTATGGGGTGCTCAAGATCTACGACTACAACCCCGAGGACGAGACGGGTCACTTTAAGCTGCTCGTGAATGGCGTCACCAACCACGGTCTCCAGTTTACGGGTCCGGCCCAGTCCACGAGGAAAACCACCTATTACGGAGAAAACAGCGGCGTGGGGCGGGCGATCGGCCTGCTGCCGGCCAATCGGAGCCGTCGCCTTGGATTTGTCGGGTTGGGCGCCGGTACTCTAACCGCCTTCGGCCGCTTGGGGGACAAGGTCCGTTTCTATGAGATCAACCCGGAGGTCGTGAGACTTGCCACCTCGGTTTTTAGTTATGCGACGCGGACGGCGGCGAAGATCGAGATCGTTCTGGGTGACGCCCGCCTTTCGATGGAGCGCGAGCTGGCCGCAGGCGACGCGCAGCGCTTTGACCTGCTGGCGCTCGACGCCTTCAGCAGCGACGCGATTCCCGTCCACCTCCTCACCCGTGAGGCATTTGAGATCTATTTGCAGCAACTCGCTCCGAATGGGGTGATAGCCGTCCATATATCCAACCGCTATCTGAACCTCCGCCCCGTGGTGGAAGGCTTGGCCCACGAATTTGGACTCGGGGTAGTTACGATCTTGGACGGCGACCCGAAGGATTGGTGGCTCTATCGGTCAACCTGGGTGCTGGTGTCGAGCAATCGAGGTTTGCTGACTAACCCGCGGCTAATCGAAGCCGCGGACATTGCCGCCAATCAGGACCAGCCTGAGGTCATTTGGACCGACGACCATGCGAGCGTGTTCGAGATCCTAAAGTGACGTGACCTCGCCAAATTGAGCCACCCCGTGAGTCCTTGTGGGCCACTCCCGGAAATCGCGGGTCTCAAGATTGCGGGCAATTTGGTTTCAACTTCCGCCACCGCCGCCACGAGGCAGAGGGCAAGCCCGGCCTGAGTTAGGATCGCAAATTGATTGAATTAAGCCGGGCTTTGCTGTGCTCTTTAGTCGGCACGAATTGCGACCTATGAAGCCGAACGATGATGCTTTGGCGGGGAATCTGAGATTCTCGACCCAGAAGGGGACGAGGATCGATTATGGCCAACTCCAGGCAAATTTTGCCCGTTGGCTCACTCTCTCATCCGAAGCGCAAATTGCCGCTGACGTGGTCGAAGCCGCGGCCAAAGTTGCGGCCGAAGTCGTTGCGAGCTCCATAAGAGTTGCGGCCGATGTTGTCGCCGCCGCCGCTGAAGCCGCCGCCGCCGCCGCAGCAGCCGCAGCAGCCGCCGAAATAGCCGCCGCCGCTGAAGCCGCCGCCGCCGCCGCCGACAAAAACAACGACAGCGCCGTAAATAAGTCCCTCGCCGACATCGAAGCCGCAACAAGCGGGGTAAGCATTGAAGTCGCCGAATCCAGACTCGCCAAAGCTGCCGCCGCCGCTGCCGTTGCCAAAAAAACTTCCGAGGATGCGGCTGCGCGTATCGTGACAGCCGCTGCCGCCGTCGCCGCCGCAAACGTCGCGTCGGCGGCCAAAGTCGCCGCCGACGTGGTTGCAGTCGCCAAGAAGGTGGCCGCGGCCAAAGCGAGAGTGTCGGGAGCGCAATAGGCACGGCGGGGCGTTCTGGGGAATCCCCGCGATGCACCTGGCCTCCGCGGCTGGCACGGGCATCGGCTTGAGGGAGCTCTGCGAATTTGGGTCCGTTAACGACTCGAGTAAGCTCACCGCCGTCTCCGTAAGAGGGCGGGTGGGCGCTGGGACAAATGTCCTCATGGTGGGCCCCGGAGCGCATCCGACGTTCCCCCGCATCAACCGTGCGAGGGCCGAGCCAAGCTCGGGTTCGCTTCACGGCTTGGATGGCAACCGTGCCTCGCCATCGCCGGACGACGGCACTTTCCCGTGTGACGGGAGTCGGTCGAGGATCGTCCTTCGCCAGCCCGGATGTTTGACTTGCCCCGGGTTTGACGGAAACGGTTAACCTCGCTGCCTGCATGAAATCCAAAGCCTTCAAGATCTTCGCCCTTCTCGCCGTGCTGCTGCTGCTGGGAGTGGGTGCCTTGGTCGGTTTGGCTTTTTCCTCGGGCTTCCAGACGTGGGCCTTTCGCCGCGCGGTCGCTGGCCAGCCCGACCTGAAGATCGAGGTCGCGTCGGTCGCCGCCGGCCTGGACCAGGCCAGGCTCACCGGGCTCAAGGTCACGGTGCCCGGCGCCACCATCTCCGCCGACTCGGCCGACGCCACGCTTTCGGTTTGGGCCGTCATCACCAGCCGCCGGCTCGACCTCGGCACGGTGAATCTGCGCAACGCCGTGATCGACCTGATGGACGCCGCTCCCGCGGCTTCCCCTGGCCCGGCCGCGGTCGCCGGGGCATCCGACACGATCACTCCGGTCACGCTCAACCCGCAGAGTACCCCGACGAGCCAAGCCCCGACGATCCCGGCCAAGGCGCCGGCGAGCCCCGCCGCTCCCGCCCCGGCCGCGCGTCCGTCCGATTTCAACGGGTTGCTCGCCGGGCTGGAGCTGCCCGCCGAGGTCTCCGTTGCCAAACTCACGGCCAATGCGCGCGTCCTCCTGCCTGAGCAGCGCACCGCGACCGCGAGCGTGACCCTGGCCGACCTCGGTCGCGGACGCCGCGGCAAGCTCGACTGGAAGGTGGATGTCACGGACGCCCGCGCGGCGGCTCCGGTGCAGGCCATTCATGCCAGCGGCTCGGCCGCCCTCACGGTTGCCGCCAGCGGTCGGATCACGGCGATCGAGACCGACGCGTTGGCCGCCTTCGAGGGACCCGGATTGCCGGCCGACCGGATCAGCCTGAAGGCGAAGGCCGCCCCGGCCGGTGCCGCGGGGGATGAGAGCTACGAGATCATCGCGGGTCTCGAGCGCGGCGACCAGGTCGAGACCGTGGTCGAGGGCCGCGCGGAATTCCTCAGGGCGAACCGCCGGCTCGCCGGCACCTGGAAGGTCGCGGCGCGCAGCGAGCAATTTGCGGCCCTCCTTTCCGGCCTCGGCCTGCCCACGCTGGCCGTGGCGGGCGAGGGAAAGTTCAGTTTCGAGCCCGCGGCCGGAGCGACGAGCGCGAGCGGTGAACTCGACGTGCAGGCCTCCGACCTCGGGCGGTTGTCGCCCGGGTTGCGCGCGCTCAGCGCGGTGCGTTCCCACGCAGCCTTCGATCTCCGCGTGGCCGATGGCACCGCCGTGCTGGAGCGCCTTGAACTCAACTTGAACGACGCGACCGGCCGCCGCCTGGCCGACATCGCCGCGCGCCAGCGCATCTCGGTGCGGTTGGCCGACCAGCAGCTCACCTTTGCCAATCCCGCCGCCGAGCTCGCCCGGGTCTCGGTCCAGCGGCTCCCGGTGGCATGGCTGCAGCCGTGGGTGGCGGACTACACCCTCGACACCGGCGACCTCAGCCTCGTGGTCGCGATCGAGGCGGGGACCGACGGCAACCGCGTGCGCGCCCGCGCGGTGGAGCCGGTACTCGTGCAGGGCCTTTCCGTGCGCCAAGCCGGTCGTCTCCTGATTGAGCAGGCGACGATCTCCGTCCGTCCCGACATCGAGTACACGGCGACCCGCATGACGGCGACCCTCACCGAGCTGAAGGTCTCGCTGCCGGCGGGGGACAACATCGCGGGCTCCATCTCGACCCAGGTCACCGGCTTTCCCAAGGCGCCGGTCGTGGACTTCACCACCGACCTCACGGGGCGGCTCGCGGAGGGCTTCCGCCAGCAAGTGCCGGAGCTGCCCACGGCCGTCCGCTTCACCGCCGCGGCCCAGGGCCGGTTGGCCGGCGACGACCTGCAGGTCGCGCGCTACAGCATCACGGTCAACCAGGATGCCGGCGGCCTGCTCGCCTCGGTCGAGGCGGCGCAGGCGTTCCGCGTCAACCTGGCCACTTCGACCTTCGCCGCCGCCAACCCGGCCGCGGTCGCCGTCCGGGCCCGCCTCGGTGAGCTGCCGCTCGTCTGGATCGAGCCGTTTGAGAAGCGCGCGAAGCTGGCCGGCATGGTCTCCGGCGGCGCGATCGAGCTCACGGTCCGCACGGTGGACGACATCACGGTCGCGGCCATCGCGCCGCTCGGCCTGCGCGGCGCGACGGTCAGCTGGGCCGGCCAGCCGCTGGTGCAGAACCTCGACCTGACCGCCGACTTCACCGCGACCCGGAAGGCGGAGGTGATCACCTACAACGTCCGCCGGCTCGAGGCGCGCCAGGGCGAGACCGCGCTGTTGCGCTTCAACGCCGCCGGCTCCTTCAAGCCCGGCGACAAGCTGGTCGGCGCCGCCAAGGGAGGCCTGGAAATTCCCGACGCCGGTGCGCTCTCGCGCCAGCCCGTGCTCGCCGCGGGCGGATTCACGCGCGGCACCGTGTCGGCCACGTTCGACGCCAGCATGGATGGGGCCGGACAAGTCTCGGCCGTGCTGACCACGCGCAATCTCACCAGCCGGCAGGCGCCGACCGCCCCGCTGAACCTCGACTCGAATTTCAGCCTGCTGCTGAGGCCCGACGGCAGCGGCACAATCAAGCTGCCGCTCACGCTGACCGCCGGCACCCGCAAATCCGACGTCCTGTTCGAAGGCGCCTTCACGCAGCCTGCCGGCGGCTACACCTTCAACGGCCGCCTGTCCTCCTCGCAGGCCAACGTCGACGACCTCCAGATGCTGGCGGGCCTGATCCCGTCGACCGGTGCCGCGGCGCCCGCGACGCCGGCGTCACGTCCGGTGGTCACGGCCTCGGGCCCTTTCTGGAGCGGTATGTCCGGCCGGATCGAGGCCGACCTGAAGAATGTGCAGTCCGGCACCTACGTGCTCAGCGCGATCCGCGGCACGCTGGTGGTCACCGACAACCGCATCGCGGTCAGCGGCCTCGAGGGCAGCTTCCGCAACAACAATCCCTTCAAGCTCTCGGGCAACCTCGACTACGTGGCCCGGCAGGCGCGGCCCTACGTGCTCGGCGGCACGCTCGATGTCAGCGGTCTCGATGTGGGCGAGATCCTGCGCCAGGCGAATCCCGGCGAGCGGCCCGCACTCGAGACCAAGGTGAATCTCACGGGCCGCATTGTCGCGTCCGCGGCGCAGCCCGACGGGCTGCTGGAGAATCTCACGGGCCAGTTCGACGCCTCGGGGACGGCCGGCACGCTGCGGGCGCTGGGCAAGAAGGGCGAGACGGTGAACGCGCTCTCCACGGCCCTCGCCATCTTTGGGGCGGTGCGCGGCTCGGACAACGCCCTTGCGGCCGCGGAACTGGCCACGGCCCTGAACGAGCTGCGCTTCGACAAGTTCTCGATGAAGGTGGAGCGCGGCGCCGACCTGAACCTGCAGCTCTCCGCGCTCGAGCTGGTCTCGCCGATCATGCACCTGACGGGCAAGGGACAGATCAGCTATCGCCCCGGCGTGGCGATCGACCTGCAGCCGCTCGCGGTGCAGGTGCAGCTCTCGGCCAAGGACACGCTGGCGCAGCTGCTCAACCGCGCGGGCATGCTCAACCCGACGGCCGACGCCAATGGCTATTACCCGATGGCGAAATCCTTCACGATCGGCGGCACCGCGGCGAAGCCCGACTCCAGCCAGCTCTGGCGCATGATCGCCGAGGCGGGGATCACAGCCTCGGGTCTGCTGGGGCGCTGACGCCGGCTCGAAGGGCGGACATGCCATGTCCGCCGCGATGGATCGATTCAAACCCGACGGAGATGACTGTTTGACACGCAGAGGTCGCCGGGACCGCAGAGACCGGAAGGGTGAGGGGTTCCGATCCTCGAAGCCGGGTAGCCGCAAAAAGGCGCAAAAGGCGCAAAAACGGATGGATCACGATCTCGGGGTGAGGGCACCCCGACTCCATCAGATCTCATCCTGTAGTCCGGGTGCCCTCACCCGGAAACGATGACCGTTTTTGCGCCTTCTGCGCCTTGTTGCGGCCAACCAATCACCGATCATCGCGGTCGGGCCGGCCCCGCGGCAGGCTCTGGGCCCTGAGCTTGTCGAACGGGCGGCCCAACCCTGCCAATCAGGTTCGCTGGCAGGTCTGACATCTGGCGTCCGCCCTCCGGACTCTGCGGTCCCTGCGCCCTCCGCGTGCCACCAATCCGGGATTACTTCCCCACCGCCGACAATACGATCTCGGACGAGAGCAGCTCGGGCAGGATCACCGGCTCATTCTTGCCCGGCAGCCAGACCTGGTTGAAGGGCACGGCGGAGCGGCCGTAGGCGGCGAGCTCGGCGGTGATCTGCGGGTCCTGGTTGGTCCAGTCGGCCCGCAGGGTGGCGATTTTTTTCGCGGCGAAGGTCTTCAGCACGGCGTCGGAGTGGAACACGAGCCGCTTGTTGGCCTGGCAGGTGGCGCACCAGCGGGCCGTGAAGTCGACATACACGATCCGACCTTCGGCGCGGAGCTTGGCGACGGCCTCGGGGCTCCACTTTTCCCAAACAATGGCGTCGGAACGATCCGCCTGCGGCCAGCCGAGGCCGGCGCCGGCGGCGAGGAGCAGCGCGCCGGCGGCGAGGCCGAAGCGGCGGCGGCCGGCCGAGGCGCCGGGGGCGGTGGTCCATCGTCCGTACGCCCAGGCGGCCATCGCGACCAGCACGAGGCCGAGCCCGGCGGTAAGCAGGGCGGATTCGTCGACCTGGCCGGCGAGGACCCAGAGCAGGTACACGACCGTCGCGTAGAGGGGGAAGGCCATGAACTGCTTGAAGGTCTCCATCCAAGCGCCGGGGCGGGGGAGGATCTTCACGGCGCGCGGAAACACCGAGAGCAGCAGGTACGGGGTGGAGAGGCCGACGCCGATGGCGGTGAAGACCGTGAACGATTGCACCACGGGCAGGGCGAGCGCGGCCCCGAGGGCCGGGGCGAGGAACGGGGCCGAGCAGGGCGTGGCGACGACGGTGGCGAGCACGCCGGTAAAGAAGGTACCGGCGAGCCCGGACTTGGTTTGGAGGTGGCCGCCGACGGAAGTAGCGCGCAGGCCGAACTCAAACACGCCGCTGAGGTTGAGCGCGAAGACCAGCATCACGGCGGTGAGCGTGAAGACGAACGCGGATGACTGGAGCTGGAAGCCCCAGCCGAGCTCGGCGCCGCCGGCGCGCAGGGCCGCGAGGATGCCGGCGAGGGTCCAGAACGAGAGCAGCACGCCGAGCGTGAAGACGATCCCGTGCGCGGCGACCTTGCCGCGCGAGTGGCCGGACTGGTTGACGAATCCGAGGATCTTCATCCCAAGCACGGGGAAGACGCAGGGCATGAGGTTCAGGATCAGGCCGCCGATCAGCGCGAGGGCGATCGTCGCGCCAAGACCTTGGGTGACCGGGTCGGTGTCGAAGGGCGCGGTGCCGTTGGTGACGCTGGCAAAAGGGAGGTCGACGCGCAGCCCGGGCACGGCGGCGCCGGCGATCCATGAACCGCTGGCGACGAGCACGCCGGTCAGGCGCGTGAGCTCGGCGGGGGTGTCGGGCGAAACGGCGATGCGCACGGTGAAACCGCCGGCGCCGTCGGAGCGGGCCCGTTGCGCGGCGGCATAGTCCGTCAGGGCGTTGTCAGCGAAAAAGCGCAGGTCGCTCGCATTGAGTCCGAGCCCGGCCGTGGCGGTGCCGGCGGCCGGCGTGACGGTGAGCAGGATATTTTTCGCGCTGCGGGCGGCCGTGAGGTTCCAGCCGGATACCGCCCGAGGCAGCGCTGCCAGCGCCGCGGAAATCTTCGGCCCCCAGAGCGGGTCAGCCACCGGCGCGCGAGCGACGGCGAGGGAAAGCGACAACGTCGCTTTCCCGGGGATGCACGTGTCGGCGCACATCAGCCAGTCGGCGGCGGCGGCGAGCCGGACCATCGCGCCGGGCGCGAGGTCGGCGGGCGGGGTCAGGACGACTGCGAGCAGCAGGTCGCCGTCGTAGCCGTTGCCGGTGATCGTGCCGGTCTGGTCCTTGATCACTTTCGGCGCGGGCCACTGGATCTCGCCGGCGGTCCAGCCGGCGGGAAGGTCCCACTTGAGGGACGTCGGCGTGCCGATGCCCGGAAAACTCCAGTAGGTGTGCCAGCCCTCCTGGTGCTCAAGGCGGAGCGCAACGGTGATTGGGCGGCCGGGCTGGACCGAGGTCTCGGCGGCGACGAGCGTGGCCTTGACCTGCGCGGACAGCGCCACCGGCAGGCAGAGCGCCGCCACGAGGGCGAGAATCAGGCGGCCAAGGCGGAAAGGCATGAACCGAACGAAGGGCATGGACAGGTCAGAGGCAACCGCGGGGAGGGTTATTTCCCGCCTGACGCCTGGCGTCAGGACGGGCCCTGTGTAGTCCCGCGAGGGCGGGACGAAGCAGGGCGGAGATTTTAACCGCAGATTGCGCAGATTGACGCAGATGCCGATCCCCCCGGGTGAGGGCACCCGGTCTGCATCCGGAGCTCGATTTGTAGTCCGGGTGCCCTCACCCGGTGATCGGTGCGGCGGTCACGGAGTGACACGCCCTACCGGGAAACGATCATCGGCCATCGGTCGCGGAGATCGTCACGACCGCCGGCACGGTGTAGCCGTTCCAGAGGGCCTCGAGCAGGGTGTTCTCGGGCGGGCCATCGAAGACGACGAAACGATGGCGCAGCACGCTGCGGGCACCGGGGGCGAGTTGAAACAACTCACCTTGGGCAAGGGCGGTGATCGCAGTCGGACCGCCACCGAAAGCCCAGAAACCGGCAGTGGGCAAAAGCACTGCAAGGCTGGCGGGACGGTCTTTACCATTACCGGTCAATCCGACCCAATGGGGCATTTTCCCGGCCCCAATTTCGGCCGGAAAAATATGGCCGACCGCTTGAGCAGGGGAGTCGGCTTTGCGCCACGCGGCGGAGCCAGCCACGTTTAGGCCCCACTCATCGTATTTCACGGGCACGTTCGTTGCGTTGGTTTGGGTGATGACAATATCGAAGAGATTGATTTCGCCGGTCGTTTTCGGGACCGCGTAAGCAGTCAACTCCCACGACTCGTTCACCAGTGCGGCGGAGCCAGGTCCTATGTCTTCAGTCCAACGCTGCCAACTGGCGAAGCCGCCATGCACCGGTCCACTCCAGATGTTGTCGACGCCGCCGAATTCCAGCGGGGCTTCAGCGTTATCAGTGTCACGGGACGCTGAACGGCGGACCTGCGAACGCTGGATAATTGGCCCTGAAGCGGCGATGCCGGGGGATACAGGCTGGGTGGGGACGCTGTCTGGCGGGAAACCTTCTGTGACGGCAAAGCCTCCTGGCGTCAGCACCGGGTGCAGATAGCCCGCCCGGCGCAGGGTCGGGTCAATGTCCTCCCGCGGCACCGCATCGCGATCCATCTGGTAGTAGAGGATCGGGCGACCGCCGACGGAGACGCGGAGCCGGCCGGTCTTTTCCTGGATGCGCGACGGGGAGGTGGCGGAAGCGATGCCGGGGGTGTTGCCGGGACGCGGCGGGGAGGGTTCCTCCACGACCTGCACGTTGCCCTGGTCGGGCTGGCGGCCGGGCTCGAGGGTGAACTTCAGGGTCTGGCCCGCGGCCTGGCGGGCGACGATGAAGCGGGCGGTGAGGTCGGACTCGGCCTGCAGCGGCACGATTTGGCCGCGCTCGTCGCGGAGCGTGGCGCCGGCCGCGAGTTCACGGGGCAGGGTGAGCGAGACGACCTGGGCGGCGCGCTCGACCGGGGCGGGACCGATCGTGACCTGGAAAGGGGCCGCCGCGCCCAAGACGGACGCCAGGCCCGCCAGGCAGGCGGAGATGCGAAAGGCGGAAAACATCGCAGCCTTGAATTGGCCGGACTTTCCCGTGCCGGCAACCATCGGATTTCCCCCGCCCGCCCCAGCGTGCCGCCCCCCGGGGAATGTAAACTAATAGATGACATTGGCCTGGAGTTGGAGGCGCGGGGGGGGGCGTTTTCACTCTAGGAACGCGGTTCCGGGCCCATGGGGATGTCAACTAATAGATGACATGGGCGGGGGTGCGTTTGCGGACCGGGGTGGCGGGTCCCGGGTGGGAAAGGGATTGGCGGGCGGAGTGGTTCGGTGCGTGATCGGGGCCATGGAACTGGACTTTTCCGCCCTGGCGCCGCGCGAGGCCTACCGCTGGATGATCGGCACGATCCTGCCGCGTCCGATCGCGTGGGTGGCCACGATCTCCGCCGACGGGCGGACGAATCTCGCGCCGTTTTCGTTTTTTCAAGGCATCACGGCCAACCCGCCGACCCTGATGTTCGTGCCGGTGAACAAGCGGGATGGGACGCCGAAGGACACGCTCCGCAACCTTCGCGAGGTGCCGGAGTTTGTGGTCAATCTCGTTTCGTTCGACTTGGGCGAGAAGATGAACGCCAGCTCGGCCGAGCTGCCCCATGGCGAGAGCGAGTTCGCGGCCTTCGGCATCGAAGCCGCGCCGTCAACCCGGGTGCGTCCGCCGCGGGTGGCTGCCGCCCCGGTGGCGTTTGAATGCACGGTGCACTCGATCGTCCTGATCGGCGAGGGGCCGCTCGCGGCAAATGTCGTCTTCGGCCGGATTCTGAACGCGCACGTGCGCAACGACGTGCTGGATGCCGCGGGCCGGCCTGACCCCGCCAAGCTGGATCTGATCGGCCGCCTCGGCGGCAACTCGTACGCCCGCACCACGGAGCGCTTCGAGCTGGAGCGGCCCTGACGAACCGGAGAAGTGAAAGTGAAAGAGGAAAGTGACTGGGGGTGGGAAGGGAGGGTGGCGGACGGGTCGATTCGGTTCCGGACCACCTTCACTTTCCCCTTTTTACTCACTTTCCTCTTTCGCCCTCACTTCAGCGTCCGCCCGTAATTCGGCGTTGCCCGGGCAACCTTTGCCCGCTGGGGTGCGTCGTTCCGGACCCGGGAATAACACTCCCGGTCCGCGAATCCCTGTTACCACGGCCCTTTCCCTGCACCATGTCCTCCGCTGCCTCCTCCGACAACTCCGCCTCCCGTTTCCTCCCGCTGCTGGTCGTGCTCTTCGTGGGCAGCGGCTGCGCCGCGCTGATCTATGAGGTGGTCTGGTTCCAGCTCCTGCAGCTCGTGATCGGCTCCAATGCCGTGTCGATGGGCGTGCTGCTGGCGACCTTCATGGGCGGCATGTGCGCGGGCAGCCTGAGCTGGCCCCGGCTGGTCTCGCCGGAGCGGCATCCGCTCCGGGTCTACGCGCTGCTGGAGCTGGGCATCGGCGTGTGCGGCCTGCTGGTGCTCTTCGGCCTGCCCTATGTCGGCAGCATTTATGCGTCGATCGGCGGCCAGGGCTCCCTCGACGTCACGCTCCGCGCCGTGGCGGCGGCCTGCTGCCTGCTGCCCCCGACGTTCATGATGGGGGCGACGCTGCCCGTGATCGCGCGCTGGATCGAGAACACGCCGCGCGGGGTCTCCTGGCTCGGCTTCTTCTACGGCGGCAACACGGCGGGCGCGGTCCTCGGCTGCCTCGTGGCCGGCCTCTATCTCCTCCGCCTGCACGACATGCCCTACGCGACGTACTTCGCGGTCGCGATCAACTTTGTGGTCGCCGCGATCGCCTACGTGCTCGCCGGCTTTGCGCCGCACCGGGCGCCGCCGGCCGCCTCGGAAAAGGACATGGCGCCGCTCCCGGCCAGCACCAAGGCCGTCTTCCTCACCATCGCGATCTCCGGCTACTGCGCGCTCAGCGCCGAGGTCGTCTGGGCCCGCCTGCTCGCGCTGATGCTCGGCGGCACGGTCTACACGTTCTCGATCATCCTCGCGGTTTTCCTCACCGGCCTCGGCCTCGGCAGTGCCGTGGGCTCGCTCATGGCGCGCGACGGCCGGCGCCCGTGGCTGGCGCTCGGGGTCTGCCAGCTGCTGCAGGCGGCCTCGATCGCGTGGGCGGCCTACGTGCTGGCGGACTCGCTGCCGTGGTGGCCGATCAACCAGGGACTCGCGCAGAAGCCCGAGTACCTGCTGCAACTCGACATCGTGCGCTGCGCCTGGGCGATCCTGCCCGCCGCCTGCCTCTGGGGCGCGAGCTTCCCGCTCGCCCTCGCCGCGGTGGTCGAGCCGGGCCGCGACTCCGGCCGGCTCGTCGGCATGACCTACGCGGCCAATACCCTCGGTGCGATCGGCGGTTCGCTCGGTGCGAGCCTGATCACGATCCCGTGGATCGGCACGCAGCACACCCAGCAGTTCCTCATGGCACTGACGCTCGGGTCCGCGCTGCTGGTGATGTTCGCCGGCCGGCGCGGGGAAGCTGCCGGCGGAGCCTGGCTGCCGGGCCTCGCCGCCGTCGGCGCGATCGCCGTCATCTTCCTGATCCGCGGCGTGCCCGTCCTGCCCTGGCAACTCGTCGCCTACGGCCGCGAGCTGCCGTACACCAATTACTCCTCCCAGCCGCTGTACGTGGGCGAGGGCCTGAACTCCACCGTCTCGGTCACGCAGTGGTCGGACGGCGTCCGCAGCTTCCACGTCGCAGGCAAGACGGAGGCGTCCACGCTGGTGTCGGACATGCGCCTGCAGCGGATGCTCGGGCACGTGCCGGCGCTGTTCCACCCGAACCCCGAATCCATCCTGATCGTCGGTTGCGGGGCGGGCGTGACGGCGGGTTCGTTCACGCAGTACCCGTCGGTGAAGCGGATCGTGATCTGCGAGATCGAGCCGTTGATCCCCAAGCACATCGCGCCATACTTCAAGGACCAGAACTACGACGTGGTGAATGACCCGCGGGTGGAGATCATCTACGACGACGCGCGGCACTACATCCTGACGACCCAGGAGAAGTTCGACATCATCACCTCCGACCCGATCCACCCGTGGGTGAAGGGCGCGGCGACGCTTTACACCAAGGAGTACTTCGAGCTCGTGAAGCAGCGCCTCAAGCCAGGCGGCTTGGTCACGCAGTGGGTCCCGTTCTACGAGAGCGACGAGGCGGTGGTCCGCACCGAGATCGCCACGTTCTTCGAGGTCTTCCCGGAGGGCACGATCTGGGGCAACGACGAGAACGGCTACGGCTACGATGTCGTGATGCTCGGCCAGGTCGGGCCGATGAAGCTCGATGTCGACCAGATCCAGGCCCGCCTTGACCGGCCGGATTACGCCAAGGTCAAGACCTCGCTCGACGAGTCCAGCATGGGCACGGCCGCCGACCTGATCCATACCTACGCCGGCCGTGCGCCCGAGCTGAAGGCGTGGCTGCAGGGCTCCCAGATCAACCTCGATCGCAACCTGCGCCTGCAGTACCTCGCGGGCCTGCAGCTGAATTCCCACCTCGGCAAGGCGATGTACGGCCCGATGCTCGCGCAGCGCCGCTGGGCGCCGGAGCTGTTTGTCGGCCAGCCGGAGACGCTGGCGGAGTTGCGGGCCAAGCTGGGGCTGTAAGCGTTCCGGCTTGGCCAGCTGCGATCATTTGTAGCTGGCCTCGGTGAGGCCGGCGGATCGGAACCGGGGTCACCGACCCCGGCTACAGACTGTTCGAGTAAACGAATCCGCTGCCCTGTAACTGGGCCAGATGGCGGCGGGTTCATGACAGGATCGCCACGCCGGATAATACTCGGGACGTAACCCGGGGAAGGGGGGGAATCGTCATCGGTTGCGACAGGCCTGTTGGCACTTCGTTGAACCCTCAAAATCCCAACCATGAAAACAAAGTCCGTTCTGTCCCTCCTCGCAGCCCTCGGCTGCCTGACCCTCGCGGTGGCTTCCGCCGCCGCCCAGACCACCACCGATGATTCCAAGGCCGGCGCGGAAAAGGGCGCCCGCGGTCGCGGCCGGGGCATGGCCCCGGGCACGGCCGCCGCGCCCGACGCGCAGGTGCAGCGGCTGGATGCCGCGGTGACGCTGACCGCGGAGCAGAAGGCCAAGGTCCTCGCCGTCTACAACGAGGAAGCCGCCAAGCTGCAGGCGGTGCGCGACGACACCAAGCTCACGCCGGAAGCCCGCATGGCGAAGGTCCAGGAAATCCAGACGGCCGGCCGGGCTTCGCTCCGCGCCATCCTTTCGTCGGACCAGCAGAAGGAATTTGATGCCATGCCGGCGGCCGGCGGGCGCGGCAATCGCGGCGGCCAGGGCGGACCTGGTGGCGGCGGCGGCCGTGGCCAGGGTGGTGGTGGCGGTGGGCGTGGCGCCCGCGGCGGCGGCGGCGCTGGCGGTGGTGGCGCCAACGGGAACTGACGGTCCGCCCACGCGATGACATTCCAGCCGCGCCTTTCGGGGCGCGGCTTTTTGCTGCTGCAGTCCGGCCGCCGACCCGGATCGATTGTTACCAGTGAAGCTTTGAAGCCTACGGCGGTATGGGTATGAGAAAGACGTGCGTGCGTCCGTCCTCACTCTCAGTGCAGTCGTCTGGTTGCTTGTCTTGGGTGGCTGCAAGACGCCCGCGTCGGGCTCGGCCACCGTCCCGGAGACCAAGGGCGAGCGCTTTCGGTCGTACATCCGCATCGAGGGCGTGGTCGTGGGGGGCGCGATCAAGCTGGATGGCACCCAGGTGTCCATGTTCCCGGGTTATGTCATGGTCGAGGTCGACGACGCCGGGAAGGCGGTGCGCCGCTATGTGGTGGCGCTCTCGACGAACATCCTCGGCGGGGATCTCGGGCAATATGTGATCGAGCAGGGTCAGGACATTCCCATGCGGATCTACTACGAACGCACGGGGCCCGTGGCCATCGGCACCGCCCTCATCGAGCGGCAGCGCTGAGCCGGCCCCGGGATGCGCCACGCGGTCATGTTCCCCAAGCGGCGGGCCCGACCCGGAGCGAACCCTTGTTTCCGCCCTCGCAATCACTAGAAACACCCCCGTGGACCTGCCCCAACCCCTGACTCGTGTTTTGACCGCGGCGTGCGCCTTGCTGGTTTTATTCGGCGGCGGTTGCCTTGCCGCCTCCGGGAACTCGCCGGGTCCGGTGGTCTCCGGTTCGGGCAACACCGTTTTCGTCCGGGTGGAATCCAGCTTCGTGCGGGGCGCCCGCGTCAAGGTCAACGGCCAGCCCAGCAGCATCCTGCCCACGAAAGTCGTGCTCGAGGTGGATGAGAGTGGCGGCGCGAGCAAGCAGTACACCATCGCCATGGCGCTGAACATCATTGCGAACGCCTCGCCGGAGCGGGGCGTGACCAACGAGAGCCAGTACGTCCTGCCGCAGGGTGAGCCGCCGCCGGCGCGGCTTTCCTTCGATGTCGATGGCATTCACGCCTACGGCACGGCCCTGGTCAACCGGCCGCAGGGCCGGTAGGTGCGCGGTCCCGGGTCCGGCAGGGCGGCAACTCCGCGTGCGCCGGAGACGAAGGCAGGGCTGGGTCGACGACCCGGCCGGGATCGATCATCGCGGTCGCCCGTTTCGACAGGCTCAAGGCCCTGAGCAGAGTCGAAGGGCTCGTCGAGGCAACCCTGCCTCTAACCATCACGGCGCGGAACGGAGTCCGCGCCCTGCCGGGGCCCCAGGATTTTTGCATGAGGACATGGCCCCGCAATGCTTCGGCTTGCGCGCGGCGGATCGGGCCGGCTAGGGTGCCGTTTCTATGGGACGTCAATGGCTCCACGCAAAGCGCGCGATCGTCAACGAACGGAAGGGCAAGATCGTCGGCAAGCTGACGAAAGAAATCACCGTGGCCGCCAAGCTCGGCGGCGGTGACCCGGCCGGCAACGCCCGGCTCTTCGCCGCGGTGGAGAAGGCCCGCAAGGCCAGCGTGACCCGCGACGTCATCGAGCGCGCGATCAAGAAGGGCGCCGGCACCGGCGGCGACGCGATGGCGCTCGAGCACGTGGTCTTCGAGGGTTACGCGCCGCACAAGGTGCCGGTGATCGTGGAGATCTACACCGATAACCACCAGCGCACCGCTCCCGAGATGCGGCTCCTTTTCAAGAAGGGCGTGCTGGGCATCGCGGGCAGCAACAAGTTTCTCTTCGACCACGTGGGCCTCGTCGAGGCGCACCATGCCGACCTGAAGACCGACCTCGAGGCCGCGGCGATCGAGGCCGGCGCGAACGACTTCGAGGTGCTCACGCACGCCCAGAACGACGACATTCCCGCGGACCATTGCGGCGCCCGCTTTGTCACCGAGCGCACCGCGGTGCACGCGGTGTCCACCTGGCTCCGGGAGCACGGCTGGACCGTGGTCACCAGCGAGCTCGGCTATGTCGCCAAGATGTACCCGACCCTGGACGACGCGGCGCGCGCCGAGGTCGGCGAGTTCCTCCATGACCTTGACGACCACGAAGACGTCCAGCGCGTCTGGGCGGCGCTGAAGTGAGGCCCATGCGCATGTCGTTTAACCGCGAAGATCGCGAAGATTTGCGCAGTGAATCCGGTCGGGCAGGGGCGGCTGTCCCCAGCCGCCCTGGGTTCGGTGGCAGCAGCCGGCTTTCGCGGTGGGATTGAATCCAGGGCGCGTGAGGACACGCGCCCCTACCTGCGTCCATGACACCCACCCTCCTCGTCCTTGCGGCCGGCATGGGCTCCCGCTACGGGGGGCTGAAGCAGATCGACCCCGTCGGCCCGTCGGGCGAGACGATCCTCGACTACGCGGTCTTCGACGCGCTGCGGGCCGGGTTCGGCCGGGTGGTCTTCGTGATCCGGCGCGACTTCGAGCCGGTGTTCCGCGAGCAGGTGGGCGCGCGCTACGCGGGCAAGGCGCAGGTCGATTACGTCTTTCAGGCGCCCGACGCGCTGCCCGGCGGATTCCTGCCGCCGGCGGGACGCGAGAAACCCTGGGGCACGGGGCACGCGGTGTGGTGTGCGCGGGAGGCGATCCAAGGGCCGTTCGCCGTGGTCGGCGCGGATGATTTCTTCGGGGGCGAGGCGTTCCGGCAGCTGGCGCAGTTCCTCGCCCGGCCGGTGGGCCCGGCTGGCGGCCCGCACCGTTTCGCGATGGTGGGTTACCGCCTCGACCGCACGCTCTCCGAGCACGGCACGGTGTCGCGCGGGCTCTGCCGGGTGGGCCCGGACGGGAAACTTGTCGCGATCGAGGAGCGCCATGGGATCGACGGCGCGGCCCTCGCCGCCGCCGGGCTGCGGGGCGACGAGACGGTCTCGATGAACTGCTTCGGATTCACGCCGGCGATCTTTCCCGCGCTTGAGCAGCAGCTGCAGGAATTCCTCGCGGCGCACGGCTCCGAGCCGAAGTCCGAGTTCTACCTCCCGGCCGCGGTCTCGACGATGATCGGGCAGGGCGCGGCGACCGTCGACGTGCTGCCCACGGGTGATTCGTGGTTCGGCGTGACGAACCGGGCGGACAAGCCGCGCGTCGAGGCGGCGCTGCTCGCGCTGGTGGCCGCGGGAAAATATCCGGTGAAGTTGTTCTGAGCGCGTTACGCTTTGGCTTCGTGAAATTCCATCAGACCCCTTCAATCCCGGACCCCATGAAATTCTCCCGTCCTGACGCCGATGTGTTCGTGCCCGCGGGCGGCGAACCGGCGGCGGCGCTGGCGCGGGTGACGCATCTCTGCGTCGGCGCGCACCAGGATGACATCGAGATCATGGCGCAGTCGGCCATCGACGAGTGCCGCGTCGGCGGCGGACTCGCGTTCGGCGGGGTGGTGGTGACCGACGGGGCCGGTTCGGCGCGGACCGGCCGGTTCGCCGCGCTCACCGATGCGCACATGCGGGAAGTGCGCCGCGACGAGCAGCGCGAGGCGGCCCGGCTCGGGGGCTACGCGATCCAGGTGCAGCTGGCGCACCCGAGTGCGGACGTGAAGACGGGCCGGGTCGGCGTGACCCAGGACCTGGGGGCAATTTTCCGGGCCACCAGCCCGCGGGTGGTTTACCTGCACAACCCAGCCGACAAGCACGACACCCACGTGGCGGTCTTCCATCGCTGCTTGGTGGCGCTGCGGGCATTGCCGCGCGAGAAACGCCCGGTGCGCGTGCTCGGCTGCGAAGTCTGGCGCGGGCTCGACTGGCTGGTCGACCACGACAAGGTGGCGCTCGACGCCGGCCGCGATCCGGAGCTGGCGGTGCGGCTGCTGCGCGTGTTCGCCTCCCAGATCGAGGGCGGCAAGCGCTATGACGAGGCTGCGCTCGGGCGGCGGGCGGCAAACGCGACCTTCCACACCAGCCACGCGGTGGACACGGCCAAGGCTGTCACTTGGGCAATGGATCTCACCCCGCTGGTGCGGGACGAGAAACTCGACGTGGTGAATTTCACGCTGTCGTACGTCGACCGGCTGCGGACGGACATCGTGGGGCGGCTGAAAAAATACAGCCCGCCCGCCTGATCTGAACGGGCGGAATCCGGGTGCCCTCGCCCGGAGATGGATTCTGGATTGGAATCCGCGCAAATCCGCGGAATCCGCGGTTAAAAACCTCCTGATTCGCGTTGCGAATAACATGTCGGCAAATCTGCTTTGCGTTTCGCAAAGCCGCGGCCGACGTTCCGCGCATGGGCGACCCATGCAAGACCACTTCTTCCCCCAGCCGACCTGCATCCGCGGCGGCCGCCTCCCGGCGCCCGGCGAGCGGGACGCAATTCAACACGATCACCGCCGACGACTGGAAACGCTCGATCGCCTCTGCGCGACGGCAGCCGAATGTGGTGTTGGAGCGCATCCGGGCCGGGATCTCGTCGTCATCGCGGAAGACGAAATAAGCCTGCTCGAGGGAGCGGGGGGGGAGTGGGCGGCGCTGGGTGAGGCGATCCGGGCCTGGCGCGAAGTTTTGCCGCTGCGGCGGTTGGAGGATTTCGGCTTTCCGGCCGGCGCCGAGAATCCGCTGGAGGAGGCCAACCCGCGGCTGCGGCGCATCGGCGGCGGGGTGGAGGCCTGGGCGTTTGCGGCCGAGGCCGACGGCTCGGTCTACAAGTTCTACCGCCCGAGCGAGGGGCTGATCGGCAGCGCGTTCGAGTTCGGCCGCGGCGACGAGACGACCCTCCGCGCCGAGGCCCGCTGGGGCGACTACCGCGAGCTGCTGGAAAAAATCGTCCTGATCCAGGCGCTGGGCGGGATGGCGACGGAGGTCATCGCGGTCACGCCCGAGGGCATCGTGGTGGCGAAGCAGGTGGTCGGGGAGCCGCTGACGCAGGGTGAAGACATGTCGACCCGGTTGCCGGCGGGGCTGATCGAGATCCCCTCGCGCTTCCTGCGGGCGAACCGCGACCATCCGCGGCTGTTTTTCCATGAGGGCCGGCCGTATCTCGTGGCCGACCTGCATGCGCGGAACTTCGTCCGCGGGTCCGACGGCGGCCTGCACGTGATCGACCTGGTGGCGGCGCGCTGGCCCGAGGACGGCGGGGCGGGGGAGAAACTCATCACCGACTGGCTGGAGCGCGTGCGTTCCGACCCCGCCGCCTCGGCGCTGCCGGGTTCGCGGGATGACGAGTTGTGAGCATTTCGAGGTAGGGTTGCCTCGACGAGGCGACCGAGATGATTAATTCTATCCCGGGGGGCGTCGACCCAGCCCTACCTCGCCATATCGGCCTGCCCTTCCGCCCAAAAAAAGCCGCCCGGCGCAAGGCGCACGGGCGGCGGAGAGGCGGAAAAAGCCGGCTTACTTCTGCTCGGCGATGAACTTGAGGATCACCGCGGCCTGCTCGGTGGTCGTGCCCTTGTAGTCGGCGTAGACGACCTTGCCGTCCTTGATGAGGTAGGCGGAGCGCTGGGCGACGCGCGAATTCGGCACGCCGAACGCGTTGGTGACGGCCTTGTCCATGTCGGAGATCAGGGTGAAGGGCAGCTTGTGCTCTTCCTTGAAGCGCTTCTGGTCCTCGACCGTGTCGATGCTGACGCCGATGACGGCCACGCCCTTCTTGGTCAGTTCCTCGTAGCCGTCGCGGAGTGAGCAGCCCTGGTCGGTGCAGCCCTTGGTGAAGGCCTTGGGGTAGAAATAGACCAGGGTGTAGGTCTGCTTCTTGTAGACTTCGTTGAAGTCGAGCTTGGCGCCGGTCTCGGCGACGCCGATGACGGAGGGGGCCTTGTCGCCGACCTTGGCCGGTTCGGCTTGGGCGAGGACGGCGAGGCCGAGGAAGGAAGCGAGGAGCAGCAGGGTTTTCATGGGTAGGCTAAGGTTTGACAGGAAAGGGGCCTTTTCAAGCGCAGGGATGAGAGGAGGGTTTTGGCCGGAAATTCCCGGAACATCGCGGCCCGGCGAAAGACAATAGTTGCCCTGCGTGCGGAGGCCTTTCTGGCCCGGAAAAAGTCCGGGATAGTGGCTTGCGCCCGGCTTGGCCCCCAATAACGCTCCCGAGCTCTCTGCCTTTGTCATGCTATTCCCCGCCTTTTTCCGACGCATCCCCGGATTCCTCGCCGTAGCGCTTGTTGCCTGCAGCATCTGGTGTTCCCCTCTGTCCGCCCAAGTGATCACCGGCTCCGCGGCCGATGGTTTTGACCCGGCCCCCAACGGGATCGTCTATGCGCAGGCGCTGCAGCCTGATGGCAAGCTGCTCATTGCCGGCACCTTCACCACAGTGCGAACCCCGGGCGCGGCCGCCTCGGTCAGCCGCGGCGGGCTGGCCCGCTTGAACCTCGACGGCTCGGTCGACACCACCTTCGCGGATCCCGGCCTGAATGGGCAGGCTTTTGCGGTTTTGCTCCAGGCGGATGGCAAGATTGTGGTCGGTGGCGCCTTCACCCAGGCGGCGGGTGTCGCGCGGAACAACGTCGCACGCTTTAACGCCGACGGCACGCTCGACCTGACCTTCAACCCGAACGCCAACGCGTCGGTCAATGCCCTCGCCCAGCAGTCCGACGGCCGCCTCCTGATCGGCGGTTTCTTCACCTCCCTCCAGCCGAACGGCGCGGCCACCGCCACCTCCCGGGGCCGGCTCGCCCGCCTGAACGCCAACGGCACGCTCGACCCGGCCTTCAACCCGAATGCCAACCAGGCGGTCCGCGTCCTGGCGGTCCAGGCCAACGGCTCGATCCTGGTCGGCGGCAGCTTTTCCACCTTCCAGCCGAACGGCGCGGCCACGGCCACGACCCGCACCAATCTTGCCCGACTCTATGCCGACGGCACGATCGACCCCTCATTTGACCCGGCCCCCGACGGGCGTATCCAGGCGCTCCTCATCCAGTCCGATGGCAAGGTCATCATCGGCGGCAATTTCTCCAGCCTGATCCCGACCGGCGGCGCCGTGGCCACGGGGTACGGCTTCTGCGTCCGCCTGAATATCGACGGCACCGTGGACACGACCTTCTACCCCCGCGCCTTCGGCGAAGTGAACGCCATCCGGCGCCAGCCGGACGGCAAGATCGTGATCGCCGGCAATTTCAGCGGCGTCCAACCCACCACCGACGCCGCCCACAACTCGCCCGGCATCGCCCGGCTCAACGCCGATGGCAGCGCCGACCGCGATTTCGTGCCCGGCCCGAATTCCACCGTCTTCAGCCTGGAGATCCAGACGGACGGCCGGATCATCCTCGGCGGCAATTTCAGCCAAGTCCGCAACAACGGGGTGTCCGCCACCGCGGTGATCCGCAACAACCTGGCACGCATCAACCCGAACGGCTCGACCGACACCGACTTCGACCCGAACACCGCCGGGCGCGTCACCACGATGGCGACCCAGTCCGATGGCAAGATGATCCTCGGCGGCAATTTCACGAGCATCGGCGGCCTGACCCGCAACTTCCTCGCCCGGATCAATGCGGATGCCTCGGTGGACACCTCCTTTGCCCCCACCATTGACGGCCTCGTCAACGCCGTGGCCGTGCAGTCCGATGGCAAGATCCTCGTCGGCGGCACCTTCTTCAATGTCAACGGGGTCAGCCGCTCCAGCCTCGCCCGCCTGAATGCGGACGGCAGCCTCGACACCGCCTTCTACCCGAATCCCAACGCGGGCGTGGTGGCGATTTACGTGCAGTCCGACGGCAAGATCCTCATCGGCGGCTTCTTCGTGCGGCTGCAGACCAATGCCGACGGCAACACCAACATCGTCCGCAACTTCGTCGCCCGCCTGAACCCCGACGGGAACGTCGACTCCGGTTTCGATTCCAATACGAACGGCCCCGTGCAGCAGTTCCAGGTCCTGGCCGATTCCCGGATCATGATGGCCGGCGCCTTCACCGGCCTGAACTTCAACGACATCCGGGCCGATGTGCCCCGTAACTTCATCGCCCTAGTCAAGAGCAACGGCGAGGTCGATTCCACCTTCGAGATCAGCCCGTCCACCCAGGTCAATGCCTTCGTGATCCAGGCGGACGGAAAAGTGGTGATCGGTGGCACCTTCACCACGGTGCACGGCCCGCTCGACGCGTTCCTGACGATCCGCAACCGCATCGCGCGCTTCAATACGGATGGCTCGGTCGACACGGCGTACGACCCGAACATCAATTCCCAGGTCGGGACGATGGTGCTCCAGGCCGACGGCAAGATCATCGTCGGTGGTTCGTTCACCAAAATCGGCGGGGGCACGACCACGGTCAATGGCGTCACCACCACGTCCACCACCATCTCCAACCGCATCAACCTCGCCCGGTTGAACACGGACGGCTCGGTGGACACCAGCTACGACCCGAACCCGCTCGGGCAGCTCGGGACCCAGATCAACACGATCGCCCTGCAGGCGGACGGCAAGGCGGTCTTCAGCGGTGGCTTCACCCGTCTCCAGCCGAACGGCGGCGCGGTCGTTTCCCGGCTGCACCTCGCCCGGGCGAACACCGACGGCACCATCGATGCCGCGTTCGACTCCGCGATCGGCGGGGCATCCCAGGTGCAGATCAACACCATCGCCCACCAGCCCGACGGCGGCATCGTCATCGGCGGCAACTTCACCAACATCGCCGGCGGCAACAGCAAGTACCTTGCGCGGCTCCGGTCCGACGGCATTGCCGACTCGATCTTCCGCCCCGACCCCGACGGTCCGGTCAATGCCATCTCCATCCGTCCGGGCATTACCCCGCAGATCTCCCAGATCTCCGGCTTTGCCCTGCTGAATTCCGACGGGACCATCGATCCGGCCATCACCCCGGGCGACACCGTGCGCCTCAGCGGCCCGATTTACGCCGCGACCCGGCAGAGCAACGGCAAGATCCTCATCGGTGGCGCCTTCACCAACCTCGCGGCGGGCGGTGGCTCCAACCTGATCCGGATCAATGCCGACGGCACGCACGACGTCGCGTTCCGCCCCAGCCCGGACCTCCAGGTGAATTTCATGAAGTTGCTGCCCGACGGCCGGATGTTTGTCGGCGGCGCCTTCTCCGCCATCGCCGGTGTCGGCCGCAGCGGCCTGGCCATCCTCAACGCGGACGGGTCCCTGGACCAAAGCTTCCCGAACCTCCGGGCGGATGGCGCGGTGCTTGGTCTGGAAATCCTCTCGGACGGAAAGCTGCTCATCTTCGGCAATTTCAGCCTCCTGAATCCCGATCCGATCTTGCCGGCCTCGCCCGGTGGCACGGTGCGCAACCACATCGCCCGGCTGAATGCGGACTACACGATCGACAAGCCGTTCTCGCCGGGGGCCGATGGCACGGTCAGCGCCCTCGTGCTCCAGTCCGATGGCAAATTCGTGATCGGCGGCACCTTCGCCAACGTGAAGGGGAACGTCGACCCCACGCTGACGGTTCGCCGGGGTCTGGCCCGGTTCAATGCCGATGGGACCGTCGACGCCCCCTGGGACGCGAACAAGAACGACACGGCCGAGGGCGCCACCATTTACGCCCTGGCGAAACAGCCTGACGGCAAGATCCTCGTCGGCGGGGATTTCCTGACCATCAACGCCACCCCGCGCCTGCGCGTCGCCCGCCTGAACACCGACGGCTCGCTGGACACGGCGTTCATTCCGGACCCCGACAGCCAGGTCAACAGCCTCGCGGTGCAGCCCGACGGCCGGATCATCATCGCCGGCACCTTCAGCCGGATCGGCGGCGTCACCCGCAACCGCCTGGCCCGGCTCAATGCCGACGGGACCGTTGACCTGGGTTTCAACACCAACGTCCTCGGCACCGTGAACAACCTCACCCTGGCCAGCAACGGCCAGGTCATGATCGAGGGCGACTTCACCAACCTGCAGCCCGGCGACGCCATCATGATCGGCGGCGCGTTCACCAAGGTGGGCGGATTCTCCACCAATAATTTCGCGGTCTTGAACGTGGACGGCACGGCCAGCGGCTCCTTCCGGCCCAGCCCCAACGCCCCGGTGTATGCGATCGCCACCCAGCCCGATGGCAAGGTGATCCTCGGCGGCGCCTTCACCACGGTGACCGGCGGCACGCGCCGCGGCGTCGCCCGTTTCAATCTCAACGGCAGCCTCGACACCGCCTTCCTCGCCGACACCGACGGTCAGGTGAACGCCGTCACCCTGCAGGGCGACGGCAGGATCCTGCTCGGCGGCACCTTCGCCACGGTGGGCGGCGTCGCCCGCGCGAACCTCGCCCGGCTCAACGCCGACGGCAGCGTCGACGGCTCGTACGCGCCCAACCCGAACGGCGGCGTGAACGCCCTCATGCTGCAGGCCGATGGCAGCGCCCTGGTGGGTGGCGCCTTCACCACGATCGGCGGCGCGGCCCGCGGCCGGATCGCCCGGATCGCGACGGATGGCACCGTGGACAGCTTCAATCCCGGCGCCAATGGCGACGTCCTCAGCCTCGCCCCGCAGATGAACGGCCAGGTGGTGGTCGGCGGCCTTTTCACTGCGATCGGCGGCGCGACCCGCAACCGGATCGCCCTGCTCAATGCCGACGGCACGGCGGACGCCGCCTTCAATCCCTCCGCCAACGGGGCCGTGCGCGCCCTCTCGGTGCAGCAGGATGGCCGCGTCATGGCCGGTGGCTCCTTCAGCCAGATCGGCGGCCAGTCCCGCAACGCACTTGCCCGCCTCGCCGCGGCCTCGACCTACTCGTCTTCCCTCACGGTGGACGAGGACCTCGCGATCATTTCCTGGACCCGCAGCGGCGCCGGCCCGGAGATCTCGAGCGCCAGCTTCGAGTACTCCCTCGACAACCGGCGCTGGTTCCCGCTGGCCAACGGCGCCCGCGTGGGCACGACCGCCACCTGGCGACTGTCGGGCCAGAGCCTGCCCTCGACGGCGGCCTTCTTTATCCGCGCCAGCGGCCGCACCCCGGCATCCCAGAACTCGTCCGAGGGCCTCGTCTCCGAGGCTTGGGAATTCCTGCCCCGCCCGCTCATCACCAGCGCCCTCGCGGCGGGTGGCGCCCTCGGCGATGCCTTCAACTACGCGATCGGCACTGTCCGCCCGGCTACGACCTTCAGCGCCACCGGCCTCCCGGCGGGCCTGTCCATCAACGCGTCGAGCGGCCTCATCACAGGCACGCCGACCCAGTCCGGCACCTTCAGTGTCGTCCTGCGCGCCACGAACGGGACGGGGACGTCCAAGTCGACGCTGACCCTCTCGGTTGCCGCCACGGCGGGCTCGACCTCGGGGGCCGGCCGGATTGTCGCCCTTTCCACGCGCGGCCTGGTCACCACCGACAGCCCGCTGATCAGCGGCTTTATCATCGACGGCAGCTCCGCCAAGAGCGTGCTGCTGCGCGGGGTCGGCCCGACGCTCTCGAACTACGGCGTGCTCAACCCGCTGACGGCCCCCGTGCTGCGCCTCTTCAACGGCAGCCAGCTGCTGAGTGAGGGCCGTTCCTGGGGCGGCTCCAGCGACCTGGCCGCCCTGTTCGCGCGCCTCGGCGAATTCCCGCTGCCGGCGAACAGCACGGATGCCGCGATGGCGGTGACGCTCGCCCCCGGCGCCTATACGACGCAGGTGCTGCGCGGCTCCAGCCCGCGTGAGGGCACCACGCTGCTCGAGGTTTACGACGCCGCCGACAGCGCGGCCGCGAACGCCCCGCGCCTGCGGGCGATGTCGACCCGCGGTTTCATCGACAACACCGGCAACGTTGTCGTCGGTGGCCTCGCGATCGCCGGCAACCAGCCCGTGCGCCTGATTGTCCGCGGCGTGGGCCCGAACCTGGCCAAGGCCGGGGTCGGCGGGGTCCTCGGGAACCCCCTCCTGAATATCTACAACAGCGCGAACGTGCTGATCGCCCAGAACAACAACTGGCAGACCCCCGTGACCATCAACGCCTCGTTCCCTGGCGCCACGGCCGCGGAGGTTACTGCCGCGACCGCGGCCGTGGGTCTAACGGCGTACGACAGCGGCAGCCTCGATGCCGCTACCGTGATCACGCTCCCGCCCGGCGTCTACACTATGCAGGTCAGCAGCGCCGACACGGCGACCACCGGCGTCGGCATGGTCGAGATCTACCTGCTGCCCTGACCGCGCTTCGGGCTTCGCCCTCCGCGCGGTCAGGAGCCAAAATGGCGGCGCCATTTTGGGTCGGCCGGCATGGGCCGCGAGCCGTGCAGGGCCAACCAAAGCACGGTGAAGACCAGCGTGCCAAATGAGGTGAAACGCCTGGCGCAGTTTCTCAGGTGCTACCGCTCCTGGAGTCCAACTCCCTTGCATCTGACTGAACACTCCAACGCGTTGCCCGCGACGTGGCGCTGGTCCTTGGTCAACGGTTGGAGCACCCACCGCCTCTTTTATCGGTGATGGGCCTAGGTCAAACTGAAGTCGGGATACGACCGCCCGAGCCATGGGTTGGCAGGATGCCGGAGTAGTTGGCAGTTGGGAATGGGAATTTGGTTCGGAGGGCCCGGGCGCAGGAACGATTGGAATTTCAGATCTAAGATTTGAAATTTGAAATCTCCGGTGCCCCGCCCCGACACCCGTCGCAGGCTAAGACTCACCGGTGCCGGCAGGGCCCGGATCTTCGCGCGTCAGGAAAGCCGCGATCTCCGCGGCGAGGCGCGGGCCGACGCCCTTGACCTCGGCGATCTGCTCCGCCGAGGCGGCGCGCAGGTGGTTGAGGCCGCCGAAATGGGCGAGTAGCGCGGCGCGGCGGGCCGGGCCGAGGCCGGGGATGTCCTCGAGGATGCTCTCGCGGATCTTCTTCGAGCGGAGATCCGCGTTGTAGGTGTTCGCGAAGCGGTGGGCCTCGTCGCGCAGGCGCTGCAGCAGCTGCAGCCCGGGATGCGTGAGGGCGAGCCGCAGCGGCTCCCGGGCGTCGGGGAAGAAGATCGTCTCCTCCTTCTTGGCCAGGCCGATGAGCGCCGGGGGCTCGCACTCGAGGACGAGGAAGGCCTTGAGCGCCGCGCCGATCTGGCCGCGTCCGCCATCGATCACGACGAGGTCGGGAAATTGTTTTCCCTCCTCCTGGAGCCGGCGGTAGCGGCGGCCGACGACCTCCTCCATCGCGCGGAAATCGTCGTTGCCCATGAAGCTGCGGATCTGGAAACGGCGGTACTGCGCCTTGTCGGGCCGGCCGTCGGTGAACCGCACCATCGAGGCGACCACGAACGTGCCCGAGATGTGCGAGATGTCGAAGCACTCCATCGTCCGCGGCGGATGCGGCAGCCCGAGGGCCTGCTGCAATTCATGCAGCGCCCCGCCGCTGCCATCCGGCCGCGTGGGGTCGGTGCGGGTGAAGTTGCGGGTCTTCTTCAGGGTCTGCTCGAGCGCAAAGACCACGTCGCGCAGCGTGGCCGCCTCCTCGAAGGCCCGGCGCCCGGCGGCCACCGCCATCTCCTCGCGCAGGCTGGCCAGCCACTCGCGGGAACGCCCGTCGAGGAATTCGCAGGCGGCGTCGACGCGTGCCCGGTAGGCCTCCTTGGTCACGATGGCCGGGTGCTCATAGATCTCCTCGCGGATGTCGTCGTAGAGCTGCCAGGTGCCGTCGGGCAGCTGCCGCGGGGTGGCGTCGGCCAGCAAAATGCCGAAGCGGCGCCGCATCTGCTGCAGCGTGCGGCGGAGCGGTCCGCTGTGGGCGAAGGGCCCGAAGTAGCGGGAGCGCTCGTCGCGCTTCACCCGGGTCAGGCGGAAGCGCGGCATCTCCTCCCCGGGGTCCAGCCGCACGAGGAGGAAGCGCTTGTCGTCGGTGAAGTCGGTGTTGTAGCGCGGCCGCCACTGCTTGATCAGCTTGCCCTCGAGCAGCAGGGCCTCGGGCTCGGACTTCACCTCGACGATGTCAAAATCCTCGATCAGGCCCAGCAGCGCCCGGATCTTTGGCCGGGTTTCCTGGGCTTGGCGGCCGGCCTGGAAATAGGTGGAGACGCGCTTCTTCAGGCTGCGGGCCTTGCCGACGTAGATGATGCGCCCCAGCCGGTCCTTCATCAGGTACACGCCCGGCCGGTCCGGCAACTGGCGCACCTTGGCCTTGAGATGGGGGGCTTGGGCCATATTGGTTCAGGAAAGCCCCGCCGGCGGGAATGCCAAATGCGATCTCTGCCATGGAAACCGGCTCCCCGGCACGGCGGTCCGGCCCTACGCTCCGAGGCCGGCCGGCGAATTTCCGATCTCAAATTTCAAATCTGAGATCGGAAATCAGAGATCGTCGCTCCGGAGCAGTGTCCTGATCCGCGTAGGGCGGGGCGGTCGCGGCCCGCCAGGAACAAGCCTCGATCTGGCGGGCCCGCCCTAATCGCAGAATCCGGCCGGAATCCACGCCCGGCCGAGGTAAAGCGCATCCAGCCTTGCGGAAGATTGGCATTTTCCCGGAATCCACCTAATCTCCCGCTCGCAAGTATGGTTTCCTCCCGTCCCGCCGAATCCAGTTCCCGTCCTGCCCGCTATGAGCTCCTCACCCTCGGGGACGAGCTTCTGCTCGGGCTCACCGCCAACGGGCACCTCTCGTTCGTTGGGTCGCAGCTCGGCCGGCGCGGCGTGCTGTTGCAGCGCAACGTCACGGTGACCGACGAGGCTGCCACGATCGAGCAGGAGGTCCGGCGCAGCCTGGCCGAGTCCGACGTGGTACTCGTGACCGGCGGGCTTGGGCCGACGGTGGATGACCGCACGCGCGAGGCCGTGGCCGCGGTGCTGGGGCAGAAGCTCGTGTTCGACGAGTCGATCCGGGACGCGATCACGGCGCGGTTCGCGCAGATCGGCCGCCGCGTGGCAGAGAACAATCTCCGGCAGGCCTACCGGTTCGAGGACGGCGAGGTGCTGCCGAACGCCAATGGGACGGCTCCTGGACTTTGGTTCGAGCGTGACGGCAAAGTGGTGTGCCTGCTCCCCGGTCCGCCCAACGAGCTGCAGCCGATGTTCACCGAGCAGGTGATCCCGCGCCTCGAGCGGCTCGGGTTCCTGCGGCAGCGCGAGGCCTACGTGCAGATCCGCACGGCCGGGATCGGCGAGTCCGCGCTGGAGCTGAAGCTCCAGCCGGTGCTGCAGCCTTTCGGCGAGGCCCTCTCGGTCGCGTTCTGCGCCCACCAGGGGCATGTCGATTGCCGCCTGAGTTCGCCCAGCGGGGCGCTGGACCTGGTCCGGCTGGAGGAGATCGCCGGCACCTGTGCCAAGCTGCTCGGGGAGGACTTCATCTGCCTCGGCCATGATTCTCTGGGCCGGGTGTGTGCCGACCTGCTCCGGGAGAGCGAAAAGACCCTCGCGGTCGCCGAGGCCGCCACGGGCGGGCTGCTGGCGCACGCATTTTCCGATCTCTGCGGCGCCTGCAAGTTCTTCGCCGGCGGCGTGGTTTGCTGTTCGCAGGATTCCAAGATGCTGCTCCTCGGCGTGCCCGAGTGCCTGATGCTGCAGCACGGCGCGGCCAGCGCGGAGTGCTCGGTCGCCATGGCGACGGGCGTGGCGGAGTCGCTGCAGGCGGATTACGGCCTGGCGATCACCGGGTTTGCCGGCTCGACCGGCGGCGCGGGCGGCAATCCCATCGGGGCGATCCACCTTGCGCTCCATACGCCGCAGGGCACCTGGTCGCGCCAGCTGAGTTACCCCGGCCCGCGCGGCACCGTGAAAAACCGGTCCGTGAACGCCGCGCTCGACTGGCTCCGCCGCGAGCTGCTCCGCGCGCGCAGCGGCTCGACCGCGTCCTCGAGCAAGTTTGGCGCCCTGCAGTGACGCAGCGCGCGCGCCGCGGGAGATGGGAGATCGAAGATGGGGGCATCTCCGATCCCTAACTCCTATCTCCGATCTCCCATCTCCGAAAAACCTGCCCGCCGGGTCAGGCGAGGAGGTTTTTCAGCGCCGCCAGATACTTGTCCTTCGTGCGACTGATGACCTCGGCGGGCAGGCGCGGCGCCGGCGGTTTCTGGTCCCACTTGATGGCGAGCAGGTGGTCGCGGACGAACTGCTTGTCGTAGCTCGGGGGCGACATGCCCGGCGCATAGCTGTCGGCCGGCCAGTAGCGCGAGGAATCCGGCGTGAGCACCTCGTCGATCAGGATGAGGTTGCCCGCGGCGTCGGTGCCGAACTCGAACTTGGTGTCGGCGAGGATCATCCCCGCCTTGCGCGCCCGGTCGTGGCCGAGCTGGTAGAGAGCGAGGCTGGTGGCCTTGACCTTGGCGTAGAGCTCGGCGCCGACGGCGGCCGCGCCCTGGGCGTCGTTGATCGGCTCGTCGTGCTGGCCCTTGGGGGCCTTGGTGGTGGGCGTGAAGATGGCCTCGGGGAGGCGGTCGGCCTGGCGGAGGCCGGCGGGCAGCTTGATACCGCAGACGTCGCCGGTCTTCTGGTAGGACGACCAGCCGCTGCCGACGAGGTAGCCGCGGACGACGCACTCGATGGTGAGGGGCTTGAGCTTGCGCACGACCATGCTGCGGAGCTGGAGATCGCGATTGGTGATGCCCCGGCGGGCGAACTCGCCGGCCTGGTCGGGCAGCAGGTGGCCGGGGATGAGGTGGGTGGTCTGGGCGAACCACCAGTTGCTGATCTGGGTGAGGATGGCGCCCTTGCCGGGGATGCCATCGGGCAGGATGACATCGAACGCGGAAAGGCGGTCGGTCGCGACGAGCAGGAGGGCGTCGCCGAGGTCGTAGATCTCACGGACCTTGCCCGAGGCGAGGTGCTTGAAGGGCAGGCCCTCGATCTCGGTGACGGCGGAGGTGGGGAGCGCGGCGGAGATTTCGGCGTGGGTCATCCGCATGAGGCAAGCGAAGCGTACCGGATGGCGTCAAAGATTTTGCGCGACGGTGCGAAAGAAGGCGTCCCAACCCGCGGAAAGCCCGGAAAAATCGCCTTGCGCGAGGGAAACGCCCCCCTACGTTGCGCAGCTCCGCGGTTAGTCCCCATCGTCTAGCCCGGTTAGGACGTCTCCCTTTCACGGAGATAACCGGGGTTCGAATCCCCGTGGGGACGCCAGCGCGGTGTATTTCCATGTCGGGACAAGATTGGTCAAAAGTGCTCTGCCATCGTCGATTGCGACGATTTCGGCAGGCGTTTTGACCGGGTCCGCTTGGACAGGCTTGCCCTCCTTTTGACCCCTTTTTCCGGAATTTAGTGAGGCTCCTAGTGCAGGTAGATAACCCGACAGCTTCTCCATGCCGGCGAGCTGCGGCACGCTGCTGGGGTCGGTATCATGGTTCGTCTGCCGCAATTCGGAATGGCGGGCCATTTTCATCCGGGCCCCCTTGGAAACGCCTGCCGCGTTCAGGAAACTGGCGTAGGTGCGTTGGGGGTGAAATCCGTCGCCAGACCAGCGGCGCTGCTCGCTTCGAGCTCCCGGGCTGCCGACGCAAGCTTCCGGCGGGTTTTGTCGATGGCGTATTTGCCGAGCACGAGGCGCAGTGGCGGATTTTCTGCTGCCACGGCGTCCATTATGGCGTCGGCGGCCTTCGCGGGATCGCCCGGTTGACGGCCGTTCATCGTTTCGAGGAAGCGCCGGAACTTCCCGCTCGACAGGTCGTAGTCGTGAATTGACCCGTTAGCGCGCTCGAGCGACCGCGCAATAAAATCCGTCCGGAAGGGACCGGGTTGCACGATCGTCACCTTCAGTCCCAACGGGCGGACTTCTGCGGCGAGTGATTCCGAAACGCCTTCGAGTGCCCACTTGGTCGCGCCGTAGATTGAAAAGCCGGCGTAGTTGGCGATGACGGCCGCAGCACTGATGTTCACGAAATGTCCGCTCCGCTGGGCGCGCAAGATCGGTAGAGCGGCGCGAATCACCCGCAGCGCGCCGAAAAAGTTCGTCTCAAAATTGCGCGCGATTTGCGCCTCTTCGTATTCCTCGACGGCCCCGACCAAGCCGTAGCCGGCGTTGTTCACCACTACGTCCAGGCGGCCAAAGACCGCCGCCGCCTGCGCGACTAGCGGCGCGACTTGGGTCGCGTCCGCAACGTCGAGCGCGAGCGCCCGACACCGGCTCGGATCGGCGGCGACCAGTTCGGCGAGCGTGTCAGGCTGACGGGCCGTCGCAATCAGGCGATGGCCCCGCGCCAGCACCCGCGTGGCGAGTGCGCGACCGAGCCCGGTCGAGCACCCCGTGATGAGCCAGACAGGAGGATCGATCGGTGTGTTCATGGGGAAGATTGAGTGGCGGGGACGAGAGGAAAGATGGCAACGTCGACCGGCAGCGCGGCCAGCACGGACGCCGGCTCACCTTCCAAATGGAATCCGGCCAAGCGCGCCGGCTCGATCGAAAACGCCGAGACGCGCGGAGAATTGATGCGATAAGCAGCATGATGCACGCGTCCGGAATAGAGTCGTCCCGCGGGGTCAGCAGCAAAAAGCAGATATCGCTCAACCAGAAAAAATTCGAGCGAGCCCGGTGCGACGGACGCAGCCTTTGAGCCCGGAGTCCAAACATAGCGACACGGCCGGGCGGTTTCGTCGCGGCGCTGGCACTCGTAGTGAATCGTGCCGTCGTTGAACGACGCCGTCATGCGCGCGTGGCAATATGGAAGATGGAAAAAGCGCCGCGCGATTGCGACCGCGAGGGGTTGGTTGCAATCAAGCGAGTAGAACCAGACGCCGGGCCGTCCGTTCGCATCATGGACATAAGTGCGAACGTTGAGCTCGAGAAACCACGACACCCACGGCAAGGGCGGAAGCCACGCGGGACGAACCCGCTCCATCGCAAATGGTACAATTCCGAGATACGCCGCACCGGCAAACGTATCGACGTAAAGGCCACGCGGCAGAGTCGCCTGCAACACCGCCGGATCGATCTTCCAGTGCGCAAAAAGCAGTTGATTCCATCGCTGCCGCCCGACCATCCGGCCGGCGGGACGCTGTCTCAAGTCGCAACGCCGCGCGAGGGTCGGAGGCCCTTCGGCCGGCGGAGCCGGCGGAGAAAACATCTCGGTCGACCGCGTCATACCGCCAGGAGCTGGGCGCGACTGAACATGCCCGGTGCTTAATGAGTCTGCACTCGCCCCACCGACCGCACGGGGACGTGAACCTCAAAACGCTTGAGGAAACCGGGCGTGAACGGCCCGTTCCAATAAACGGGGTAGGGAGCGGCCGCCGCTTCGACATCCTTTCGCCGGCCCAGCCAGTCAAGAAGTTGATCGCGCGTCTTCGAGAAATTTTGCACCGAATAGCTGCCGCGAGCGCCGAGACTGGCCACCCAGCGCTCCGGAATCTCAACTACTTCGACCGCGCCCGTGCTCCCGGCTACTTTCGCCCGCTGGCTCTTTGCCACCCAGAAAAACATCGCCGCGCCCTCAATCTTCACCTCCACCGGTGTCGTCATGGCGATCTCGTGCGAGGAAATATAGCTGAACAGTGGGCCGAAGAGCCGGTTCGACTGTTCGAAGTAGTTTCCCGTCGCAGAAGCTTTGAGGAGCAAGCCGCTAGGTAATGTCTTTAACTCCGCAGCACCAATCGGTGAAGGCGGAAACGCTTGTTCAGTGGCCATGGCGGGTAAACTAAGGCGATCAGGAGCAGAAGACGTTTTATTCGGAATGAAGGTGGAACTGGTAAGGGTTCTTCTAAGAAAAAACCCGGGACAGTAAAGTAATCCGACGACGCTGCCGCCAGACCACTTCACCGCCCCGGGTGAATAGCTTGAAATTGCCAACTGGAACCGCGGCCCGCGGTTGGCGGGAGGATCACGGCGTCGACGACGTGGACGACTCCGTTACGGCCGACCAGACCGGTGGCGATAACCTTGCCGTTGATCTTCGGCACCTCGCCCGACTTGACCTCGGCGGCCATGAATTTGGCCGGAACGCCGTGGCAGGTGAGAATCGCGACGAGCTTGGCCTTGTTCTCAGGCAGCAAAAGCGACTCCGCCGTGCCGGCGGGCAGTTTGGCGAAAGCGGCGTTGGTCGGCGCGAAAATTACGAAAGGGCCGGGGCCGCTCAAGGTTTCAACGAGCCCAGCGGCCTTCACGTCGGCGACAAGCGTGTTGTCATCGGGCGAGCCGATGGCAATTTCTACGACCTTCTTGGCGGAGACCGCGGAGACCAGACCGGTGCAGCGCGCGAGGGTGGCCCAAAGGGAACAATAGATTTGCCAGAGGGAGTATCTGGCATTTTGTAACCATGGACACCAGAAAGTATCTCAAAAGCGAGATTCGCTAAAACCACGAAAACCTCCAATCCCTTACTGGAAAATTTCCCCAATGTTTAAAAAATTCTCGTTTACTGACAAACTATTGTTCGTCGCCGCTTTTCTTTCACTCATCTTCTCGGAAACAATGTTTTTCCTAGGGCAGAAACAAGAAGGGATCTTTGTTGGACTCTGGGTTCCTTCAATTCTCGGTTTTGGAATCTATTTGAAACTAATCGGCAGCACCAAAAATGAGTGACCTAATACCCTATTTTGCAGCACTGATTATGGTGCTTTTCGGAATTGCTTTCTACGCGGCCTTACTGGGCTTCAAGAAATTAGACGAATGATCCACCGGTGAGCCGGACTCGGTCTACCTGAGTGATCGGATCCGGTTTTTCGAGCCACCCTCAGAGTTGGTCCGGGCGATTGGTTGATGGTGCTCACGCTGGTTGCCCATCTCTGACCGGAGCCATCGATGGATCGAGACTGGCCGCGTAAAAGACCGGGCTCCGCGAGCCCAGCTTGCTCGGCGCCTGGATTAGCTATCGACGATTTTCCGAGACGGCGAACGCCGTAGATTATCGATCTACGCTGAGCTGAGGGGAACGAATCAGCGTCAAATCGGTGGCCTGCATGCGCCCGGGAAGAGTCGGCCAAGCGGAGTCAATTTCCGCCAGTTCTGGACGCGGTTGGCCGGAATTCTGGGAAGCCAGTGAGGAAGATGGCGGCCCTTCATTTTTTCATGTGCACTTATCCGTAGTTACTTGTGTAACTTCGAGTCGGGGTTCGAATCACCATCCTGTCCCCCGGCTGGATGCGGCCATCCCGGCGCAGGATCGCGATCGCGCGCTCGATCGTCTCGTTGGGCTCGGAGGCGAGCGAGATCAGGAAGGGCTCGGTGGCGCGGAGCAGCCGGAGCTGGCGGAGGGTCTCGACCGAGTGGGTGAAGGCAAAGATCGGCGCGAAGGCCGGGCGCATGGCCGCCAGGTTGGTGGCCATGAATCCCTGGCGGGTGAAGGTGAGCAGCGCGCTGCCCTGGAGCTGATTGGCGAACTGCACGGCCGACTGCAGGAGCCTGAGCTTGTCGCCCTGCAAGTGCGCGGGCGGGACAAAGTCGGCGGGAGTCTCCCGCTCGATCCGCCGGGTGATCTTGTCGAGCACAGCCACACCCTCGAACGGATAGCGTCCGACCGCGGTTTCACCGGAGAGCATGAAGCAGTCGGCCCGCTCGTAGACGGCGTTGGCCACATCGGTGATCTCGGCGCGGGTTGGCATCGGGGAGCCGATCATCGACTCGAGCATGTGCGTGGCGATGATCACTGGGCGGCCATGGTGGAAGCAGGTCTTGACGGCCCGGCGCTGGATGACCGGCAGCTCCTCCAGCGGGCACTCGATGCCCAGGTCGCCGCGCGCGACCATCAGCGCATCGCAGGCCTGGATGATCCCGTCGAGATCTCGATCGCCGACTGGTCCTCGATCTTGGCGATGATCCGGGCCCGCGAACCTTGGCTGCGGAGGAATTCGCGCAGCGCCTCGATGTCGCCGGCCTCGCGCACGAACGACAGGGCCACGGTGTCAATGCCCTCCGCCACGCCGACGAGCGTGTCGGCACGGTCCTTCTCCGTGAAGGCCGGCAGGTTGATCTTGATCCCAGGCAAGTTGATGTGCCGGCGCGAGGCGAGCTGCCCGGGGATGAGCACCTTGCCGCGGATGTGGGCCGCCTGCTTCTCCACCACCTCGAAACGCATGAGCCCGCAGTCGACCAGGCCGATGTCCCCGACCTTGATGTCGTTGACCAGGTCCCGGTAGTTGACATCGACGGAACGCACTTCCTCGGCGTTCTCCCGCTGGCCGCCGGGCTTGACGGTAAAGTCGAAGATCTCCCCCTCCTTGAGCTCGATCGGCGCGGTCACGTCACCGGTGCGGATTTCCGGTCCCTTGATTTCCATCATGATGGCGATCTCGCGGCCGACCCGCTGGGACCCGGCGCGGATCCGCCGGATCATCGTCCGGGTCCAGTCGTGGTTCGCATGCGCCATGTTGAGGCGGGCGACGTGCTTCCGAGCGGAAACGACCCCGGCCAATTCGCCCGGCGGCTCGGCGATAAGCATGACCATGGCCTCGCCGAAGGTGAGGACGTCCAAGTCTCCGTTCATGGGTATAGGGTGGTTGATGGGCCGGGCAGCCAGCCGGCCCGTGCTTCGCAAAAACGGAGACTGCTCCCGTTTCGCCGCCCATCGCAGGAACACGACGGACGCGAAACGCAGGTTGAGGTGATTTGGGTGTTGCCGAAAAAGCCCCCGTTGGTTTACAGTAAACAGGACGATGAAGAATCCCAAGGGCAGCAATCGGCCGAAGAATCATCCCACCCTGCGCAGCCTGGCGGCCGAAGCTGGTGTCAGCCCGATGACCTTTTCCCTGGCGCTCCGCAACCGGTCCCAGATCTCGTTGCCCACCCGGAAGCGGCTGCAAAAACTGGCCAAGCAGCGCGGCTATCAGCCCGATCCCACCATCTCGAAGCTGATGCAGCACCTGCGGATGCGTGCGCCCACGCGGGCCCAGGCGAACATCTGCGGGCTCTTCATCACCAACACCACGGGGACGGCGCACCGGCATGTGTTCGCCGAGCGGGTGCACACGGGGCTGAAGCAGCGGGCCGAGTCCCTCGGCTTCGCCTACGACCGGCTTGAAATCCCCGCCAACGCGTCGAGCACCCGGCTGCAGGACATGGTCAGGACCCGTGGGGTGGAGGGCCTCGTGCTCCTGCCCATGCCCGGACAATGCGACCTGACCACCTTGCTCGACTGGAAGCAGTTCTCCGTGGTGTCGGTCACGTGCTCGGTGATCGCCCCCCGCGTGCACACGGTGGTTCCGAATCACTATGACAACATGATCCGGGCCTGCCAGAAGTTGGCCCAGTCGGGGTTCAAGCGCATCGGCCTCGCGATCTCGCGGGATTGGGACGAGCGCGTGCGGCACCGTTGGGCGGGAGCCATTTACTGGCAGAACGAATGCGGCGGCACCGAACCCGTGCCGCCCTTCATCGGCGTGGCGACCGGCCCGCGGATCACCGATCCGCACCTCGCGGACTGGCTGCAGGCCCAGCGTCCCGACGTCATTGTGGTCGAGGCGATCGACGGCGAACTGCTCAATCGGGCCCTGCGCAGCGTTCCCGCCCGCCAACGGCCCGTGGTGGCTACGATGGATGGGCCCGACGACCAGGCGAGCCGGGGCATGGACCAGCGGCCCGAGGAGATCGGCGCCGTCGCAATCGAGACGCTGGCGGGCATGATTTCACGCGGAGAACGAGGCATTCCCCAGCGGGCCCTGAACATCATGGTCGATGGGGAATGGATGAGCCGGCCCCGCTAGCGGGGCCATTGCGAATCCGGGTTAGGTGACGATATTTAGTGTACTGTATACCTGCGTGCCCGTTGTCATGGAGTGACTCCCGGCGTTTGCTGGCGGTGCTTCAGAGCGAAGGGCTGGATTGTGTCCCCCAAGCAAGCAATCCGCGTCGGGCGCCCCTGAACTTAACCCGTGCATCGCCCTTACCTAGGCGGTGGACCTGAGCACCCCCAATGAGTACACTCCCCATCGATCGTTCGCGCGGTCAGCGTCAGTTCGACCCGCGCTCCTCCGTCCGCCAGGGCCAGCGCGCTCTCGCTCGCAGCCTCCTCCTTCTTGCCGGCCTCGCGCTGCCGGCGGCCCTGTCCGGGCAATCCGCCGCGGCACCTTCAGCTTCCGCCGCCGCCGAACTCGAAACCATCCGGCTCAACCCGTTCGAAGTCTCGGAAGCCGTGGACGACAGCTTCAGCACCCAGTCCGTCGGAACCGGCGGACGCATGGTAATCGATATGAAGGACATGCCGGCGCAGTACTCGGTCATCAACCGGGCCTTCATCGATGCCTTGGGCATCACCAACCTGGAAGAAGCGGCCACCTGGGCACCGGGCCAGACGTTCAACGCGGGCAACACCCTCGGTAGCTCCGTCGGTACTTTCGCCAGCTTCCAGCAGCGTGGCCAAACCACCTTGCTGAGCTCGGACACCGGCTCCGTCAGCTCCGCCTCGACCGGCACCCAGCGGAATTTCTTCCAGAACAGCGCCGCGGGCGTGCAGGACTCCTATTCGACCGAGACGTTCGACTTCGGCCAGGGGGCCAACGGCATCCTTTTCGGGAGTGGCGGCGCCGCCGGCAATTTCGGCGGTGGGGTCGGCGGCCTCGGCGGCGTGAGCAGCGTGCAGACAAAGCGCGCCCGCTTGGACGCACCCAGGACCTCCGTGGCCGTCGAAATCGGCCAGTGGGACTACCGTCGGGTCACCATCGACTATAACCGTCCCATCACCGAACGCATCGGCGTCCGGATCAATGCCGTGGATTATGATGCCCACGGCTTCAAGGACCACTTCGAGGACCAGCGACGCGGACTGACGATCACTTCGAGCTTCCGCCTGAGCAACACCGCGGACCTCCGCATCGAGGCATCCTATGACAAGACGAACATCAACAGCCCCCAGCTGCCCAACGAAAACATGTCGGGCTGGGATGGAAGGACGGTGTCGCGGGGCCTGATCGATTCGAGCATGATCCCGGGCACCCAGACCAACACCGGCGGCTTGAGCAAGTCCTACGGCCAGATCATTGGCACCACCACTCCGCTCACCTTTGGCGGTGAGGGCAATGGCGTGGAGCGCTTCGGCGGCAACGGCAACAATGCCAACGCCTATCACTGGGATCTCTCCACGAACACCATCGTCAACACGCGTGGCACGCTCGTGAGCCGCCGCGCCAACGCCACCAGCCGCACCCCGCTGTGGTCGTCGACCGCCCCGAACGGACAGTTCTTTGTCCAGGGCACCCGGCCGCAGACCACCACCAGCTTCGGGGTTACCGGCAACCGGGACGTGGGCTTCGGGGTGAGCAACCGTTCCTGGCTCAACCTGGAGGGACTTCCCTTGGACATGTATGCCCGGGTCGCCGCCAACTCCAAGTTCCGCCAGCTTGGCATCCGGGAAAATCTTAACTGGGAGGGGCCGGCGACGGAAGCCCGCTCGCGGGACTTGCAGTTCAGCTTCACCCAGCGCGTGGGAAACAACTTCGCGCTTGGCCTGGAAGGTGACTGGAACCGCGTCCAGCGGGATGGACGAATCATGGGGCGGAACGTCAACACCGTCCGGTTGGATCTCAATCAGCTGCTGCCGGACGGCAGCCCGAATCCTCATTTCCTCGAGATGTTCGGCAGCTCCGGTACCGACGGCATCGGCAGCCAGTCCAGCATCACCGTGGACCAAGGGTTGCGGGCCAATCTCGGCTACGTGCTGAAGGCCGGAAAATGGGGAAACTACAACTTCAACCTGAACGGCAATGTGAACGCGCGTTATGTCGATCAGGGCCTCCGTCGTCTGGTCATCGCCAGCGCCCCGAATGATCCCGCCCTGAGCTCGCTCTTGACCGATATTCGTGCGGCTGTCGCCAACGCTCCGGTCCGGATGGCGGTCTATGACTCATACGACAAGGGTTACCGTGAGCCCCGGACCCCCACGGCACTCACGTTGATCAACTCGCAATGGTCGGGTACGGGCACGGAGGGTGATGCCAATGCGTTTACCCCCACGGTCACAAGGTCGGACGTGACCACCCGCTGGATTTACGCCGTCGGCAACACCCCGATCGGCAACGCCTCGGCGGTCAACTCCACCTTCCAGTCCCGGAACCTGGCGCTGCAGACCACCGCCAAGTGGTTGGACGACAAAGTCGTCTTCGTCGGTGGATATCGCCGGGATTATAATTCCAATGTCACGCGCCATGTCGTGCCCGCCCAATATTTCCCAAGCATCGACACCATCAGCCGCCCGGGCGGGTTGGTGGTGCCGGAAGGCCGCTGGAACGGAGTCACGAGATATTTCAAGCCGGTCTTCCAAGGCACGGCCCAAAATTACTTCGCCATGACTTACCGCACGCGCAATACGAGCGGAGTTCAGGTGGGCAGCGCCCGTCTGGCCCCGACCCGTCCGACCACCACGCTGCCGGGCGGCAAGGACGGCGGGAATCTCAACGGTTCGTTTGTCGTGATGGATCCGCGTTATGCGAACGACATCTTCCGTGATGACTTCAGCCCGCCGAAGATCAAGGAGTACGGATCCACGAAGACCTACGGTGTGACGTACAATGTGACGCCTTGGTTTGCTCCCTACATCAATCGCTCGACCGCGCTCCTTCCCACCTCCCCGAGCAGCGCCAACTCCACGACCCCGAATGTGGATCTCTTCGGCGGACTGCTGCCCACGACCGTGGCCGAAAGCACCGACTTCGGTGCCAGGTTCAACTTCCTCGGAGGAAAGCTCTCGGGTAAATACAACTACTACACCTCGACCCGCTTCAACGATCCCAGCGGCAACGGCGTGATCACCCAGATCAACAACCTGATCAACGCCAACCGTTGGGACGATACCGATCTCGCCTCCGGAGCTTCCACCGGCATCAATCAGCTGGGGATCGCCCCGCTGAATGCGAACGGCGACACCAGCAACACCGGCAACTATGGGTGGCAAGCCGAGCTCAGCGCCCAGGTCGTCAGCGGCCTGCGTCTGACCCTCAATGCCGGCGCCGGCAGCAACTTCTCGGAGCAGAGCACCGCCAACCCGCTCACCTATAAATACATGAGTACCCCGGACCGCGTTGCCGAATTCAGGGCGCTGCTGGAGGACGCGGGCGGAAGTCTGGACACCACCCAAAAGCCGCAGAGCAACGGGCAGCCCGTGGCCGCCGCTCCGGGGCTCGCGATCAACACCCCCCTGCCAGGCAAGGCGGTCGGCCTGGACACGACCGCCGCGGTCAACGCCTACAACAATCTGTGGATCCAATACACCCAGCTTGCGACCAATGCCACGCGCACCCGGACCACGCCCAACGCCAACTTCTTCGCCGATTACCGGGTCCAGTCCGGCAAACTCCGCGGCCTGCAGGCCGGTTTCGGCGTCCAGTGGCAGGGCGCCACCTCGATCGGAAACAAGGGCGGCTGGACCGTGCTCGCGAATGACCCCGTGCTTGGCCAGGTGGCCATCGACGATCCGGCGGTGAACACCACCGATCTGATCTGGCGGTCGGGTGCCATGCGGACGCAGGCCAACTTCTCCTACACGTTCCAGATGCAAAACAACCGGACGCTGGCGCTGGCTCTGCGCGTCAACAACATTGCGGTCAGTCCCATCCTCTATGGCGCGGTTACCCGCCAACCCCAGGGGGACCTGACCAAGCCCGACCGGGTCACCTTGGTTGCCGGCAACCCCACGGTGGTCAACGACCCGATGAACTTCCGCCTGACCGCCACCTATACCTTTGGCGGCGGCGCCCGCGGGCGCTAGTTCAAGATTCCCATGGCGGCCCTCCTTGGGCCGCCTCGACAACTACCGCGCAAGGTCATCCGACCTTGCGCGGTCGAAACGGACTAAGTCAGGGGGTAACTGACCGGTTTTGTTATACCGGAACGGTGGCGGCCGGGGGGATTAAATTCCTTTCGGCCGCTATCCCTGTCCTCCCATCCGCTTCACCTGTTAGCCCGCGTTTTTCATGATCGCAAGAGGATGCTGCATCAATGGTTTAAGGGAAAATAGCCTGTCCTCGGAGTTGCTTGTTCGCCCCGGCCGGACCGGTTAAAACGAGAATCTAGTGTACGGTATACTGCCGCCGCGCTTGCCGAACCGCGACTTAGCCCAATGTTGTCCCAGCGATGCGTCGACCTGCGGTCAGCGCCATCTCTCCCCACTTTACCCCGTCCTTCGTTTTGACCTTTCCTCGGCGGTACCCTCGTGAACGCGGGGAGGCCTGCTACCCAAATATTTTCATCCAGAACACCGAAGATTCCCATGCTTAAGCACCATCTCGCCCTCATCGTCGCCTGTTTAGCTGTTGGATCCGCTTCGCGGCTGCCTGCCCAGCAGGGCGACCGCGGTACCGATGCCGCCAAGGCTGACGTCGATCCCGCCATTGCCAGAATCACCCCGCCCGCGCCTTTTCGCACGGTCGAGGAGGAAATGAAGACCTTCAAGGTCGCACCCGGTTTCCGGGTTGAAGTCGTCGCAATCGAACCCTTGGTCCAGGAACCCGTCGCGATGCAGTTCGCGCCCGACGGAAAACTGTGGGTCGTGGAAATGCGCGCCTACATGATGGACGTCGACGGCACGGGTGAGAACGACCTCATCGGCGACATCGTCGTCCTCGAGGACACCAACAAGGACGGCCGCTACGACAAGCGCACCGTCTTCCTCGACAAGCTTGATTCGCCGCGGGCGATCTCACTCGTCGATGGCGGCCTCTTGGTCGCTGCTCCGACCAACCTGTGGTATTACAAGGACACCAACGGCGACGGGGTGGCCGACCAAAAGACGGAGATCGCGACCAATTACGGCAACCTGAGCGGTCCGGAGCACAACGCCAACGGCCTGATGTGGGGACTCGACAACTGGATTTATAGCGCCAACCACACGTTCCGGTACCGGTATGAGGGTAACGGGAAATTCACCAGCGACGAAACGATCACGCGCGGCCAATGGGGGATCACGCAGGACGACGTCGGCCGTTTGTATTACAACAGCAACAGCGATCCGCTCCGCGTTGACCTCCTGCCCTCCGCCTACCTGCGGCGGAATCCCGGCTTCCAAGCCGCTGGCACCAACATCGCTCCCCAAACCAGCCCGCTGACGATCTACCCCTCCCGCCCGCAACCGGGCATCAACCGTGGCTATCAAGGCCTCAATCCCGACGGCACCTACAGCAGTGTCACCTCTGCCACCGGCACCATGGTGTACCGGGGGACGCAGTTTCCCAAGGAGTTCAGCAACGACGTGTTCATCGCCGAGCCCACGGCGAATCTCGTGAAGCGGATCAAGATGGAGGAAGTCAACGGCGTGCTCACCGCCCGCAATGCCTACCCGGAGGGAAGTGAGTTCCTGACGTCGACCGATGAACGGTTCCGCCCCGTCACCATGTATAATGGACCGGATGGCGCCCTCTACATCATCGATATGTACCACGGCATCATTCAGCATAAGAATTACGTCACGACCTATCTGCGGAAACAGATCCTCGACCGGAAACTGGATGCGCCGATCCATGTCGGCCGCATCTTCCGGGTCGTGCCCACCACCGCCCCGGCGCAACCGGTGATGCCGGACCTCTCGCGGTCGACGCCGGCCCAGCTGGTCACCGCCTTGGGCGATGCCAATGGTTGGACGCGGGATACGGCGCAGCGGCTGCTGGTGGAAAAGCGTAACGCCGCAATCGCGCCCGCGCTGCGGAACTTTGCCGGCACCGCGGCCAACCCCCTTGGCAAAATCCACGCCCTGTGGACGCTCGATGGCCTGAACTCGCTGGACGCTCCGACGGCGATCAAGGCCCTAGCCGACTCCGATCCCCGGGTGGTCGTGACGGCGCTGCGTGTTTCCGAGAAGCTCTTTGCCGCGGCTCCCGCTGTCACCTCCACGAACAGCGCGGTCCTCGACCGGGTGCTGGCGTTGGCGAACTCCTCTGATCCCAGTGTCCGTTTGCAGCTGGCCTTGTCCCTCGGCGAAGCGAAGACGCCGGCCGCCGATGCCGTGCTGCGCCAGCTGGTCCTGGCGAATCCGACCCAGCCATATCTGGCGGACGCGGTGATCAGCAGCCTGGCGGGCCGGGACGATAAATTTGTCCTCGCGCTGATCGGCGAGGCGCGGAATGCGGCCTTGCCGCCTTCGGCCTTCGTCCTTCAGGCCTCCGGCGCGGTCCTGCGCTCGAACGAAGCGGCGCGGATCGATACACTCTTGGAAGGCGCACTTGCTGACAGCGCCCCCGCTTGGGCGCGCACGGCGGTTCTCGACAGTCTCCAGACCCTCGTGGGCGGCGGCGCTGCCGCTGGCGGTGGTCGTGGTGGGGCCGCTGGCGGTGGACGGGCTGGTGGGGGCCGCGGAGGTCCGGCCGGTGGCGCCGCGCCCGCACCCGCTGCAGCTACCGCCCCCGCCCCAACGGTTGCGACTCCTGCGGTTGCCCGGGCCGGCGCACCGAATCCTGAGGATGCGGCGGCGGCTCCTGCCGCCGGAGGTCGCGGTGCCGGTCGAGGCGCTGCTGGCGGCGCTGGCGCCGGCGGCGGTCGTGGTGGTGGTGGCGGTCGCGGCGGCGCCGGTGGCGCGGGCGTGACCCTGCCCGCCGAACCCAAGGCTCTCACGGCGCTGGCTGGCCGGAACAGCGGTCCTGACTCGGCCCGCGCGGTCACCCTGCTCCAAGGCCTGCGCTGGACCGGGAAACCCGGCCTCGAGGTCGCCGCGGTAATCCCGTTGAACGCCACGGAGCAGGCCCTGTTCGACAAGGGCAAGGTCCAGTTCGACACCCTCTGCGCTTCGTGCCACCAGCCGAACGCCCAGGGACTCGCCGGTATCGCCCCCTCCCTGGTCAATTCCAGCCTCTTGCTGGGCGACGATCGCGTCGCGGCGCGAATCGTACTGGCGGGGAAATCCGATCTGACCACGACGCCTCCCATCCAAATGCTCACGATGCCGGCGATGCGGGTTCTCCTGAATGACGAGGCCGTCGCGGCTGCGCTCACCTATCTCCGGCGCTCTTTCGGCCACACGGCCAGCCCGGTTTCACCGGCAACCGTCGCGGAGGCCCGGAGCGCGGTCGCGGACAAGCAGGACAATTACAACAACGCCTCGGTCGACCAGCTCATCCGCCAGCTCGGCGCCCAGCCGCGCGCGGGCGCCCGCGGCGCTCCCTGAAATCTGCTGCGTCCCGGAGGCCGCCAGCCGGCCTTCGGGATGAACCTGCCGGGCCGTTCCGAATCCAACCGACCGCATGCACGCAAAGAACCGGATAAAAAACACCGGACGGTGGGTGATCTGGTCGGTCATCCTGGTGGCGGGCGCGCTGGCGGTGGCGGCCCTGCCAGGACTGAGGAACCCGCCCCGAGCGGTCCAGCCAGAGGCTGTCGCCAGCCTCACCGATCCGGACGCCATCGTCCCACCCGCGAAAGGTGCTGACGGTTACTGGAAGGTTAATTTCAACTATCTCACCGCCTACGAATACCAGACGCCCGGGGCTGCCTCCTTTGAGCCGGTGCAACCCGTGCCTGGCAGGAAGGACGGAATTCCGGAAAACATCCGGGAACTCGATGGGCGTTCCGTCCGGCTGGAGGGTTACATGATGCCGATGGCGATGGGAAAGGACGGCTCTGTGAAAGAGTTTCTCATCATGCGGAGCGTCCAGACGTGCTGCTACGGTGCTACTCCCTCCCCCACGGAGTGGGTGGTGGTTAAGCCAGGACCCATATCCGCCAAAGTGAAGCCGGCGATGGATGTCCCCCTGGTCTTTTTCGGCAAATTGCACGTGGGCGAAGTCTATCACGACAGCTCCTTCGCCGGCATCTACGAACTCGATTTCGAGCGGGTGACAAACCCCTGACCTCAACTTTCAGACTTCCGCACCAACCCAATCCCAATCCTCCCCATCATGACTCCCCAAACACGACGTGAATTCTCCAAGCTGGCACTGCTAGCTTTGCCGACCGCTGGCTTACTCAGCAGCCTCCCTTCTTTGCGTGGCGCCGCGAGTAATGCCCCCACCGCAGGAGCCCCCGGCGCCAAGCCTAATTCCCGGGTCAACGGCGTGAATATCGGCATGAACGCCCCGTACAATTACGGCAACTTGGCTCCCACCGCCCTCGACACCCTCGCCCGTACGCTTGAACTCAACGTCAGCGCGCTGGAACTGCGTTCCGCAGGGGTTGAAGCTTTCATGGGTGCACCGGGCGGTGGTGGTCGCGGTGGTGGCGGCGCTCGTGGCGGCATTGCCGGCGCGACTGCCCAGCAGAATGCGGCCATCGCGGCCGCAACCGCCAACTTGGCTGCGCTCCAAACCGCAGTGGCTGCCGCGCAAACCGATCTGGCCGCCGCTAGCCTCCGCTCTCCGCGGAATTCGCCCGAAATCGCCGCGAAGGCGAAAGCCTTGGGTGACGCTGAACTGCTGCTGGCTCAGGGCCGGGCCGATGCGATGGTCAAGATCCAGTCCTCGCCCGAAAAATTGAACCCGGACCAGCTGCTGGCCTTCCAGCAGCAGAATGGCGCTCCGCGCGGGGGTCGCGGCGGTGCCGCACCAGCGGCCGGCGGTGGGCGGGGGGGCGCTGCCCCGGCGGCGAATGCCGCTCCGAGCGAACTCGCCAAGTGGCGGGCGTCCGCCTCGATGGACAAGGCGCGCGAGTTCCGCAGGATCTATGAGGACGCCGGGGTGTACATCGAGATCATGAAGTTCGACGGCGTTCCCACGTACACCGATGACGAGCTCGACTTCGCATTTACCCTGGCCCGCACCTGCGGCGCCCGTGCCATCTCGCTGGAAATGCCCGGCAACGAGGTGACCAAGCGCGTCGGCGCCATGGCCGACCGCCACCGCATGCAGGTGGGTTATCACAACCACACGGATCCGGCCAACGTGCCGGAGTTGCTGACCGCGTTCGAGCAATCCAAGTATAACGGGTCCAACCTCGATATCGGACACTTCGTGGGAGGAAACGTGGGCGGGGATCAGTTCAAGTCGCCTCTCGACTTTATCAAGAAGTATCCCGATCGCGTGACTCACATTCACGTCAAGGACAAGATGACCGCCGCAAATGGCGGTGCGAACAAACCCTTTGGCGAGGGCGAAACCCCCATCGTCGAGGTGCTCCGCGCGATTCGTGACAACAAATGGCTGATCCAGGCCACCATCGAATTCGAGTACCAGGTTCCCGCGGGTTCCGACCGCATGACCGAGATCGCGAAGAGCATCGCGTACTGCCGGAACGCGCTGGCCACCTAAAGAAGGGCAAATTCCACGGCGGCCTTCGGCATCAACCCGGATGGCCGCCGCGGCAGACCGCAATCCTGCAAAGCGCCGGTCCTGGCAAAAGCCAGGCCGGCGCTTTTTTGCCATGGCTTGAGCGCGATCATTCTCGGCGTGAGCCTCGGTAACGCTCGGATCACTCTGGATGAGTTCCCCAACACTTTGCCGTGCCCGCTCTCATGACCGCATCCTGGCCCATCCGCCTTCGCGCTGATCGCCTGGCGGTTGAAGTTCACGCGGATCGCCGCCAGCTCGGTCTCCAGGCCGCGCGCAATGCGGGGCAAACGCTGCGCCAGATCATCGAGGGGCAAGGTTACGCGCGCGTGATATTTGCCTGCGCCCCCTCGCAGGATGAGTTTCTGGCCGCGCTGGTCGAACCGGCCGTGGCCGGCTCGATTGCGTGGGAACGCGTGACGGCGTTCCACTTGGATGACTATGTCGGTCTGGCGGCCACGCATCCCCGGAGTTTCCGCGCGTATCTGCAGGAGCGTCTGCTGTCGCGCGTCGGGATTGGAAAGTTTTATCCGATTGCCGCCGAGCGGGCGGATTTGTCAGAGGTCTGCGCCGATTACACCGCCCGGTTGCAGGAAGCGCCGATTGATTTGATCTGCCTCGGCATCGGCGAGAACGGGCACCTCGCTTTCAACGATCCGCCGGTGGCGGATTTCAACGATCCGGTGTTGATCAAGCGGGTGGAACTCGACGACGTCTGCCGCCGGCAGCAGGTGAACGATGGCTGCTTTCCGTCTTTCGACAAGGTGCCTCGTTGCGCCCTTTCACTCACCCTGCCGGTTTTCCGCGCCGCCCGGCATTTGAGCGTGCAGGTGCCGGGACCGCGCAAGGCCGCCGCCGTGAAAGCGACCCTCCAGGGTCCGGTGAGCACGGCGTGCCCCGCGTCGTTGCTGCGCCAGCATGCGGCAGCGACCCTTTACCTCGACCGGGATTCCGCCGCCGAGGTGGCCGGCGTCGGCAAATCCTCGGGAGCGTGAGATGCTGTCTCCGGATCCAGGATATTTGCCGCCGCTCTAGTCGCGCCGCGAGCCGACTGACTCGGCGGCGGACGGCATGACGGCAAACCAGCGCCCGTGCGTCGCCTCGTTTCCGGGCCGCTTTTCAGCGCGGGATCGATTCGACCACGGCACGGATCCGTGCGGGTTCGCCGGCGACCGCGCCGATGATGGCGACCGCGGGAGAGAGCGTTTCATCGGGCTCTGAGCCGGCCAAGGCCTGCAGGTTGGAGAACAGGATGTGCTCGTCGGGCCGGCTGGCGTGGCTGACCAGGGCCACCGGGGTGTCCGCGGCCATGCCGGCCCGCAGCAGTTCGTTGGCAATGAAACCAAGCCGGCGCGCACCCATGTAGATGCACAGGGTGGCCTGCAGCCGGGCGTAGGCGGCCCAGTCGATCAAGGGACCCAACTTCGAGGGGTCCTCGTGTCCGGCCAGGAAAACAACCGCCGAGGCCAAGCCGCGATGGGTGAGGGGAACTCCCGCCGCGGCACCGGCGGCGGCGGCCGAAGTGACGCCGGGCACGACTTCCCACGCGATACCGGCCTCGGCCAGCGCTGCCACCTCCTCGCCTCCCCGGCCAAAAATGAACGGATCGCCGCCCTTGAGGCGCACCACCCGGCGCCCGGCTTTCCCGTGGTCGACCAACAGGCTGATGATCTCGGCCTGGGCGGTGGAGCGGTTGCCCCCGCGTTTGCCGACAGGTAAAATCAGGCAATCCGGCCGGCAGTGGCTGAGTAAGTCCTTGCCTGCCAAATCATCACAAACCACCACGTCCGCGCGACGCAAACGGTCCATTCCGCGGATGGTAATTAGCTCCGGATCTCCCGGGCCTGAGCCAACTAATGAAACTATGCCTGCATTTGCCATTTAATCATTACCAGATTACTAATCTTAGTTTGACCGCACCCTGAGTCAATGTTCAGTTAACCCTCCGTACCTGCACTATGCCGACCGACGTCCTGACCAAGGAAGAACTTCTGAAACTGGCCGACCCGACCTTGGGCGGGACCATTGGCGAGACCATGGCCGCGCCGGAGGCTGACCGTTTCTCGGCCGACGACGAGAAGTTCATCAAGTTCCACGGCATTTATCAGCAGGACGATCGGGACCTCCGGAAGACTGGCAAGAAGTACATCATGATGATCCGGGCCCGGATCACCGGCGGCATCATCCCGGCCGAACAGTATCTGGCGTTTGACCGGCTGGCGGACCTCCACGCCAACCAGACCCTGCGCATCACGTCCCGGCAGACTTTCCAGTGGCACGGGGTGGTGAAGTCCGGCCTCGGACCGCTCATGAAGGGCCTCAATGAGGCGCTCTGCAGCACCATCGCGGCCTGCGGCGATGTTAACCGCAACGTCCTCGCGCCGTCCACGCCCTCGACCAGCCCGCTGGCCGACCTGGTCCAGGCCGACGCCCGCCGGGTGTCCGACGCCCTGCTGCCACAGACCAAGGCCTATCATGAGATCTGGGTGAATGGCGGCCCCCTCAAGCTCGCGCCGGAGCAGAAGCTCGCCTTCGAGGACCCGCTTTACGGCCGGTCCTACCTGCCCCGGAAGTTCAAGGTCGCCTTCGCGATCCCGCCGCTGAACGACACCGACATCTTTGCGAACTGCCTCGGCTTTTCCGCTGTCGCCGATCCCGCCAACCCCGCCCGGCTGCTCGGCTACAATGTCCTCTGCGGCGGCGGACTCGGCATGAGCCATGGCAACGAGGCAACTTTCCCGCGCGCGGCGGATGTCCTCGGCTTCATCCCGGCGGCCCGCGTCGTGGCGACCGCCAAGGCCGTGATGATTGCCTTTCGCGACCACGGCGACCGCACCAATCGCAAGCATGCCCGCCTCAAGTACGTGCTCGCCGACAAGGGCCCGGATTGGTTCCGCGCCGAGGTGGAGCAGCGCGCCGGCTTCAAGCTCGAGCCGGCCCGCGCCACGGTCTTCACCAAGCAGGGCGACCTCTTCGGCTGGCATCGCCAGTCCGACGGCCGCTGGTTCCTCGGCATGTATGTCGAGACTGGCCGCATCAAGGACACCCCGGAGCGCCGCCTGAAGACCGCGCTGCGGGACATCGTGGCCGAGTTCCGCCCCGAGGTCCGCCTCACCACGACCCAGAACCTGATCCTCGCCGGGATCCCGGAGGAGCAGCGCGAGGCCATCAATCGCCGGCTCGCGGATCACGGCGTCCCCGTGGACCGCCAGGTCGCGCAGGTGCGCCTCAACTCCATGGCCTGCGTCTCGATGCCCACCTGCGGCCTCGCGCTGGCCGAGAGCGAGCGGGTCTTTCCGCAACTGCTGGACCAGTTTGAGGCGTTGTTTGCCGAGCTCGGCCTGGGCGACGAGGACATCGTTGTCCGCATGACCGGCTGCCCCAACGGCTGCGCCCGTCCCTACATGGCCGAGATCGGCCTCGTGGGCCGCGCCCCGGGAAAGTACAACCTCCACCTCGGCGGCGCCGCCGCCTCGACCCGGGTCAACCGGATCTACCGCGAAAGCGTGAAGTTCGATGACATCATCGCCGAGCTCCGCCCGCTGCTCGCCCGCTGGAAGCAGGAGCGGCTGCCCGGCGAGCGCTTTGGCGAGTTCGTGGATCGCGCCGTCCTGCCGCCGGCCTCCTCCCCGACCAAAGGCGCCGCCTAGACTCCGGCGCGTCCTTGGCCTTAGCTCATCCTTCCTCCTGCCATGAACGTCGAACAGCTCGCCCGTTGGAACGCCGAACTCCGCGCCAAGTCGCCGCTTGAGATCACGCGCTGGGCCATCGCCCAGGCGGGGGGCGGTCGCGCCATCGTCTCGACCAACTTCCGCCCGTACGAGGCCGCCATCCTGCATGTCGCCGTCCAGACGCAGCCGGACATCCCCGTTCTCTGGGTCGACCACGGCTACAACCGCCCCGCGACGTACAAACACGCCGAGGAACTGCGCGCCCGCCTCAAGCTCAACCTGAAACCCTTCCTCCCGCGCATGACCGCCGCCCACCGCGACGCCGTCCACGGCCCGATCCCGACCACCGAGCAGGAGGAGGCGCTCAAGCAGTTCAGCGCCGTGATGAAGCTCGAGCCCTTCCAGCGCGGCATGAAGGAGCTCGCGCCGACTGTCTGGATCACCGCGCTCCGCAAGGTGCAGAACCCGAACCGCGCCGGCCTCGACATCGTCTCGCACGACGCGAACTTTGGCTCGCTCAAGCTCAGCCCGTTTTTCTACCACACCGACGCCCAGCTCGACGCCTACCTCGCCGAGCACCACCTGCCCAACGAGTGGGACTACTTCGACCCGGCCAAGGCCGACGAGAAGCGCGAGTGCGGCCTGCATGCCGCCTGGGGCGGCAAAGCCGCGTCATCCGCGGCCAGGGAGTGACACACTAATTGCACGAGTTTCCACGAATGTCCTCCTACCATCTCGACCATCTCCAGCACCTCGAGTCCGAGGCCATTCACGTCATGCGCGAGGTCGCGGGCGAGTTTGAGCGGCCTGCGCTGCTCTTCTCCGGCGGCAAGGACTCCATCTGCCTCCTCCGCCTTGCCGAGAAGGCGTTCCGCCCCGCGGAAATTCCGATGCCGTTCCTGAACATCGAGACCGGGCACGAGTTTCCCGAGCTGATCGATTTCCGCGACCGGCGCGCCAAGCAGCTCGGCGCCAAACTCATCATCCGCACGGTGGACGACGCCATCGCGCGGGGTTTCGCCACGCCGAAGCCCGGCATCGTGAGCCGCAACCAGCTCCAGACCCCGGTCCTGCTCGGCGCGATCGAGGAGTTCAAGTTCGACTGCTGCATCGGCGGCGCCCGGCGCGACGAAGAGAAGGCCCGCGCGAAGGAACGCTTCTTCAGCTTCCGCGACAGTTTCGGCCAGTGGGACCCCAAGAACCAGCGGCCCGAGATCTGGAACCTCTACAACGCGCGCCTCAACCAGGGTGAGAACATGCGCGTCTTTCCGCTCTCCAATTGGACCGAGATGGATGTGTGGGAGTACATCAAAAAGGAGCAGCTCGAGGTCCCCACGATCTACTTCAGCCACGAGCGCGACTGCTTCCGTCGCGGCGGCCAGTGGCTGCCCGTGCCGCCGGCCCACACCGGCGCCACCACGCCCGATCCCTACGCCGGCGCCCGCCCGACGGAGAAGGAGCCGGTCAAGCGCCTGGTCGTCCGCGTCCGCACCATCGCCGACATGATCAGCACCGGCATGATCGAGTCGAAGGTGCATTCCTTCGACGACATCATCACCGAGATCTCCGCCGCCCGCGTCACCGAGCGCGGCTCCCGCGCCGACGACAAGGCCTCCGAAGCGGCCATGGAAGACAGAAAAAAAGCCGGATATTTCTGAGCCTGCGAGAATCCAACAACCTCATGTCCGCCACGATTTCCCACTCCCGCCCGCCGGTTTCGCACCCGGTGGATATTTTGCGCTTCAACACCTGCGGCAGTGTCGATGACGGCAAGTCCACCCTCATCGGCCGCCTCCTCTACGACTCGAAGTCGCTGATGGAGGACCAGATCGAGGCGCTCGAGCGCTCGGCCGACATCACCGGTGGCGGCCAGATCAACCTCGCCAATCTCACCGACGGCCTCCGCGCCGAGCGCGAGCAGGGCATCACGATCGACGTCGCTTACCGCTACTTCGCCACGCCGCGCCGCAAGTTCATCATCGCCGACACCCCGGGCCACGTGCAGTACACGCGCAACATGGTCACGGGCGCCTCGGCCGCCAACCTGTCCATCGTGCTCATCGACGCCCGCCTCGGCGTGATCGAGCAGAGCCGCCGCCACACCTGCATCGCGTCGCTGCTCCGCATCCCGCACCTTGTCGTCGCCGTCAACAAGATGGACCTCGTCGACTGGAGCGAGGAGCGCTTCATCGAGATCTGCGACCAGTTCAACGAGTTCCTGCCGCGCCTCGACATCAAGGACGTGAAGTTCATCCCGATGAGCGCGCTCAACGGCGACAACCTCGTCGATCCCTCGGTCCACACGCCCTGGTATGTCGGGCCCACGCTGCTCGGGCACCTCGAGACCGTGCACATCGGCAGCGACTACAACCTGAACGGCTTCCGTTTTCCGGTGCAGTGGGTCAACCGCCCCAACAACCCGACCGACCGCCAGCTGCACGATTTCCGCGGCTTCAGCGGCCAGATCGCCGGCGGCATCGTGCGGGTCGGCCAGAAGGTCATGGCGCTGCCCGGCGGCCAGACCAGCACCGTGAAGGAGATCTGGACGCTCGACGGCCCGCTGCCGGAGGCGTTCTGCCCGCAGTCCGTGACGCTCGTGCTCGAGCACGACATCGATATCAGCCGCGGCAACATGATCATCGGCCTCGACCAGCTGCCCGGCACCGGCATGGACCTCCACGCGCAGGTCTGCTGGATGCACCAGCGGCCGCTGCAGCGCGGGAAAAAATACTTCCTCAAGCACACCTCGAACACCGTGCAGGCGATGGTCACCGAGATCGACCACCGCATCAACATGGCGACGCTGGTGCCCGAGCCGGCTCCGGCGGAGCTCGTGCTGAATGACATTGGCGAGATCCGCATCCGCACCGCCAAGCCGCTCGTTTACGACGGCTACGCGACCAACCGGCTGACGGGCTCCTTCATCCTGATCGAGCAGGGCACGAACGCCACGGTCGCAGCCGGCATGCTGCTCCCCTCGGAGCAGCTCGTGCGGCCGGAGAGCGGCGACTACGTGATCTGAGGTGCTGCGGCAGTGGAGGTAGCGACGGCTGTCCCCAGCCGACCTCGGAATTCGGCCCGCCGGGACGGCGGGCCCTACCCACGCTCCGTCAGTCTCTCCGCATCCGCCAGCGCCGGCGCAGGGCCAGCAGCCCGTAGATCCCGACTGCTCCGGCAGCCGGCAGGTACGCCGCATTCTCGGGCACGATCACCGAGCCGCTCATGCTGCCGACAAACAGGCCGGACGAGCTCTTGTTGACCGCGTTGTTGACGCGAAACATGATGGTGTTGCTGCCCGAGCCGAAGGCCGAGTTCGTGGAATCGAGCGTGAAGCTGCTGGTCGAGGCGGATCCGGCGATGGACTGACCCGAGACCAGGGTCCCGTTCACATAGATCGTTGCCGAGTCGCCCGCGGCCGCCGTGCCGGTGATTGAGACCGTGGTGAGCTGCGCTCCGGCGGGCATCGTGAAGGTGAGCGTGTAGTCGAAATCGCCCAAGACCCGGTTGGCGTTGGTGCCTCCGGAGCCGCCGCCATTCGAGGCGGTGCCCGGAGTCGTGACCCACCGGGCGGTGGAGGTGTTGGCCGTCCAGCCCCCGGTGGGCGTGGTGATGGTCCTCGAGCTGCCGAGATTGTTCGCGGGTGCAGCGGCGGGTTTGGCGGTGATGACGTAGTGGGCGTCGGTCACGTTGTTCCCGAGCAGGACATTGCTGGCATTGACGCCCGTCGTGAACAGCCCGGTGATGCTCGTGAGCTGGGCACGGGCCGGTACGGCCATCACGGCCAGGGCCGTGAGGGCGAGGGCGAACCGGAGCGTGGCTGTCAGCATCCTCATGTTGAGAAGTATACGATGATCGCGCCGGACGTCCAGCCGGAGGCCATGGGTAAATTTACCACGAATTACCCGGTCGTACGTGTAACCCGTGAGGGGTGGGCCGGGATCTCCGGCCGGCATCCAAGCTCAAGTTTCGCCTTACCCACCCAGTTCCGTCCAACGCTCGTAGATGGTCGCCAGCTGGCGTTCGATTGCCTCCAGCCGGGCCGTGGCCTGGCCCACCGCCGGGCCGCCTTGGCGGAAGAAGGCCGGATCGGCGAGGTGCGCGGTCAGCGCGGCCTGCTCTTTTTCCAGCACCTCGATCCTTGCGGGAAGGACGTCGAGCTCGGCGCGTTCCTTGTTGGTGAGCTTCCGGGCCTTGGCAGCGGGAGCCGCGGCCGTCTTGTTCTCGGCGGACAATTTGAGGGCGGCGGCCGCCGCCGTTTCCGCCGCGGCGCGGGCGGCGCGTTCCTTCGGCCAGTCGTCGTAGCCGCCCGTGTAGTCGGCCACGCAGCCGTCGCCCTCGAACACGAGCAGGCTGGTGCAGACCTCGTTGAGGAAGGCGCGATCGTGGCTGACGAGCAGCACGGTGCCGCCGAACTCGACCAGGAGGTCCTCGAGCAGTTCGAGCGTCTCAGCGTCGAGGTCGTTGGTCGGCTCGTCGAGCACCAGCACGTTGGCGGGCTTGGTGAAGAGGCGCGCGAGGAGGAGCCGGTTGCGTTCGCCGCCCGAGAGCGCCCGCACGGGGGTGCGCGCCCGGCCCGGTTCGAAGAGAAAATCCTCGAGGTAGGAGATGACGTGGCGGTTGCGGCCGTTGATCGTGACCGTCGAGTTGCCGTCGGCCACGGCGTCCTGCACGCGCATGTTCTCGTCGAGCTGGGCGCGGAGCTGGTCGAAATACACGATCTCGAGCTGGGTGCCCTGCTCGACGCTACCCGTCTGGGGCTTGAGCTGGCCGAGCAGCAGGCGGAGCAGGGTGGTCTTGCCCGCGCCGTTGGGGCCGACGATCCCGATCTTGTCGCCGCGCTCGATCCGCGTGGTCAGGCCGCGGACGATCCAGCGGTCGCCATAGCGGAAGCCCGCGTCCTCGCAGGTGATGACCTTGAAGCCGCTGCGGTCCGCCTCCTGTGCGGTGAGGGTCGCCTTGCCCGAGCGGTCCCGCCGGGCGGCGCGCTCGGCGCGCATCTTTTCCAAGGCGTGGATGCGGTTGTTGGCCCGCGAGCGCTGCGCCTTCACGCCGCGGCGGATCCAGACCTCCTCCTGGGCCAGCTTCTTGTCGAACTGCGCCCGCTCGACCTCCTCGGCCTCGAGCACGGCCTCCTTGCGCACGAGGAAGGTGTCGTAGTCGCACGCCCAGCCGATCAGCCGGCCGCGGTCCACCTCGACGATGCGGGAGGAAATCTTGCGGAGGAACGCCCGGTCGTGGGTCACGAACAGCAGCGCGCCGCCCCATTCGAGCAGGAACTCCTCCAGCCAGAGGATGGACTCGAGGTCCAAATGGTTGGTGGGCTCGTCGAGCAGCAGGAGCTGCGGATCGCTGGCCAGGCCCTGCGCGAGCAGCACGCGGCGCTTTTGCCCGGCGGACAGGGAGGCGAACTCGGCCTCGGCGGGCAGCCCCATGCTCTCGAGCAGCCGCTCGACCCGGTCATGCCGTTCCCAGTCGTTGTGCTCGTCGTAGCTGCCGTCCTCGCCCTCGACGACGCTGCGCACCGTGCCGGCGAGGCCCGCGGGCACTTCCTGCCGCAGGGTCGAGAAAAGCGCCCCCGGCTGGCGGAAGACCTGGCCGGTGTCGGGCTTCAGCTCCCCGTTGATCACCTTCATCAACGTGGACTTGCCCGCGCCGTTGCGGCCGACGAGGCAGACGCGCTCACCGCGGTCAATCTGGAGGTTGACGCGGTCGAGCAGCGGGGCGCCGCCGAAGCTAAGGCTGACATCAAGGAGACTCACGAGGGCCATGGAAGGGTCAGCGTGGACAACGAACAGTCCCCAGCGCAAGGTCGGTGTCCATGGCCGCGCCTTCCTTGAGCGATTCCCTTCCGGCGGACGTCCTTCCGCGCACCAACGTGGCCGGGGTGGGGGTGTCGCAGCTCACGCTGGCCCAGGCACGCGACCTGATTCTCGGTGTGCGGGGCACAGTGCGCCGCGGCTACATCTGCCTCGCGACCGCTCACGGCGTGGTGGCGGCGGGGCACGACCCCGCGTTGCGCCGGGCCTTCAACGGCTCGTGGCTCACGACGCCCGACGGCATGCCGCTGGTCTGGCTGAGTCCCGCGGGGGTCGGGCGCGTCTACGGGCCCGACCTGATGCTGGCGGTGTGCGAGGCCGGGCTGCCCTCCGGTCTGAGCCACTACTTCTTTGGCGGCGCTCCCGGGGTGGCGGAGGAACTGGCGGCGAAGCTGCAGCGGCGATTCACCGGCCTGCAGGTCGCGGGTTGCTTTACCCCGCCTTATCGGGCGATGACCGGGGAAGAACTCGCGGCGTGGCGCGCCGACATCGTCCGGGTGCGGCCGGATGTGATCTGGGTCGGCCTCGGCACGCCCAAGCAGGAACTCTTTATGGCGGAGCAATGGAGGACGCTCGAGGCGGGTGTGCTGATCGGCGTGGGCGCCGCGTTTGATTTTCACTCCGGCCGAGTGGCGCAGGCGCCGCGCTGGATGCGGGGCGCGGGCCTGGAATGGCTGTTCCGCCTCGCGACCGAGCCCCGCCGGCTGGCCGGGCGCTATCTCCGCACCAATCCCGCCTTCGTGCTCGCCGTCCTCGCCCAGCGGACGGGATTGAAGCGGTTCCCGGTGGATGGAGGCACGTCCCAGCCTGTGCCTCGGTCCTAATCTGAGATTGGCCGGCGGGCGTCGCCCGCAGGCCCCTATGGGATCTCGTACACTTCTACCAAGGCTATTCCCGGTTGGGCTACCTGTTGGGGAGTGACTGTGAGATCTTGATAAGGCTTGAGGAAGGCGGTGTAGAGCCCGGGCGGCAGATCGACCATGATGCAGGGCTCGCGCCGGTTGGCCGGCGCCATGTTCGCGGCCACCAGCTGCAATTCGGGGTAGACGACGGCGAGCGGGCGGAAATCGTCGCCGGCGGTCCGGCTGAGCGCCCAGTCGTCGTTCAGCATGATGCGGTCGCCGCTGCTGTTGTAGAGCTCGAGGGCGGGATCGTCCATCGCCCCGGCCACGCCCTGACGCGCGAGGCTTGGGCCCTGGCCGCGAATGACGATGCGCTTGGTGGTGCCGGCGGTGCCGTTCACGATGAAGCCGGCGATCATGATTTGATCCGTGGAGGAATAGCCGCGCGTCGAGAGGGCCGTCACCTTCGTGCCGGCGGTCGTGACCTCATAGGCCTCGACGAGGGACACGCCGGTGCGGCCGTCCGAACTGGTGACGTTTGCCGTGTAGATGCCGGGAGCGAGGTCGATGAGCAGGGCGGCATCGAGGCTGTTCGCGGCGGCGCTGGTCCCGCCGGCGGTCGCGATGGCGCCTGCGTTGGGGTTGGTGCTCCAGTCGTCGTTCACGGCGACCACCACGCTGGGGGAGACGTCAACCCGGAAGAGGGTGATCTTCGGATTGGGCAGGAAGTTCGGCACGGAGGCCGCCAACGCGGGTCCGTTGCCGCGGATCAGCATGCGCTTGGTGGAGCCGGTCGGTCCGGAGATGATGAAGGCCCCGATCAGCTGTTGCTCCGCTGCCGGCCCGACGAAGGCCCGGGTCGAAACGGCGTAGAGGGTCCCGTTGGTCGCCGGGGCCTGCATCTGCAGGCGGAAGGCCGACACTTCAAACGCCACCTGGTCGATCGAGCGCGCGCAGTCGGACTCGCCGCTGCTGCCGGCGGCGAGCCCGATCGGCCGGCCGGGGGTTTGCGTGGGGGTCACCAGCGGCGTCGAGAAGTAGGGCAGGAAGGTGTAGCTCGCCGGCTCCGAGTCGTAGGACATGATGTCCCGGTATTTGACGCCACTGGCCGCGGTGTAGCGGTAGCCGTAACTGTAGGAAAATGCCCCCTGGCCGGAGGAGTCCTCGCGGTTGTGGGTGTTGCCCAGGTTGTGGCCGATCTCGTGGGAGAACGTGTGCCCGGCCGTCAGGTAGAAAAAATCCACCACGGAGAACCCCCCGAACGAATTGTCCACGCTGCCGAACTCGTCCACGGGGAAACGGTACGCGAGACCCACGCTGTCGCGGTCGGGGCGGTGATGCACGAGGCTCACCAGGTCAGCGCCCACTTGGTCCCGGAGGGCGTGGATCTCGTCCATGATGCTATCCGTCGAACTCGCGAGCCGGATCAGCATGCTTTGCTCCAGGCCGGCGACGGAGGAATTGAGATTGTCGTCGGCGTATGTGGTCTGCGCGATCCGGACCAGCCGCACCCGGGTCAGGCAGAGGCTCGCCTGGAGGTCGCTGTTCAGCAGGGCGACCGCGTTGTCGAAATCGCTCTGGATGGCGGCGGTGCGAAACGCGCCGGACAGGTTGGACCGGACGCCCTGCGTGTAGAGCATCAGGAGGTGAACCTCCACGTTCCGCCCGGCGCTGGCGGCCTCGATGGCCGCACCGGGATCCATCATGGTATCCGGACGCGCGGCGGACTGCTCCCGCTCCAGCTTGCGCTGGGCGAGGTCGGCGACGCTCGCGGCATCCAGGACGAGCCGGACCTCATCGCTGGCGTTCCGTTTCAGGAGACTTGGGTCCACCTTGTAGTATTGCTCCAGCTCTTCGGTGGCGGCGCGCAGCTGGTACTCGCCGAGCGCCGGATCCTCGAGATGGGCGCTCAGGAAACCCTCGTTGTAGGCGAAGACCGCGCGGCTGTCGGGCCGGCCCTCGATTTTGCCGACGCTCGTGAAGCGCCGCGCGCCGAGGCTCTCGCTGTCCTGGATGACCACGGTCGCCGTGCCGCCGTCCGGCAGCGGCAGCTCCAGCCGGCCGGTGTCGCGCGGCTGCCAGAACGGCGACTGCTTCCCCTCGATCAGCTCGCGGTTGATCCGGACGTACCGGACATCCGCGGCCGGGGCGCGCAAGCTGGCGGAGAGGCTGGCGGCATCGGCCGGCTGCACAAACGCCAGGAACTGGTCGGCGGCCAAGGGAACGTCCGCGGCGGCCGGAGCGGTCTGGGCCGGGTTCGCGGCCAAGGGCTCCGGGGCCGGCACCGCGACGGCGGGGCGCCGGGAGACGGGCAGGGCGGGTGCCTGCGCTGGGGGCACCGACCGGTAGGCCACCACCGCGGTCAGCAGGAGGGCGCCAAGCGTGAGGAGGGGGCGGCGGCGCGGAGGGGATTCCTTCATGAGGATAAAGTCAGCGGGTGCGGGGCGGGGGCTTTGATCTGCGCGATCCCGGAAAGATCCGCGCGAATGGGTAACAATTTGTTGATCCGAACCGGGACGGCAGGAAGCCTGAAATGGTTACCGAACCGAATTTTGGGCTGGTGTCACCGGATCGATCCCGAACCGGATTTTGCCTCGGAGACGCCGGGCTCACAGAGCCGGGAATCTGATGACCGAGGACAGTCGGCGGACTCGGGCGCCGGAAGTTTTTTAACCACGGATTGCGCGGATAAAACCGGATTAAGATTTCGATCCACGAACTCCATCCCCGGATTTTTCTGCCACAGAGACACAGAGCCTGAGACTGGTTCTTTTGGTTCGGAGTTTGTCACGCCAAGACGCAAAGGCGCCAAGGTCGATCCTGGGCTACGGCAGCTGAACTCGGCGGAGGGAAGAC
>CAMDOO010000001.1 GCA_945903545.1 Opitutus sp. GAS368 | reverse complement strand
GTCCAAGGAGTCAGCGAACCTTTGCGGCGGAACGCGGTCCGCAAAGTCGGATCGTTCAACCCCGCCCGCCCATGAAAAAGCCCGTCCTGATCGCCGTCATCGTCCTGCTCGTCGGCCTGGCTGTCACGTTTGGATACCGGAGCTACACGGCCGAGAATGAACGCCTCGACCTGGAGCAACACGCCGCAACCGAGCGTGACGTCGAGGCCCGCCGCCAGGCCGCGTTGGAAAAACGTTTGGCCGCCGAGGCGGAGGCCCGCCGGCTCAGCGAGGCGCAATTCCGCCAAGAGGCGCTGGCCGCCGAGCAGCGGGCGGCCGGCCGGCGCGCCGACCAACTCAACGCGGAAAACGCCCGCGTCGCGGCCGAGACCGCGGCGACCCGGCTCGCCGTGGACCGCGACCGGCTCCAACGCGAGAAGGAGGCCGCCGCGAGCGAGAGCCGCCGGCTCACCGAGCTCCGCGAACGCGAGGCGGCGGCCACCGAACGCCAGCGCCGCGAGGCGCTTGACCGTCTCGCCCAGCTCGAGGCCCAGCAGCCGCAACGCGAAGCGGCGGACCGCGAGTCCGTCCGGCTGGCGGATTTCAAAAAACAGCAGGAATTGGAGGCCGTGGCGCCGCGCACGTGGCTCAACCGGCGGACTTTCCCGAGCGATTACAAAGGCCGGGAGCACTACTACATGCGCATCGAACTGCAGAATGTCGGTGCGACCCCGCCGGCGGAGGCAAAATGAGCTTGGCTGCCGGTTTTTTGTCGCCGGGGTCGTTGACCCGGATGGATCGCCGGCCTCGCCGGGGCCAGCTCCATGAAATCGAAGCAAAAATGACTCGGCAAAATTCCAATTAATCCTTGCGTTCACCTGCGCGGGGCCGCTTATTCCGCGGTTTTATTCATGAAAGCCACCATCAAGACCCAAGGCCAGCAGTTCACCGTGACGGAGGGCGATGTGTTGATCGTCAACCGTTACCCGAACACGGAGAAGGGTGCCACGGTTGAGATCAAGACCGTCCTCGCCGCTGGCGAAGGCGAAAGCTACAAGGTGGGCAAGCCCACGCTGCCCGGCGCGGTCGTCTCGGCCAAGATCCTTGAGAACAAGCGCGGCGACAAGGTCATCGTGTTCAAGAAGCTGAAGCGCAAGGGCATGGAGCGCAAACGCGGCCACCGTCAGGAGCTTTCCGTCATCAAGATCGAATCCATCAAAGTCTAACCACTTTCCGTCATGGCGCACAAAACAGGTCAAAGTTCCACCAGTAACGGTCGCGAGAGCCATTCGAAGCGTCTCGGGATCAAAAATTTTGGCGGCGAGACCGTCACCGCGGGCGCCATCATCGTCCGTCAGCGTGGCTCCAAGCTCCACCCCGGCAAGAATGTCGGCGTCGGCCGCGACTGGACCCTCTTCGCCCTCAAGGCGGGAAAGGTGCTTTTCGACAAGCCGCACCGCAAGGTCTCGGTCGTCGAGGCCTGAGCCAAGGCAATTTAAACTTTCCAACGCAGCCCAAACCGGGCTGCGTTTTTTTGTGCCCCCACCCGACCCACGCGAGGAACTGAAGCGCCAGCGGGCGCTGCTGGAGGCGCAGCTCGCCCAGCTGGATGCGGAAGCCGCCGCGGCCGCCAGTGCGCCGGCCCAAGATCCGGCTGCGGCCGGCAAGGAAGCGATCGATCCCGAGCAGGCCCTGCGGGATTTTGCCGACACCCCGGAAAACCCGGCGGACGTCAAACGCGGCTGCCTCACGATCTTCGTCTGGGGCCTGGCCCTCGCCGCCGCCGCCCTGGGCGCGGTGTACTTCGCGTTCTACAGGTAAGCCACTCAGTGAAGCCTAAGCCGGTCTCATGCAGTTGGCCCGCGAATGGACGCGAATTCGCCGGAATTTAAGACGGGAAGTGCCGGCCGGATCGAATCGATCCACCGAAATGTGAAGCACCTTGGGTTCAGCCGGTTCGATGTTTCCGTCGGATATTCGCGGCCATTCGCGTGAATTCGGGGGCCAGATGCAGGGTTCCGGCGCGGATCCAACAACCGACAGCGAATAACCCGCTGCGCCCTACTTGATCACCTGCGGGCCGGACGGCTGGTTCGCCGCGGCCGCGCGGGCCTTCAGCGCCTCCGGCATCTGGTCGTTCAAGGCGCGCATGCGATCGGGATTCGTCGGATGGGTCGATTCGTACTCGGCCGGCTCCGGGTCGCCGGCCGTCACTTCGACCAGCTTGTCCAGCACCTTCAGCGCCTCGCGCGGATCGTAGCCGGCCTTGGCCATGTACACGAGGCCGATGCGATCCGCTTCGAGCTCCTGCTGCCGGCCGAAGGCCAGGCCGCGCGCCTCCGCGCCGAGGCCATAGGCGCTCAGGATGGTGTCGGTCGCGATCATCCCCATGGTCCCGACCATGGCCGCCCCGCCGATGTTGCCCGCGGTCTGGGTCAGCATGTCCTTCGACAAACGCTCGTCGATGTGGCGCGCGGTGACGTGGGCGATTTCGTGCGAGATGACCGCCGCCAGCTGGTCGTCGTTTTGCACCACCTTGAACAGGCCCATGTAGACGCCGACCTTGCCGCCCGACATCGCGAACGCGTTGATCTCCTCCGGATCTTCGAAGACCACAAATTCCCAGTCGGCGTTCGGCATGTCCCAGAATACCACCCGCGAGATCCTTTCCCCCACCCGCTGCAGCTGCGCGATCCGCGCGGGATCCCGCGACTGCGGGTTCTGCTGCTTCATTTCCTCGAAGGCCTGGACGCTCATCCGCGCCACCTGCGTGGGGTCGACCAGGTTCATCGAGCGGCGGCCGGTGACCGGCACGGAATAACAGCCGGCCAGCGACGCGAGCAGCACGGCGCCCGAGACGGCGCGGATCAGGGCGGTTTTCATGGCGGGGAGATGCGGCCCCAGCTGAAACCCCCGCTGAAAATTGTGCAAGTGCCGCGCTCCGCCGCGCGCGGCGGCCGGCGGGCCGCCTTCCGCCCGCACGAGGGAAAACGCGGTTTCATCCTGACTGCGCTGTTACCAAGAAGCCGCGCGCGGGGATTGTTCGCGGACCTCGGCGGTTGCAATTTCCCCGCATCGAACCAGTTTCACCTCGGGCCTGCCGCCGGGGCCGAACCCCACCCCCGAGCTCCACGTCCTTCGCACCCGCAAAGTCCAGCCCAAGGAAATCCCATGCCTGAGGAAACGGAATCATCCCCCACGCGGAAACGCCGCGTCATCCACTGGAATCCCGACGCCGGCAAGGAACTGCAACGCAGCCGCTGGACCGTGAAGCGCATCGCCGCCTGGATCGTCCTCGGCCCGATCGCCCTCTTGCTCGTCGCCGCCGTGGTCATCCGCGGCACCAAGCTCGTCTTCGGCCCGCAGGTCTTCGGCGGTGCGTCCGCCGCCGCCGTCGTCGCCGCCCCGCCGGAGAGCGCCGCGGTCACCTTTGACAACGAGAACAAGGCCCAGTTTGCGCACGACAAGGCCAAGGCCGGCTTGGCGCAGGTCGCCAAGCTCCCGCAGAACCACCCCAGCCAGCTCGCCCAGCGCGTCGTGCTCGAGAAGGGCATGATCGACGGCGAGGCCCTGCTGGATCGCCGCGACCTCGTCGGCGCGATCGCGAAGTTCGACACGCTCAACCGCCAGATCGACGAGTACATCGAGTCGATTTCCGCGAAGCAGATCGCGCAGGACGGCTTCAATGAAATCATGCGGCGCATCAAGGAACTCGAGATCTCGCGCAGCCTGATGCCCGAGGCGCTCGAGTCCGCCAACACCGCCGCCGCCGAGAGCAGCCGCTACTTCAAGGAAGGCAGCTTCCTCGCCGCCAAGCGCGCGCTCGAGAGCGGGTTCGCCGAGCTCGACAAGCTCGTCCAGGCTCGCACCGACCTCATCGGCTCCAACCTCCTCCGCGGCCAGCAGGCGCTCGCGCAGGGCAACAAGGAGGCCGCCTTGTCCGCCTTCACCGCCGTGCTCCAGCTGACGCCCGGCAACGAGGACGCGGCCGCCGGCCTCAAGCGCGCCGAGACCGTCGACCGCGTGCATGCGCTGCTCCTGCAGGCCGATGGGCTGGAGAAGCAGGGCCAGTTCAAGGCCGCCGCCGACTCGTACCGCAAGGCCTTCGAGCTCGACGCCCTCTCCGCCCGCGCCCAGGAGGGCCAGTCCCGCGCCACCCGACTGGAGAAGGACTCCCGCTACGACACCGCCGTCGCCGCCGCCCGCGCCGCCTTCGCCCGTTCCGACTGGCAGACCGCCATCGAGCAGGCGCAGAGTGCCCTCCAAGTCTACCCGGACAAGGCCGAGATCAGGACCCTCATCACGACCGCGCAACGGAACGACCATGTCGACACCGTGAAACGCGCGCTCCAGAAGGGCTTCACCGCCGAGAAGGCCTACGAGTGGAGCCCCGCCATCGCCGCCTACCGCGAGGTCCACGCCCTCGAGCCCAATCAGAAGGAGGCCACCGACGGCATCGTCCGCTCCGGTACCATGCTCCGCGCGCTCGCCGACTACTCTGCCCTCATCGACCAGTCCGAGAAACTGGAGCAGCAGGCCGAATTCCGGCGCGCCATCGACAGCTACAATGCCGCCCTCGGCAAGAAACCCGCCTACCTCCCCCTCGAGGACCGCGTCGTGCAGCTCAACAAGCGCCTCCAGTTCCAGAACACCCACGTGCCCGTCACGTTCACTTCCGACAACGCGACCATGGTCTCGATCTCCGGCATCCTCGAGCCGCAGAAGGTCAGCGGATCCCGGACCGTGCAGATCCCGCCAGGCGACTACAACGTCGTGGGCCGCCGCAAGGGCTATCAGGACGTGGTCCTGAAACTGCAGGTCCGCGCCGGCACCAAGCCTCCGGTCTTCCAGGTGGTCTGCAGCGTGCGGGCAGGCTGATCTCCCATGCGCACCGGGCGAGCCCTGTACCCCTTCGCCGGTCTGCTGCTCGCCGCCGCGGCAATCTCGCCGCTGCTCGCCCAGCTCGGCGCGCCTGCCGTTTCCTCCGTCGCGCCGGTGACACCGGGCTCGAGCGGGGCCAACGCGGCCCCCAGCCCGGGCGGCATGGTTACCACTTCCTCCCGGCTGCCCACCCGTACCCTCCGCATGATCCTGCCGGATCCCGCACTGCTCGACGGCTCCAAGCTCGCGCCCGACAAGTACCCGGAATACGGCATGATCGGGGAGTTCGAGATGCCCGGTGACGAGATCACCGAGCCCGGCCAGAACCAGCGCGTCGGCGCCAGCAATCCCAATCAAACCGAGCCCGCCCCCGGCGGCTCCGCCAAGCAGGATCCCAACCAAAAGGGCGGCGGAGGCGGAGCCTCCCAGGCCAAGGCCGAGCAGGCGGGCAGCGGCGGCGACTCGCCGGACAAGTCCGGCGGCGCCAGCGGGGCCCAGCAGGCCAAGTCCGACAAATCCGGTGGCGGCGGGAGCAGCGGCAGCAATTCCGCCGGCGGCAGCAACACCGCCAACACCAAGGCCGGCGGCCAGTCGCCCGGTCGCAACGACCCCAACGCCAAGGCCGAGGGCATCCAGGTCGGAAGCCTGGTCGTCGACGAGAGCGTCGCCGACAGCCCCCAGATCGACGTCACCGGCGTCCCCATTGCCATCGGCGTGGGCGACACCGCCATGGCGATCAAGCCCGTGGCCACCGCGGCCGGGACCACCGGCACGCAGTCGGCCGGCACTACCCAGCAAACGGGCAAGGCCTCCGGCCCGGCGGGCGGCGCCGGCGGCAGCAGCGGCAACCGCGGCGCCGAGCGCGGCAAAACCATGCAGTCGGGCCTTTGAACCAGCCCGGACCACCGTGAAGCACCTCCGTTACCTCCTGCTCCTGCTCGCGCTTTGCGCCGCGCCGCGCGTCGCCTCGGCGCTCACCACGATCTACCCGGTCGATGCGATCGCGGACCTCTGGCTGCTGAACGAGGAAAAATTCAAGGCCAAGTACGGCGGCATCAAGGTGAACCCCGGCCTCGGCCTGGGTGACGAGGGTTGGTACGTGCGCTACCAGCACGAGAACCTGATCTATTTCTTCGGCCCCATCGCCGACTTCGAGGAGGCGCGGAAGAAGATGTGGGACATGCAGGCGGTCCGCGACGAGGCGATCCGCAACGAGCCCACCCTCGCCTCGAGCGAGGTCGATTTCGTCAAGTTCAAGTACCCCACCGAATTCGGCCGCCGCGGTGAAGGCGGCGGCGAGGGTGGTGAGGACGGCACCGGCGGCGGTGGTGACGGCGCCGAGGGTGCCGGCAAGGGCAGTGGGACATCCGCCGACGGCAGCGGCAAGGGCGACGGCACGGGCGCGGGCAATAGCAAAACGGCCTCGGGCAGCGGCGCCGGCAACGGCTCCGGCGGCACCTCCAAGACCGGCACGGGTGCAGGTGGCACCAGCAAGACCGCGGGTTCCGGCAGCGGGACTGGCGCGAAATCCGGCACAGGTGGCACCGGGACCAAATCGGGTACCGGCGGCACCGGCACGAAGTCCGGCACCGGCGTCGCCGGCTCCGGTTCCGGCACGGGCACGGGCACGAAGTCAGGTACCGGGACCAAGTCTGGCACCGGCACCGGCTCCAAGAGCGGCACGGGCGGCTCGGGCTCTTCCGGCACCGGTCTGGGCCGCGTGGCCAGCGGCACCAAGAGCGGCAGCGGTTCCTCGGCAACCGGCAGCAGCGCCGGCGGTACCGGCAGCAGTTCCAGCGGCGGCTCCAGCGCCTCCAGCCAGGGCGGCACCAGCGGATCTTCCGGCTCGCAGGGTTCGTCCGGCGGCCAGAGCGGCACCAGCCGGAGCGGCAGCGGCAGCAGCCAGAGCGCCAGCGCCGGTGGCGGCCAGAGCGGCCAAGGCGGGCAAAGCGGCAGCGGTGGCAGCGGCCAGAGCAGCGGCAGCTCCAGTGGGAGCCAGAGCGGCCGCCAGGCCAGTGGACAAAGCGGCAGCCAAAGCGGCTCCCAATCCGGCAGCCAGAGCTCCTCCTCCGGTTCCTCCGGATCATCCTCTTCCAGTTCGTCCGGCTCCTCCGGCGGCTCGCCCTCGGCCCTCCCCGCGGGCGGCGGGGGGGGCGGCGGCGGCAACCCGCTCGACCTGGTCTTCGGCCTGCTCCGGTCGATCCTCGGGTTCTGACGAGAACCAGCCGGGATTGATCCGGCGTGATGCTCTGGGATGCGGGAGGCGAGCGCGATCCACCCGAATTTTTTGCCACAGAGACACAGAGAGCACGGAGCCCAAGCCTCGTTGGTTTGGTTTCCGAACTGCCAAAGTTATCCGCCCCCGGTGAGCTCTTTGCCTCCGTGGCAAAAACCTGCCGACCATCGAAATTGAGTCTAGCCCGCGACGAAGGCAGTTCGCCACCCTAGCGGTGCCATGTCATCCCGCCTCTTCGTCGCCCTCCTGCCCACGGCTCCCGCCCAGGCAGCGCTGGTTGACCTCATGACGGGCTTGGAAGGACTGCACTGGACACCACCCGCCCAACTCCACCTGACGCTGCGTTTCATCGGGCCGGTCACGGATCCGGAGAAGGAACGCATCGCGGAAGCCCTCGGCCGGGTCGCCGTGCGGCGGTTTCTGCTCGATCTCGAGGGCGTGCGCGGATTTCCGCCCCGCGGCACCCCCGCCATCCTCTGGGCCGGCGTGGGCCGCGGACATCCGTTGCTGCACCAGCTCCGGCAGCAGGTCGACGACCGCCTGCTGAACACCGGCACCCCGATCGCGTTGCGTCCCTTTGAACCCCACCTCACGCTCGCCCGGGTGCGCGAGGCCCCACCGGTCTCGGTGACGCACTGGCTGAAACGTCATCGCGAATTTGCCGGGCCCACCTGGCCCGTGGACACATTTCATCTCATGGCCAGCGAGCCGCAACCAGGCGGCTCGATTTACCGCCTCCTGCGCAGCTTTCCGCTGCACGCCTGATCCGCATTGCATGAATCGTAGCCGGGAGCCCGGAACCGCCGCCGTCTCAGGGCGGGCCGGAGGATCTGCTCCGCATTAAAGATGGCGAAGGTGAAGAAAACACGCCGGCAAGGAATCCCTGGACGAGCAGCTTTTCGGGATTTGGATTCAAGAGCGCAGCGGAAGCGACAAACGCCAGGAGCGCCGGCGGGATCAGGGCGGCTTGGGAAAGTCTCCATGAATGCGATGATTTCCATGAATACCCACGAGGTGCCCGCTGGGATGCAGAAAAAATCACCGGGCAGGCGGATCTACTGTAGCACCGGTAGACCTCTGCCGGTGGATTCCGGGTCGGAGGTCCGCCCCGGCTACATCTCGATCTCAAGGGAGGATCCGGGTGCCTCACCCGGAACGCTCACTCACCCTTCCACTTCAAAATCGTCGTGCTCAGCGGCGGCAACGTCAGCACGACGCTCTGGCCGAATCCGTCGCTCGGCACGTCCTCGGTCTCGCGGCCGCCGTCGTTGCCGGCGCCGTTGCCGCCGTAGTACTGGCTGTTGGTGTTGATCACTTCCTTCCAGAAACCGCGGCGCGGCACGCCGATCCGGTAATTCGTCCGCAGCATCGGGGTGAAGTGTCCGACCACCGTGAACAGGGTCTGGCCGAACGGATCCGAGCGCAGGTAACCCAGCACGCTGGCGTTGGTGTCGTCGCACGAGATCCAGCGAAAGCCCTGCGGGTTCAGGTCGTTGCAGCTCAGCACCGGCTCGGCGGTGTAGATCGCGTTGAGGTCGCGCACGAGCGACCGCACGCCCTCATGGTCGGCGTACTGGCAGAGGTGCCAGTCGAGACTCCGGGTGTAGTTCCACTCGGCGGACTGCGCAAACTCGCAGCCCATGAAGAGCAGCTTCTTGCCCGGCCACGCCCACATGTGCGCGTAAAGCGCGCGCAGGTTCGCCGCCTTCTCCGGGATGTGCCACGCGCCCATCTTGAAGAGCAGCGAGGCCTTCCCATGCACGACCTCGTCGTGCGAGAACACGGTCACGAAGTTCTCCGCGTACTGGTAGAGCATGCCGAACGTCAGGTCGTGCTGGTGCCACTTTCGGTGCACCGGCTCCTTCTGGAAATAGCGCAGGGTGTCGTGCATCCAGCCCATGTTCCACTTGTAGTCGAAGCCGAGGCCGCCTTCCGCCACCGGCCGGCTCACCCCGGGGAACGAGGTCGATTCCTCGGCGATCATCACGACGCCGGGATGATACCGGTGCACGAGGTCGTTGGTCTCGCGCAGGAAGGCAATCGCCTCGAGGTTCTCCCGCCCGCCGTGGCGGTTCGGGATCCACTGGCCCTCCTGGCGCGAGTAATCGAGGTAGAGCATGGAGGCCACCGCGTCCACCCGCAGGCCGTCGATGTGGTAGCGGTCGCACCACGCCAGCGCGCTCGCCACGAGGAAGCAGCGCACCTCGTTGCGGCCGAAGTTGAAGATCAGCGTGCCCCAGTCCATGTGCGCGCCCTGCCGCGGGTCCGCGTGTTCGTAGAGGTGCGTGCCGTCGAACTCGGCGAGGGCAAAGATGTCGCGCGGGAAATGCGCCGGCACCCAGTCGAGCAGCACGCCGATCCCGCGCTGGTGCAGGTGGTCGACGAAGAACGCGAAATCCTCCGGCGGGCCGAACCGGTGCGTCGGCGCAAAGAACCCCGTCACCTGGTAACCCCACGAGCCCTCGAAGGGATGCTCCGAGACCGGCATGATCTCAATGTGGGTGAAGCCCATCTCGACCACGTAGTCCGCCAGCGCCGGCGCCAGCTCGCGGTAGGTGAGCGGCCGGTTCGCGTCCTCCGGCTTCCGCCGCCACGAGCCGAGGTGCACCTCGTAGATCGACATCGGCCGGTCAAGCTGGCCGGCGGCGGCCCTCCGGCGGTCCATCCATGCGGTGTCCTTCCACTCGTGCTTGCGCGGGTCGCAGACGATCGAGGCGTTGTTCGGCGGCGACTCGAAGTACGTGCCGTACGGGTCGGTCTTGATGTGGAGCTTCCCGCGCTGGTCGCGCAGCTCGAACTTGTAGAGCTCGCCCTCGCCCAGGCCCGGGACAAACAACTCCCAAACGCCCGAGACGCCGAGCGACCGCATCGGGTGGTAGCGGCCGTCCCACTGGTTGAAATTGCCGACCACCGACACGCGCGAGGCCGACGGGGCCCAGACCGCAAAAGCCACGCCGGGCACGCCGTCCATCGTCCGGAAATGCGCCCCAAGCTTCTCGTAGATGCGGTGTTCGTTGCCCTCGTTGAAAAGGTAGAGGTCCTGCGCGCCCAGCGTGGGCAGGAAGGCATAGGGATCCTGGAACTCGCGCACCTCGCCGTTGTGCCGCGTGGCCCGGAGCCGGTACTTGAAGACCTCGGGGCGGCGCGGGATGAAGACCTCGAAGAAGCCCTCCTGCGCCTGGCGGGTCATCGCATGGCTCTTGCCCTTCTCGCCCTCGACAACCTCGCATTCGGCGACGTCCTTCAGGAACGCCCGAACCACCACGCCCTTCGACTTGCCGCGCGTGTGGGGATGCATGCCGAGGTGGTCGTGCGGGGTGGCATGCGACGCGGTCAGGAAGGCCTGAAGTTCGGACTTGGGGAGAGTCACATCCCAAGGCTGGGAGGCGGTTCGACCGCCGCCAAGCCCGGAGCGGACAATTCCATGAAACTTTATCTGCAATTTTCGTTCGGATTCCTCGTGATTCTTCGCCTGACGCATGGCACACGACCGACCCGCTGGGGGCTTGCACGGGGTGAGGCCGCGGACTTTGCTCGCCGGGTGATTCGTCGCTTTCTTCTCCTGCTTCTCATCGTCGCCGCCGGCACCGTCCGAGCCGCCGAGGCGAACTATACTTTCAACGCCGATTCGGGCAGCTCCGATCTCTCCACCGCCGTCCTTCGCGGCCATGTCCGCATTGCCGGACCCGGCCTGTTGCTCACCGCCGACAACGGCCAGCGCAACCTCCGCACCGGCATGACCGACCTGACCGGCAACGTGGTGCTGACCGGAGGGCCCCTCCGCCTGCTGGCCGACAAGCTGACTTTCAATGAGAACACCGGCGCCTTCACCGCGGAGAACGTCCGCGCCGGCAGCTACCCGTGGTACGCCGAGGGCACACGCGCCGAGGGCACCTATGTCCGCGGCGCCCCGTCCCGCATCTCGATCGACAACGCCACCGTCACCTACCGCGAGCCGGGTTCACTCACCCCGACCGGCCGCGCCGACCGTTTCACTGTCACGCAGGGCGGTGGGATCCAGGCCCAGGGCGCCCGTCTCGGGGTCGGTGCCGGCCTCCCGATCCGCCTGCCGAAATTCCAGCAGACGCTGAGCGACTCGTTCCTCGCCCAGGTCACGCTCACCACCGGCTACCGCCAGACCCTCGGGCTCAGCCTCGACGCCGGCCTCCTCCTCCCCGTCTCCCCTTCCCTCCGTCTTGGCGGCGAGCTCGGGCTCTACACCGCGCGCGGCATCATGGCCGGCCCGATCGGCGAATACGCCTCGGCCGACGGTTCCGAGCGCGTCACGGGCGAGTTCCGCTCCGGCTACATCAACGACCATGGCGACAAGCAGACCGACCTCCTCGGGCGCCCCGTCCCCGAGAACCGCGGTTTCCTCGAGTGGCGCCACTGGCAGCGGCTCAACGACCGCCTCACCGTCAACGCCCACCTCAATTACTGGAAGGACTCGGAGATCGTCCGCGACTTCAAGCCGAACAGTTTCTACCCCGTGCAGGAGCCCGACACGTTCGCCGAGGCGACCTCCACCGGGAAAAATTACCTCACGACCCTCTTCACCCGCTTCCAGACGAACAACTTTTCCACCGTGCCGGAGCGCCTGCCCGAGCTGAGCTTCGACCTGCTCCAGCGCGAAATCCGCCCCGGCCTCTACGAGCAGTTCCACGCCAGCGCCGCCCACCTCCGCGAGGATCCGGCCAGCGGTGGTACCACGCTCGAGAGTGACCGCCTCGACGCCTACTACTCGCTCCGCCGGCCGTTCAACCAGGGCGACTGGCTGAACGTCACTCCCGTCGCCGGTGGCCGCATCACCCGCTATGACAACACCCGCGGCGCCCTCGTCCCCGGCGGCACCACGCGCACCGTCGGCGAACTCGGCTTCGACGCCGCCCTCCGCGCCAGCGGCACCTTCAACTACCGCAACGACACCTGGGGCATCAACGGCCTCCGCCACCTCGTCACCCCGACCCTCTCCTACCGCTACTTCCCCCGCGCCGACCTCGATGCCGCGAAAATTCCGTCCATCGACCGCCGCACCTTCACGACCTACCTGCCTCCGCTGGGACTCGATTCCGTCCGCAACCTCGACGACCTGCCCTCGGTCGAGACGCTCCGTGTCGGGATCGACAACACCCTGCAGACCCGCGACTCCCAGTACGGCTCGCGCGACCTCGTCACCTTCAACGCCGCCGCCGACTTCCGCTTCCACCGCCCGGCCGGCGTGCGCGACGTCTCCGAGGTCCACACCACCCTCGCCGTCACCCCGGCCGACTGGCTCCGCTTCGATCTCTACCAGAGCTTCGCCCCGCAAACTTTCAGCCTCCGCCAGATCAACACCGGCCTCACGCTCCGCGACGGCAATGTCTGGGCGCTGCGCTTCAACAACCACTACCTCCGATCCGACACCGAGGAGTACGCCGTCGAGGCCTCCCGCCGCCTGAGCGAGGTCCTGACCCTCCAGGGCCGCCTGAGCTACGACGCCCGCAAGCGCCGCTTCAACGAGCAGGCCTACGGCATCACCCAGACCCTCGGCGACACTTGGCAGCTGGTCTACACCGTGACCGTGTACGACGGCCCCCGCCGCGAGAGCAATTTCGGCTTCAACCTCCGCATCCGCTCGATCGGATTCTGAGCCCGAATTTTAACCGCGGATTTCGCAGATAAAACCGGATGCGGCAGGTAGGGCTGGGCCGCCGGCCCGGCCGCGATCATGATTCATTCCGCACAATCCTTGTCGTCCGGGTGCCCTCACCCGGAAATCGCATCCCTTCTCATCCGTGCAATCCGTGTAATCCGTGGTTAAAAACTCCGATCATCGCGTCGCCAACCAGCAGCGCATCCTGCTCCGTCTGCTCGGCGCCCTCCGGCCCCACTGGCGCCGCGATCGCGATCTGCCGAACCGGATCCGCAAACTCCTCGCCGCCGAAAAGGCCTTCGGCTCCCGCGACCGCCGCCTCTACCGCGAACTGATCTACACCGCCGTCCGCTACCTCCCGTGGATCGAGCCGCGCCTCGATTCGGATCCGGACGCCGCCGTCGCCGCCATCGCCTGGCTCGCCGCGGAAACACCCGCGACCGCCGGATTTCGTGCCGCCATCCTGAATGCTGGTCCGCCGACCAGTGAGGTAGGGCCCGACGTCGCCGGCGGGCCGCAGGCATCATCCGCTTTGTGGCCCGCCTGCCCGCCAACTGTCGCCGCGCAGGAAGCTGAGCTGCGCCCGCGCCTGGGCGCCACCGCGCCCCTGCCCTCGCTCCTCCCGGAATGGTTTCGCGCGCACTGCCCCGCGGCCTTCGAGCCCATCGAGCTCAACGCCCTGCACACGCGGCCCCCGCTCTGGCTGCGCTTCCAGGCCGCCGACCCCGAGCCCGCCCTCGCCGAGTTTGCCGCCCGCGGCTGGACCGCTACCGCGAGCCCGCTCCTACCCGGAGCCTATCGGATCCATGGCGAGGCCGACGTGACCAAGACCGAGGCCTACCTCTCCGGCGCCTTCGAGATCCAGGACCTCGGCTCCCAACTCATCCTCGCCGCCGTCGGCATCGCCCCCGGCGGCCGCTGGCTCGACGCCTGCGCCGGCGCCGGCGGCAAGACCCGGCAACTCTCCGCCCTCCTCGGCCCCGAGGGCCGCATCGACGCCCACGACATCCGCCCCGCCGCGCTCGACGAGCTCGCCGAGCGCGCCCGTCGGGCCGGGCTCCCCGTGGGCCGTGCTGCGCCCGGCGATCTCAGATCTCAGATTTCAAATCTCAAATCGGCCGGCGCCCCGTCTGCGGCCTTCAACTTTCAACCTTCAACTTTCAACTCCAGCACGGCGTCCATCAGGATAACATCTACTCCCACAGGTCCGTATGATACCGTGCTGGTTGACGCCCCCTGCAGCGGCTCCGGCACCTGGCGCCGCGCCCCGCACCTCAAGTGGACCACCACCCCCGCGTGGATCGCCTCCGACGCCGCCCGCCAGCGCGACCTCCTCCACCGCTTCAGCGCCCTCGTCAAACGAGGCGGCCGCCTCATCTACGCCACCTGCTCCCTCAGCCGCGCCGAGAACGAGGACGTGATCTCCGCCTTCCTCTCCGCCCACCCCGATTTCGCCCCCGCCCCCCTCGCCGGGCTTTCGGCTCCCGGGCTCCGCCCAGCATTTCACGTATTAAGTGAAACTCTGCACCCAGCGTCATCGCTCACGATCCTGCCTTCCTGGCACGAAACAGACGGGTTTTATGTCTGCACCCTCGGACGCAAAGACTGAAGGCTTTTGACCATCCAGCAAACATGGCCCAACCCCCTACCGAGTCTCGGAATCTAAATCCCGCCGTTCGCGTCCGATCCCTTTGACTGCCTCCCGCTCCAGCCACCCCGTGTACGGCGCGATCCTGTGGGACAACGACGGGGTGCTGGTCGACACCGAGCGGTGGTACTTCCAGGCCACGCGCGAAATCCTCGCCGACGTTGGGGTCGACCTGACCCTGCCACTTCACTTCGAGCACTTTCTGGCCAGCGACAATGGCACCGCGCACCTTTTGGCTGAACGCGGGCTGGCGGAGTCCGACATCGAAGCCCTGCGCCAGACGCGCAATGAGCGCTACCAGCGTCTACTGGAGCAGGAATCCCTCACGATCGTCGGCGTGCGCGAGACGCTGCAGGCCTTGCGCCCGCACTTCGTCATGGGGATCGTCACCAGTTCGCGCCGCAGCCACTTCGAGACTATCCACCGCCGCACCGGGCTGCTGGAGTTTTTCGACTTCGCGCTGACCCAGGGGGACTACGCCCAAAGCAAACCTGCCCCCGATCCCTATCTCGCCGCGATCACCCGCACCGGCCTGCCCGCCTCACGGTGCTTGGTGATCGAAGATGCTCCCCGGGGCTTGGTTGCCGCCCGGGCCGCGGACCTCGACTGCTGGGTCATCCCGACCGAATTCACCCGCGCAGCCAACTTCGCCACCGCAGCCAGGATTCTCGAACGGGTCGCCGACATCGTGCCCTTGCTGCTCGCGGGAAAATCCCGTTGAAAACATGGCTGGGGATCAGGAATCCGGCCCGCAGATTCTTTCTTGGCACTTGGCACTTGTTACTTCGCACTTTCCGCTGTGCCCACCGCGCTTCCCGACTCCGACTACCGCATCAAGCTCCCGGTCTTTGAGGGTCCCCTGGATCTTCTCCTTTTCCTGATCCGGAAGAACGAGCTCGATATCTACGACATCCCGATCGAGTCGGTCACGCGCCAGTACATCGCCGCCATTCACGCGATGCAGGAGCTTGACCTCGAGATCGCCGGCGACTTCTTCGTCATGGCCGCCACGTTGATGGAGATCAAAAGCCGCATGCTCCTCCCCAAGGGCATGGCCGCGATCGATCCGAATGGGCCCGAGGACGAGATGGACCCGCGCTGGGAGCTCGTCCACCAGCTCCTCCAATACCGCAAGTTCAAGGAGGCCTCCGCCCGCCTCGGCGAGATCATCACCGAGCGCCAGGACCTGATGGAGCGCTACGTTTCCTCCCTCTCCGGCGACCCGCTCGACCGCCCACTCAAGGGCGTCGGCCGCATCGATCTCTGGCACACCTTCAACCTCGTCCTCCGCCGCCTCGCCGAGAAACTCGTCGTCGGCGAGATCCACGACGAGCAGATCACCGTCGCCGACCAAATGGAATGGATCCTCGGACGCATCCAGACCGACAAGAGCTTCGTCTTCGCCCAGCTCTTCCCCGGGGGCACCACCCTGCGCAAGCTCGTCGCCACCTTTCTCGCCGTGCTCGAACTCACCCGGCTCGGCCGCCTGAAGCTGCAGCAGGACGCCAACTACGCCGATATTGTGTGCCACGCCGTGCCGGAAATCCCACTTGAATCCCCGGCGGTCGAAAGCACCGTAGAGGCGTGAGCAAACCGAAGTCATCCCGCAAGCGCCCCGGGCCGCGCGCCTCGCTCCTCGGCGTCGGCCTCGACAACACCGACGGCCACAAGCGCGTCACCCGCGGCGAGCGCTTCACCATCGCCGGCGGCTCGGAGGAAACCCACGAGCGCATGACCGAGACCGTGGTCAAGACCTTCGAGGAACTGAAGCAGCGCCGCAAGGACCTCAACGAGGTCGAGCCCACCGAGCTCGCCGAGATCATCGGCAAGTCCACCCCGCGCTGACCCGGCCGGCGCTTGCCTTCCCGCGAAAAGTTAATCCCTCTTTCCCATCTAAATCATGTCCGCCAAAATCACGAACCTCACCACCGACACCTTCAAATCGACCATCGACGCCTCGGCCACGCCCGTGCTCGTCGACTTCTGGGCGCCCTGGTGCGGACCCTGCAAGGCCATCGCCCCGATTCTCGAGGAGATTGCCGGTGAGTTGGACGGAAAACTGGTGATCGCCAAGGTCAACGTGGACGAGAACGAGGCCATCGGCGCCGAGTTCGGCGTGCGCGCCATCCCCACCATGCTGCTCTTCAAGGGTGGCAAGGTCGTCGAGCAGATCGTCGGCATGATGCCCAAGGCCGCGCTGAAGGAAAAGCTGCTGGCGAAGATCTGACCCGGCCCATCGGCCGCGGGTCGTTAGTGGTTGGAACTTGGTAATTGGTCCGGACCAACCGGCCAAAATGTGGGATTGCGACCGGACTGCCTGCACCAACTACCAATGCCCAACTCCCAACTACTCCGGCTTCCGGCCGGCAACTCTCGCTTGCCCACGCCGAAGCGCCCGCCCACCGTCGGATCCGTCCATGGCATTCCCGCAGACCCCCGCGATCCTCGAATCCCGCCAACTCCGTGCCGATGAGCTCGGCCGGAATCCCGATGAGAGCCTGCTCCGGGTCTTCGCCTGGATGCACTTGGCCCGGACGGGCGACAACCGCATCCTCGACCTCTTCCGGCAGGGCCTGATCAAGGGCACGGTCTGCGGCGGGCAGGGCAACGAGGGCCTCGTGGTCCCCCTCGCGCTGCTCGCCGACAAGGCGATCGACGTCGTGTCGTTCACTCACCGCGGTTTCGGCGGCCACCTGGTCTGGAGCGGCCACCTCTGCGACCACTTCAACCAGTACTTCGCCAACGCCGGCAGCCCGACCCGGGCGCGCGAGGGCAACATCCACCACGGCGACCCGGCACACCGCTCGCTGCCGATGATCAGCCATCTCGGCGCCATGCTCGGCCCCGTGGCCGGCGCCACGGATTCGCAACGGCGGCTGGGCCGCCCGGCGATCGGTTTCGCCTTCTTCGGCGACGGCTCCTCCAGCACGGGCGACACGCACGAGGTCATGAACCTCGCCGCCCAGCTCTCGCTTCCCGTCCTTTTCGTGATCGAGAACAACGGCTACGCCTACTCGACGCCCGTCTCCGAGCAGTTTGGCCCCGGCGTTGAACTCTGGAAGCGCGCCCAGGGCTACGGCATCGAGGGCCGCCGGATCGACGCCACCGACGCCGCCGGCGCCACCGCCGCCCTGGCCGACGCCCTCGCCACGGTCCGCTCCTCTGGGCGCCCGCTGCTCGTCGAGGCCCGCACCCTCCGCCTCCGCGGCCATGCCGCGTACGACACCTGCGACTATCTCAAGCCGGGCGAGAGCGAGGACTTCTTCGCCCGCGATCCGCTGCCCAAGCTGCGCGCGCAGCTCGCCGCCAAGCTCGGCGAGGCCCGCCTTGCCGCCACCGAGCAGGAACTCGCCGCCTTCGTCGAGGCCTGCCTCAGCCATTCGCTCGCAGTGCCGCGGCCCGACCCGGCCGGCATGAAAGCCGACCTCTTCGCCCCGGCTTCTGCCCTCCTCCCTTGGGTGCCCTCGCTCGATTCGACGCCCGCCGCCGCCAACGCCCCGGAGCAGCTCACTTACGCCCAGGCCCTCAACCGCGCCCTGCGCAAGATCCTTACCGAGCGGCCGGAGTCGCTCGTGATGGGCCAGGACATCGGCACTTACGGTGGTGCCTTCAAGATCACCGAGCATCTCCTCCGCGACTTCGGCCGGCCCCGCGTGCTCAACCTCCCCCTCGCCGAGAGCGGCTGCACCGGCTACGCCATCGGCCTCGCCGTCAACGGCCACCGCCCCATCGAGGAATTTCAGTTCGCCGACTTCGCCACCGAGGCCACCACGCAGATCACGCTCAACGCCGCGACCATGCGCTTCCGCTCCGGCGCGGCCTGCCCGCTGGTTCTCCGCCTGCCGGCCGGCGGCGGCCTGACCTTCGGCTCGTTCCACTCGCAGGAACTCGAGTCTTTCTTCCTCTCCATGCCCGGCCTCAAGGGCCTCTACCCGAGCACCGCGCAGGATGCCTTCAACGCGCTGCTCGCGGCGTACGAGGACAACAACCCGGTCATCCTCTTCGAGCACAAGGCGCTCTACCGCCGCGGCAGGCATCCCGTCGCGTGGGATCCCAACTACCGCTCCGTCTGGCGGCCGCACCACGTGCGCCAGGGCGACTACGCCACCTTCGTCAGCTACGGCGAGATGGCCCTCGTCGCCGCCGAGGTCGCCGCCTATTTCGCCGACGAGTACGAAAAGTCCTTCGACCTCTTCGACCTCCGCTGCCTCGCGCCGCTGCAGCTCGACACCATCAAGGCCTCCCTCGCCCGCACCGGCCGCCTCATCGTCCTGCACGAGGGCCGGCGTACCCACGGCTTCGGCGCCGAGCTTGTCGCCCGCCTCACCGAGGAACACTTCTCCGCCCTCAAGGCTCCGCCCCTGCGCATCGGCTCGCTCGACCTGCCGGTGCCTTTCGCCCCCGAGCTGGAGCAAGCCTTCCGGCCGACGCTGGAGAAGGTCATCGATCGCATCAGTACCTGGATCGCATAGGCCCTATACGTCCTATAGGCCCCATAAGTCCTATCCCTTCTTCCATGATCCCCAAGCCCCCCATCCCCTCCGAACGCTGGGCCGCCATCCGGCTCTTCGCGATGGACGTCGATGGCGTGCTCACCGACGGCACCCTGCGGATCCACTCCGACGGCTCCGAATCGAAGAATTTCTCCATCCTCGACGGCATGGGCCTGACCCGCCTCGGCAAGGCCGGCCTGGCCACCGCCTGGATCAGCGGCCGTGCCTCGGGCGCCACCACGCACCGCGCCACCGAGCTCAGGATTCCCCATCTCATCCAGGGCCGCACCGACAAGCTCCCCGCCCTGCAGGAACTTGCCGCCAAGCTCGGCCTCACCGCCGCGCAATGCGCCTACATGGGCGACGATGACATCGATGCCGCCGCCATCGCCTGGGCCGGCATCGGCGTAAGCGTCCCCGGCGCCATGCCCGCAGCCCTCCACGCCGCCGGTTATGTCACCCAGCGGAACGCCGGCCACGGGGCCGTCCGCGAAGTCTGTGAACATTTGCGGGCCGGCCGGGTCGATCCCACACCATGAAATTCATCCCGGCCCTGGTGCTGATGGCTGCGGCCGCCGTGCCGGGCACACCCGAACCCGGGCTCGCCCCCGCCGGCCTGAATTTCACCCTGCCCGTCTTCAACGCCAAGGGCTACCGCCAATACTGGCTGCGCGGCGCCCGCGCCGAACCCGTCGGCGAGTCCCGCTGGGATGTGACCGACATGCGCCTCGTGCACTACCGGGGCGACGCCAAGGACACGATCGAGACTTTGATCATCTCTGCCCAGGCATCCTTCTTCAAGGAGGGCGAGATCGCCAGCGGCAGCAACGGGGTGCGGGTGATCCGGGACGACCTTGAGGTCAGCGGCGAACGCTGGACCTACAATCGCGGCCAGGAAACCCTCGTTGTGGAGAACAACGTCGAGGTCACCATCCACGCCGTCCTACCCGCCATCTTGCAATGAAACGCCTCCTCCTGCTCCTGCCGCTCCTCGCCGGCGCCCTTGCCCTCTTCGGCGCCCAGGCCCCCTCCCCTGCGCCGCTCCAGCCGGTCGCGGCCAACGACACCCGCTTCCGCGCCCAGAAGCTCGACATGCGCAACGTCGGCGACGCGACGATCACGATCCTCACCGGCAGCGTCGAGGTCACCGGCACGAACCTCCATATCACCTGCGATCGTCTGGAAATCATCTCCACGCGCGTGGGCGGCGGCGCCAGCGATCTCGCGGCCAAGGAAAACCGCTTCAAGTCCCTGATCGCCACCGGCCGAGTGCGGATCGAGCAGCCCGACAGCCGCCGCGAGGCCACCTGCGGCCGCGCCGAGATCCTGCCCGGCGACGGGCGCATCACGCTCACGGAAAAACCGATCCTCGTGGATCGGGACGAAAAGGGCGCTCCCATCCAGACCTTGGCCGCCGCCTCCATGCGCCTCTTCAAGGGCGAGTCCCGGGTCGAAATGGATCTGTTGGAAGGCAGTTCGACCAAGATCTCGGATCTCGGTTTTGAGGCGCCCACCGCCGGTCAGACCGCGACGCCGGCCCCCGCCCCGATCCAGCTCAACGTGCCCGCCGCCAAGTAACCCGGCATGAGCACCGCCTCCCCCAGCACCGTCCCGGCCCCGGCTCCCACCGGAACCCGCTCGGCCATCACCACCGAGAATCTCGCCAAGAGTTACGGCCCCAAGGCCGTCGTCGCCGGCCTGAACCTCTCCTTCGGCGCGGGCGAGGTCGTCGGACTCCTCGGCCCCAACGGCGCCGGCAAGACCACCACCTTCTACATGATCGTCGGGCTCGTCCCGGCCACGGACGGACGCGTGCTGCTGGATGGTCACGACATCACCCGCCTGCGCATGCACGAGCGCGCCCGGCACGGCATCGGTTACCTCCCGCAGGAGGCCTCGACCTTCCGCAAGCTGACCGTCGAGGAGAACATTCTTGCGATCGTCGAGGCCGTCGGCATCCCGCGCCGCGAGCGCAAGGAGCGCGTCGACCGCCACCTCGAGGAACTCCACCTCACCGCGGTCGCGAGGCAAAAGGCCTTCACCCTCTCCGGCGGCGAACGCCGCCGCCTCGAGATCGCCCGCGCCCTCGTGATGGATCCGAAGTTCCTGCTGCTCGACGAGCCCTTCGCCGCCATCGACCCGATCTCCGTCGCCGAGGTGCAGAACATCATTCTCCAGCTCAAGCAGCGCGGCATCGGCGTGGTCGTCACCGACCACAACGTCCGCGAGACCCTCCGCATCGTCGACCGCGCCTACCTCATCCACCAGGGCAAGGTCCTGACCGAGGGCACCGGCGAGCACCTCGCGCAGGATGAGAAGGCCCGGAAGTTCTACCTCGGCGAGCATTTCAATCTGTAAGCCGCTGCTCGTGACGCCCGTCGCCGCCAACTCCGTCCCGACCAATCCCCACGCCCACCAGATCACGAGCTGGCGCAGCGTGCTGCTCTGGCCGCTGGCCGCGTTGTTTCACCTCTGGGGTCGCACCCTGCGGATCGAGATCAGCCCGGCCGACCGCGAGCTCGCGACCCGCGCCGTAGAACCGATGGCGATCGTGCTCTGGCACAATCGCCTGTTCATGGCCTCGGAGTTCTACCGCCGCTTCCGCACCCAGCGGCAATGCTACGCGCTCATCAGCTCCAGCAAGGACGGGGCGTGGCTCGACGCGTTCTTCACCTCCGCCGGCCTGAAGGCTGTCCGTGGCTCCAGCAGCCGCCACGGCCGCGAGGCCGCCATGGCCCTCGTCGACGTCATGCGCGCCGGCAACGACATCGGCATCACCCCCGACGGCCCGCGCGGCCCCTGCTACGAGTTCAAGCCGGGCACGCTGATCGTCACCCGCCGCCTCTCCGCCCCCATGCTCCTCCTCGGTTGGGAATACACCAAGGCCTGGCGTCTGGGCAGCTGGGACCTTTTCTACGTGCCCCGGCCCTTTTCCAAGGTGACGCTGCGCTGCGACTTCATCGCCGGCGAAACCAACGCCGGCGACCGCGACGAGGCCGCCACCCGACTCCGCGATCGCCTGATGGCGATCAACCCGGAATTGCCGGTTTGATCGGATGGGTTCGCTGGTAGGGCTGGCTCGACGAGCCGGCCGCGATCAATCCCGCGGGCAACCCGTCCCGCCCTACCTTCAGAACATTGGCACCAGCGAAACCTTGGCCCCCACCCTGGCCTCGTAGTTCTCCCCGCCGCACCAGATCAGGTCGTTGAGCAGGAACTTGAAGGCCACCGGTCCGCCGGACACCGGCAGCTTGATCGTCCAGGCGTCGTCCGCGGCGCAGATCATCGCCACGCCCTCCTCCCAGCTCAGGCCGCCGCCTTCGCCACGGATAAAAAGCGTGTTGCCGAAGCCAACATCGATCTGCGCCGTGACGATGGTAAATGCCGGGCGGGGCGCAGGCTTGCGCACCACCGGCGCCGGCGCCTTGGCCACGGGTTTCGCCACCGCCTTCGCGGTCACAACCGGGGCCTTGGCGGGCTTCACGATCTTGGCAGTCTTGGTCGTCTTGGACGTCGGGCTCTTCTTGATCGGCTTTTTCATGAGTAAAATTCGGTGCGTTGTGGCGGAATCGCTTGGTTGCGGCCCAACCTAGCAATCCGGGGGCCAATCGCAATCCCGCCGAAGAAATTTTAGCCAAACTGACACATTCTTCTTGGGGAGACCGCTCTCCGCCCTCCCGCCAGAATCTCTCACGCTTGCGCACAGGGTTCTGCCGCCCGGCGGGACAAGCCCGACGGTTGTTTACTTTGCCGCCGCGATGGCGGATCACCAACAACGCCCTCGGGGAAACTAACATTCCGACGGTGAGACAACCCTCATTAAAGGATTACCCACCATGGGCGACAGATCTCCGAAATCGGTGCAGAAGCAGGCTTCCCAAAAGCAGTCCCGCGCCAACGACAGCAACAGCAAGAAGCAGCAGCTGATCACATCCCAGCAGGCGACCAAGGCCAAGGCCGCCGCGGGCAAGAAGAAGTAACTTCCGTTGCTCCGGGCCGCTGGCGCAAGCCGGCGGCTTTTTTGTGCCCGCATTTTTCCAAAACTTACGCTTCCGCCCGTCGGATCTTCCGCGCTTTGATGGTCGTTCGCGCTTTTCCCGCGCTCACCCTTTCCATGTCCGACCTGCCCCCTTCCCCGGCCCCCGCACCGAAAATCCAGCTGAATGCCGCACACGTCCTGCGCATCACGCAGGAGCTGGGGCCCGCGGTCAAAGTCGCCCAGGTCGCCGCCACCGCAGAACTCCTCAAGGGGGGCGCCACCGTCCCGTTCATCGCCCGCTACCGCAAGGAGGTGACCGGCGAGCTCGATGAGGTCCAGATCACCACCATCCGCGACCGCCTGGAGCAGCTCGCCGCTGTCGACGACCGCCGCGCCAGCATCCTCGCCTCCCTCAAGGAACGGAATCTCCTCACCGCGGCCCTCGCCCAGCAGCTCGAGGCCGCCGATACCCTCACGAGGCTCGAGGACATCTACCTGCCCTACCGCCCGAAGAAGCGCACCCGCGCCACCATCGCCCGCGAAAAGGGCCTCGAACCCCTCGCCGAGCTGATCTGGGCCCAGGATCCCGCCACGACCGCCGAGGTCCTTCAGGCCGCGGCCACGGCTTTCGCCGGCAAATCCTACCTGCCCGAGGACGGCAAGAACACGGCCCAAAGCATCGCCTCGGCCGACGAGGCTCTCGCGGGCGCCCGCGACATCCTCGCGGAGCGCGTTTCCGACGACGCCACCGCCCGCGAAAAGCTCCGCGTCCTCTACCGCAACTCCGCCGTCGTCTCCTCCAAGGTCCTCCACGGCAAGGCCGACTCCCCCGACGCCGCCAAGTTCAAGGACTACTTCGACTGGACCGAGCCCCTCGCCAAGTGTCCCAGCCATCGACTCCTCGCCATGCGCCGCGGCGAGAAGGAGCTGTTCGTCTACATGCGGATCACGCTGCCCGACGAGACCCTCGCCCTCGCCGAACTCGAGCGGCTCTTCATCAAATCTGAAATCTCAAATCTGAAATCTGAGATTCCCGCGGGCTCCAAAGCCTGCGGGAAAGAGCTCCGGCTCGTCATCGCCGACGCCTTCAAACGCCTGCTCGGTCCCGTAATGGAAACCGAGATGCGCATCGAGTCGAAGAAGCAGGCCGACCGCGCCGCGATCAAGGTCTTCGCCGACAACGTCCGCGAGCTCCTCCTCGCCTCCCCGCTCGGCCGCAAGAACGTCATGGCCATCGACCCGGGCTTCCGCTCCGGCTGCAAGACCGTCCTCCTCGATCGCCAGGGCAAGCTCCTCCACAACGACGTCATCTACCCCGAGATGCGCACTGCCGAGGCGAAGGACAAGCTCCTCGCCTACGCGGCCCGCTTCGGGGTCGAGGCCATCGCCATCGGCAACGGCACCGCCGGCCGCGAGACCGAGGCCTTCGTCCGCGCCGTCGGGCTCCCCGCCTCCATCCCCGTCGTGATGGTCAATGAGTCCGGCGCGTCCATCTACTCGGCCTCCGACGTCGCCCGCGAGGAGTTCCCCGACCACGACCTCACCGTCCGCGGCGCCGTTTCCATCGGGCGCCGCCTCATGGACCCGCTCGCCGAGCTCGTGAAGCTCGACCCCAAATCGATCGGCGTCGGCCAGTACCAGCACGATGTCGATGCCACCGCCCTCCAGCGCGCGCTCGACGACACCGTCGTCAGCTCCGTCAACGGCGTCGGGGTCGAGCTCAACACCGCCTCCAAGCAGCTCCTCGCCTACGTCTCCGGACTCAACACCCGCACCGCCGCCGCGATCGTCGAGCGCCGCAACGAGGAAGGCCCGTTCAAGTCCCGCGCCGAGCTGCTCGAGGTCACCGGCCTCGGCCCCAAGGCCTTCGAGCAGGCCGCCGGCTTCCTCCGCATCCGCGACGCCGCGCACCCGCTCGACGCCTCCGCCGTCCATCCCGAGCGCTACGCCCTCGTCGGAAAGATGGCCGCCGACCTCGGCTGCACCGTGCCCGACCTGCTGCGCGACGGCGAACTCCGCGCCCGGATCAACCTTGAGAACTATGTCACCGACACGGTCGGTCTACCCACGCTGAGGGACATCCTCGCCGAGCTGGCCAAGCCCGGCCGCGACCCGCGCGCCCGGTTCGAGGTCTTCGCCTTCGAGGCCTCGGTCAACAAGCCCGAGGACCTGAAGCCCGGCATGAAGCTGCCCGGCATCGTGACGAATGTGACCGCCTTCGGGGCCTTTGTGGACATCGGCGTGCACCAGGACGGACTCGTGCACGTCAGCCAGCTCGCCGACACCTTCGTGAAGGATCCGGCAACGGTCGTGAAACCCGGCCAGAAGGTCCGCGTGACCGTGACCGATGTCGACCTCCCGCGGCAGCGCATTGCCCTGAGCCTGCGCAGCAACCCGCAACTCGGCGCCAAGACCGGCGGCGCCACCTCCCCCGGCCAACGCCCCGCGCCCGGCGGGCCCCGCCCCGCCAGCCCGCCGCCAAAACCCGCCGCCCCGCCGTCCCTCACCGGCGATTGGTTCAGCTCCGCCTTAAAGAAAAAGCGCTAGTCGCGCGGCTTTCCCGCTTCGATCCGGTCCCGGACACGCGGCCGGAAGCAAATAATACGTGACCCAACCGCTTTCCCCGGGTCGGTGAGCTTTTGTCCATCGACAAAAACAGCACCGGCCTCCCGGGAATCAACGTCCACAAGAGCTCCACCAAGGTGAATCTGTGGATGGTCGCTGCCATTCTCGTCTTCCTCTCTGTCACAGCCGTGCTGGCCATTCGTGCCTCCCGTAATCACGACCCGGCGATCGCCACCCCGCCCGCCGTGAACGTCAAGGAATGAGAATGGACCTACTTCACTTCGTCGGCGGACGGTCGGTCGCTGCCGGACGCGCCCCGGAGGCCTAACTGTCGGAGATTCTTGGCTTCGGATGGGTCGTCACGCCCTCGATCTTCCTCACCATGGGGTGCTCGACTCGGAAGACGCTGTCCATAATTCCGGCCCTCGGGACGTCGCGGCCCTTGAAAGCGCTCCCGCCCCGCCGTTAGGGTCGGGCCGTGGAACCCCCGGACTGGACCGACCTCGGCGACGAGACGCTGCTGGAAAAACGCATCTCGCAACTCGGCCTGAAGATTGAGGGGACGACACTGGAGCCGCTGGTGCAGCAGCTGCACGACGAGCTGACGCAAAAGGGCATGGCCTTTCACCCGCCGTGCCACGTGGGGGACGAGTGGTTCGTGCCGGTCGGCATCCCGGCGATTTTCATTCCCTTCTTCCTCGCGCACGAGCGCCTGCGCCGGCTCGAGCGCACCATGATGCTGGAGGTCGAGGGCGACACGTCGGAGTGGTTCATGCGCCTGATGCGCCACGAGGCGGCCCACGCCTACGCCTTCGCCTACCGGCTTCCCCGCCGGCAAAAGTGGCGCCAGCTGTTCGGCCCGAGCTCGAATGATGAAACCCCGGAGTTCTACCGGCCCCGGCCCTACAGCCACTCCTATGTGGTGCACCTCGACGACTGGTATGCACAGAGCCATCCGGACGAGGACTTCGCCGAGACCTTCGCCGTCTGGCTGACCCCCGGGCTCGACTGGCGGGCCCGCTTTCAGGGCTGGAAGGCGCTGCAGAAGCTAGAGTACGTGGACGAATTGATGCGCTCGCTCGCCGGTCGCGCCCCGCTCCACTTGCCGCCGTACCGCACCTCCGACTACGACTGCCTGCGGATCAAGCTCAAGACCTACTACGCCCGGAAGCGAAAGCTCAACGCGGACACCTACCCGGACTTCTACGACAACGACCTGCGGGAGCTCTTCGCCGGCGCCCCCGAGGGCGTGGCCGCGACCAAGGCCTCCACCTACCTGCGCCAGCGGCGCCGGCCGCTGATGGAGGCCGTGTGCCAGGCGACCAACGAGAAAAAATACCGCGTCAATTCCCTGCTCGCCCGGCTGATCCACCGCTGCGACGAACTGGGCCTGGCCCTCGATCCGGCCGACCCGCGGGAGGACCTGCGGGTGTCCGCCTTCATTACCACGCTGGTGATGAACTATCTCTTCACCGGAAAGTTCAAACGCACCAAGTAGATGAAGAAAAAGCTGAAAATCCTGGCGCTCTTCGACGCCATCCGCCCGACAGGAATCGAGGAGGACCTCACGGCCGAGCTCAAGACGGACGACTGGAAGACCGAGGCCGGTGTGCTGGCCGCGCTGAGGGAACTCGGCCACGCGGTGGAGCACTTGGCGCTCTTTGACGACCTCGACCTGCTCCGGCAGAAGATCGCGGGTTTCGCCCCGGATCTCATCTTCAACCTTGCCGACCAGTTCCGCAACAATCGCGCCTTCGACCAGAACATCGCCTCGTTCCTGGCCCTGAACGGTATTCCCTTCACCGGCTGCGGCCCGACGGGCCTGATGCTGTGCAAGCATAAGGCGATCTCGAAGAAAATCCTCAGCTACCACCGGATCCACACCCCGGCCTTCGTCACCCTCCCCCGCGGCCGCCGCATCGCCCGGCCGAAACAGCTGCGTTTTCCGATCCTGATCAAGCCCCTGAAGGAGGAGTCATCCATCGGCATTTCCCAGGCATCCTTCGTCGAGACGGACGAGGAATTCCGCGAGCGCGTGGCGTTCATCCACGAGAAATATGATAACGACGTGATCGCCGAGGAGTACATCGACGGGCGCGAGCTCTACGTCAGCATCCTGGGCAACCGCCGGCTGCAGGTGCTGCCCATCCGCGAACTCGTCTTCCGCGAGGTGCCGCCCGACGAGCCGAAGATCGCCACGTACAAGGCCAAGTGGGACGAGGAATACCGTCGGCGCTGGGGCCTGCAGAACCAGGATGCCGTGGGCCTCGAGCCCGGGGTGGTCCGCCAGATCGAGGCAGTCTGCCGGCGCATCTACCACCTCCTGACGATCGACGGATACGCCCGCCTCGACCTGCGGCTCACGCCGGACAACACCCTCCATTTCATTGAGGCGAACCCGAATCCCATGCTGGCGCCCGACGAGGATTTCGCCCTGTCCGCCCTCAAGGCCGGGATTTCCTACCCCCAGCTGATCGACCGCATCGCCCGGCTGGGGCTGGCGACGACGCGGGAGTGACGGAGATAATCTGGCCGCGTGACTGGCTTCACTCTCGCGCGGCCGAAGCCAGAATGGCTGCTTCATTGGGCCGGAAGCCTGCGCCAGACGCTTGCGGGTGGGTTTGGGCGGCCGGGTGGAAAACGAGCGTTTGCCGAGTCGGAGGCGGAAGTTCGCCGGAAATTGGTGTTTACTTGGCCGGGGGCTTTTTCCAATACCTCACCCTCCCACATGGGCCAGTAGCTCAGTTGATAGAGCGCGTCGTTCGCAACGACGAGGTCGTCGGTTTGATCCCGATCTGGTCCACCATCCTTTTCGGTCGCACCGCGACCAGATGATTTCCGAGGAAATATCCCGGAAAAAACGCTGGGACACCTCACTCCCCAAATGGCGCAGCCATTTGGGCTTCCAGCAGCGCGCCGCGCTGCTGGCTCACTCCGCGGCGCCGATCAGCCGGGTGAACACCATCTTGCCGCCCGCGGTGGGCAGCACGCTGATGATCTCGGCCTGCACGCGCTTGCCGATGTAGGCCTTTGCCGCGTTGACCACGACCATCGAGCCGTCCTCGAGGAACCCGATCGCTTGGCCCTCCTCCTTGCCCGGCTTCACCAAATCCACCTCGACCGAGTTGCCAACCGTCAGCTCCGGCCGGAGCGCCTTCGCGAGCTGGTTCAGGTCGAGCCAGGCCACCCGGTTGAACTCAGCCATCTTGGCGAGATTGTAGTCGGTCGTGAGCAGCTTCGCGCCCATCGACTGGGCCAGGAACACCAGCTTGGCATCCACGTGCTCCTCCTTGGTCACCTCGCTGTCCGTCACCCGGATGTCGAGGTTCTTGATCTTGCGCAGCTCGCCGAGCACCTCGAGGCCACGCCGGCCGCGCGCCTGCTGGGTCGGGTCGGGCAGGTCGGCCACCCGCTGCAGCTCGGCCTGCACGAAGCGCGGGATCACCAGCGCCGCGCTCATGAAACCCGACTCGCACAGGCGCGAGATGCGGCCGTCGATCAACGCGCGCGAATCCACCACGACCAGCGGCACGTCGACCTCGTGCGGCACGAACCGCACATAGGGGATGACCAGGTTGAACTCGTCCTTGCCCCGCAGGGCGATGACCGTCGCCAGGTACGGGCAGATCACAAACAGGGCCACGCGGATGAGATAGATCGTGCCGGGCTCGAGGCCGCGCGGGCCGAGCGGATCGCTCGAGATCTCCAGCAGGGGCGAAATGGAGAACATGTGCGCCACCAGCAGGCCAAGGCCGATGCCGAAGGTCATCGCCGACAGCCCGCGAAGCGAGAAGCCCTTCAGCATGAAGTCGACGAGCACCACGAGCACTCCGATCGCCAGGCCCACCGCGATCGGCAGCGCCCGTCGGTCGTCACCCGCGAGGGTGGTGGCCGACACCAGCCAGCCCGCCGCCGCGCATATCAGCACGAACGCGATTCGGATGGGCAGAAGGGTTTTATCCATGAACGGGTATTGGCCGGGGAATGCCGGAAAAGCCTGCTAGGATTTGATATGCCGTAGCCAGAAAATAAGCAGCGGCAGGGCCACCATCGAGAAGGTGATAATGTACAGGGCCATCTGGACCCGTCGCGCCTTTGCCTTTTCGTGATCGTCGGCCGGCATGCTCATGTGTCCGATAGCTTAACGCCTCCCGGGCAAATTCCGATGACAAACCATTCCCCGTAGGACCGCGCCGGACCATGGTCGCGCTCTTCACCGTTACAATCTTCGTCAGTGCCGCGCTGCTCTTCCTGCTGCAACCGATGTTCGCCCGCATGGTCCTGCCCCTGCTCGGCGGGTCCCCGGCGGTCTGGAACACCGCCATGGTTTTCTTTCAGGCCTCGCTCCTGGCCGGCTATGCCTACGCCCACGCCAGCCTCCGGCGGCTCGGCCCCCGGCGCCAACCGCTCTGGCACCTGCCGCTGATGCTCCTGCCCTTCGCCGTGCTGCCCGTCGCCGTCCGCAGCGGGTGGACGCCGCCCGCGGACGCCAACCCGGCCGGCTGGCTGCTCGCGCTGATGACGGTCTCGATCGGGCTGCCCTTCCTCGTCGTGTCGACCAGCAGCTCCATCCTGCAGGGCTGGTTCTCCACCACCGACCACCCCCGCGCCCGGGACCCGTACTTCCTCTACGCCGCCTCCAATGCCGGCAGCATGCTCGCCCTGCTGGGTTACCCCATCCTGATCGAACCCAACCTCACGCTCCCGCGCCAAAGCCTGCTCTGGGCCTGGGGCTACGGGCTCCTGGTGGTCCTGACTGCGGCCTGCGCCTGGCGGCTGCGCCGGCGGGCCGACGGCGCCGTCACGACGACGCTGCCGGCCGGTCTCAAATCTGAAATCTCAAATTTGAAATCCCCTCCGGACGCACGGCCGGACCGGTCGCAACGAATCCAATGGGTCCTGCTCTCGTTCCTGCCCTCGAGCCTCCTGCTCGGCGTCACGTCGCATCTCTCCACCGAGGTCGCCGCCATCCCCCTCATGTGGGTCGTGCCGCTCGCGCTTTACCTCGCCACCTTCGTGCTGGTGTTTGCCCGCCGCCCGTGGATCCGCGCCGACCTGCTGCGCCGGGTCTTTCCGATCCTGCTCGTCCCGCTGGTGATGCTCTTCGACCTGCATGCGACCGAGCCCGTCGGTGGACTGGCCGTGCTTCACCTCGCCGTTTTTTTCGTCGCCGCCCTGCTCTGCCACGGGAACCTCGCCGCGAGCCGCCCGGCGGCGGAGAACCTCACCGGATTCTACCTCTGGCTCGCCGTGGGCGGCGCCCTCGGCGGGATCTTCAACGGCCTCATGGCGCCGCTGATCTTCAGTTCCGTCGCCGAGTACCCGCTGGTGCTGGTCCTCACCGCGGCGTTTGCGCTGCAGCCCGCCGGGTCCACCGCCGTCACGGCCGCCCGCCCCGGCTGGCCCGATGTGCTCTGGCCCGCCCTGCTGGGCGTCGGAATCGCCGGGGCCATTGTCGTCTTGGACCGGGCCGGACTCGGGAACGGGACCCCCGCTCCGGGCATCGTCTTCGGCATGGGCGCCGTCGCCTGCTTCCTGCTTTCACAGCGCCCGCTCCGCTTCGCTCTCGGGGCCGGTGCCCTGCTGCTGGCCGGGCTGGCCTACGTGGGACCACGCGGGACCCTCCTGCACATGGAGCGCAGCTTCTTCGGCGTGCATCGGGTGACGGTCGATGCCGCGGGCCAGTTCCACCAACTGCTGCACGGCAAGACGCTCCACGGCCGCCAGTCCCTCGACCCCGCCCGCCGGCGCGAGCCGCTGACCTACTATCATCCCAGCGGACCCGTGGGCGAGATTCTGACCCGCCTGGGCTCCCGGCCGTCGTTGCGGGTCGGTGCCGTCGGCCTCGGCGCCGGATCGCTCGCGGGCTATGTCCAGCCTGGCCATTCGTGGACCTACTTCGAGATCGACCCGGTGGTCGTCCGGCTGGCTCGCGACGAACGTTACTTCTCCTATCTCCGCGACGCCCCGGCCCCGGTGCGCGTCGTGCTCGGCGATGCCCGGCTCTCGCTCGGTCGCGAGCCCGACCAGGCATTTGATCTCATGGTGCTCGATGCCTACAGCGCCGACAGCATCCCGGTGCATCTCGCCACGCGCGAGGCCCTCGCCCTCTACCTCCGCAAACTCGCCCCGGGCGGGGTCCTCGCGTTTCACATCTCCAACTGGCACCTCGATCTTGAGCCGGTCTTCGCGAACCTGGCACGCGACACCGGCATTCCCTGCCTCGTGCGCGACGACACCACCCTCACCCCGGAGCTGCAGGCGCGCGGCAAGTCCCCGTCCGTCTGGGTGGCCATGGCCCGTGCGCCGGCCGACCTCGCCTTTCTCGCCAAAGATCCGAGCTGGCAACCCGCCCGTACCTCCGGCGACGCCCCTTGGACCGATGACTTCTCCAGCCTGCTCCGTGTCTTTCGCTGGTGGTGAGAGGCCCCCACCGCCTGGACTTCAGGCGCATGCTCAGAGCCCAACGCGGCTGCTCCCAGTAGGGCGGCGACTCCGTCGCCGCCGTGATCAATCTTCGTCTGCTTGGATCCAAGCTCGCATCGAGCCCAACCGTTCAGCATTTCCAGCGCATGAAATCCCCGGCTTCCGCCCGCCCCACCCACTGGCTCGTGAAATCCGAGCCGGAAGCCTACGCCTGGACCGACCTCGTGCGCGACGGCCGCACCGCCTGGACCGGAGTCCGCAATTACCAGGCGCGCATTCACCTCAACACGATGCAGCGCGGTGATGCCGTCCTCTTTTATGAGAGCGTGACAACCAAGGCCGTCGTCGGCCTCGCGCAGGTGAGCAAACCCGCGTTCCCCGACACCACCGCCGACGAACCCGGCTGGGTCGCGGTCGAGCTGAAGGCCGGCCACGCCCTGCCGCGGCCCGTGACCCTCGCGCAAATCAAGGCCGTGCCCGCCCTCGCCGGCATCGGGCTCCTCCGCCAAAGCCGGCTTTCCGTGGTGCCGCTCAGCCAGACCGAGTTCGCGCAGATCGTGGCGCTGGCCGGCAAGTAGCCAGGAGGGAACCTTCTCTTGCTCTAAATCTTTCTCTCTCCCGATCTTCGGGCGACGGGCATCGGAGAGAAAAAGAATGATTAAGAAGAAGAGAAAGATAGGATCCGGAAGCATCTCGCTGGTCTCGCCACCCAAACATCGCTCGACAGCCCCGGGGCTTTTTGCGTCTTAGCGGGATTGTGATCCCCCAACTGACGATCATCGCCCCCGGCCTCCTCGGCGGATCCGTCGCGCAGGCCGCCCGCGCGCGCGGCGTGGCGAAGCGCATCGTCGTGTGGGCGCGCCGCCCGGAAGTCCGCCTCGCCCTCGCCAAGCAACCGTGGTGCGACAGCGCGCCCGACGAAATCACCGCCGCCGTCCGCGGCGCCAACCTCGTCGTCATCGCCTCCCCGGTGGACCGCATCGTGCCGCTCGCGAAGGAAATCTCCCCCGCCCTCGCGCCCGGCGCAATCGTGACCGACGTGGGCAGCGTCAAGGCCGAGGTCAGCCGCCTCGCCGCCGCCGTGCTGCCCGCCCACGCGCACTTTGTCGGTTCGCATCCCATGGCCGGCTCGGAAAAAACCGGCTGGGAGCATTCCAGCTCAACCCTGTTCGAGCGCCGCACGTGTTTCGTCACCCCGGGACCGCTGACCGACGCCCAGGCCGCCGCGGTCGTGACGCGCTTCTGGAGCGACCTCGGCGCGGAGCCCGTGACCGTGGCGCCGGACAAGCACGACGAGATCGTCGCCCACATCAGCCACCTCCCGCAGGTGCTGGCCTCGACCCTCTGCGGTTTCCTCGCCGGCAAGGATCCCGCCTGGCGCAACCATGCCGGCGGCGGCCTGCGCGACACCACCCGGATCGCCGGCAGCGACCCCCAGCTCTGGCGCACCATCCTCGAGCAGAACCGCGACGAGATCCTGATCGCGCTCCGCCAGTACCAGGAAAGCCTGCATGCCTTCCAGATCGCCCTGGCCAACCGCGACTACCCCGAGGTCACCGCCCAGCTCGAGCGCGGCCGCGCCTACCGCGACAAGTTCCGCCCCGCCCCCTGAGGCGGCCCGTTTCGCCCCCTTCTGCACCCGGTCGGGCCTGGCCAGAGTTTCATCTATTAGATGAAACTCTGGCTCGCAGTGCTCACGGGGCGGATGCATCCGCGAAGCGATTGAATCCGATCGCAACATCGCTGGGCCCAATCTGATGACGGCCACCGTTTCAATAGAAACGTCCGGTGGGGAGGCGGCGCCACGGTTTGCGTTTGGGTCCCACCAGAACGGGTGCGCCTTGGCTCAACCAAACCAGCAGTTGCAATACTTGCTCCGCGTCCGGCATCGCTGAATTCGCCTTGAAGCATAAATGCACGCGCTGGGGCGACACCCCCAGCATGCGACCGAGGTTGGATTTGGCCCCGTAGCGTCGCAAATGCGGACGGACCGTTGCCGCCAACGCATTCCACAGGGGCGTTTCGGGCCCGGGCCTGATGGTGCCTCCCCGGCGACGGCGGCGGGCAGGCGGCAGGAAGTGCCGACGGCCGGCCAGCACCATCATTCGGGCCAGTTCGGCGAGGCCCCCGGCCACTTCGCCAACAATCAAGACGTCTGAGCGCATCGTAGGATTGATTCGTTTTCGCCGGATCAGTCCGCAACCCGGCCTTTACAGGTAAAACGCAGGATTCCGCCGAATCTTTCACTCAAAGTGCAGATTTCTGCCGCCCTCGTAATTTCGGACCTGACCAGAGTTTCATCTAATAGATGAAACTCTGGTCAGGTCCGGAAGGCGTTGAGACCGGTCCGGAAAAATCCCCTTGGCGCGCCGGGGGTGGTGGCTGACGCTGGACGGGACATGTTGCCCGACGAACTCGCCATCACGCCATTCACGCACCCGGTCCGGGGTGTGGCCACCCTGCCGGGTTCGAAGAGCATCACGAACCGGGCCCTGCTGCTGGCGGCGCTGGGCGACGGGCCGATGACACTGACCGGGGCGCTGTTCAGCGAGGATACGGCGATCATGGCGGAGGCGTTGCGCCGGCTGGGATTTGCTGTCCGGGAGGACGCGGCGAAGGAAACAATTTATGTCGAGGGCCGCGGCGGGGCGATCCCGGCCCGGGAGGCCAAGCTGCACGTCGGGCTCGCGGGCACGGCCGCGCGCTTCCTGACCGCGTTCTGCGCGGCCGCCCCGGCGGGGGTTTATCAAATCGACGGCGTGCCCCAGATGCGGAAGCGCCCCATGCGGCCGCTGCTGGAGGCCCTGCGCGCACTCGGCGCCGACATCCGCTGCACGCGCGAGGAGGGCTTCCTGCCCCTCGAGATCCGCGCCCATGGCCTGGCCGGCGGCACGGTGGACATCGACGCCAGCGAGAGCAGCCAGCTGCTGTCGGCGCTGCTGATGGTGGCTCCCCTCGCGCGGGCCGACACCACCATCTCCCTCCGCGGCGGCGCCCGCGAATCGTATGTCGCGATGACCCTGCGAATGATGGCGGCGTTTTCTGCCGGCGCCGGCATCGCCACCGAGATCCGTCCGGGCTCCTGGCGCATCCGTTCCCGGGCGCAGGCCTACACGCATGGCACGGGCACTTACGCGATCGAGCCTGACGCCTCGGCCGGCAGCTATTTCCTCGCCCTGCCGCTCGTCGCGGGCGGCGCACTCGCGCTGCGCGGCTTCGTCGCGCCCGGCGTGGGCCTGCAGGGTGACGCCGCCTTCGCCACCGTGCTGCAGTCGGTCGGCCTCGGCGTGACCGGCCTCGTCGGCGAAACCGGCCTCGAGGCGAGGCTTCCCCATGGGACCACCCGCCGCGGCATCACCCAGAACTTCCACGCGATCTCCGACACCTTCCTGACGCTGGCGGCCCTCGCCCCCCTGCTCGACGGCCCGACCCGCATCACGGGCATCGCGCACACCCGGCACCAGGAGACCGACCGGATCGCCGGCATGGCGCGCGAACTCACGAAGCTCGGGCAGCACGTGGTGGAGGAACCCGACGCGCTCACGATCACACCGCGGCCGCTCGTGTCCGGCCAGGTGATCGAGACCTACGGGGACCACCGCTTCGCGATGAGCTTCGGCATTCTCGGTTGCCACAACCTCCACGGCGACGGCCGTGCCTGGCTCACGATTCGCCACCCGGCGTGCTGCGCCAAAACGTTTCCCCACTTTTTTGAGTTGCTGGAGGACCTGCGGCGAAAATCGTCCGAAGCCTGATGCCCGAACGTCCCTTCATCATTGTGGCCATCGACGGCGGCGCCGCGTCGGGCAAGTCCTCGACGTCGCGCACGCTGAGCGAACGCCTGCACCTGCTGCATGTGGACACGGGGTCATTCTACCGCGCCATCACGGCCGAGCTGCTGCGCCGCGGACTCAGTCCCGCGGACCTGCCGGCGGTGCAGGCCGCCGTCGCCACCCTGCCCTTCGGCACGCGGGTCGAGGGCCGGTCGGCGCGGATGGAGATCGGCGGCCGGGTGGCCGGCGACGAGATCCGCAGCCGCGAGGTCAACGAGCACGTCTCCCACTTCGCCGCCATCCCCGCCGTGCGCACCGCGCTGCTCGCCTACCAGCGCGGGCAGGCCGCCGTGGCGCGGCAGCACCAATTCAAGGGACTCGTGATGGAGGGGCGCGACATCGGCTCGGTGATCTTTCCCGACGCGGACTTCCGATTTTTCCTCCAGGCCGACCCGGTGGAGCGCGCCCGGCGCCGGGCCAGCGAGGGCCAGCATGATTCCATCTCGGAGCGGGACCGGCTCGACAGCTCGCGCAAGACCTCGCCGCTAACAATTCCCGCCGGGGCGACCGCGATCGACTCCACCCACCTCACGCTCGAGCAGGTCGTGGACCGGTTGGTCGCGCAGATCGAGGGCCGGGCTTCCCGCGTATGAGCGAGTCGTTCCCCCAAGCCCACATGACGCCAGTCTACGGCGTGAGCCATTATTGGCTGCGGGTGTCCTACGACATGTTCTTCCGCGGGACGACGGCGGGAATCGAGCACCTGCCCAAGACGGGGCCCTTCCTGATCGCGGGCAACCACGCCAGCCTGCTTGACCCGCCTCTGATCGGTTCGCAGGTGCCGCGGCAAATGAATTTCTTTGCACGCAAGACTCTCTGGAAAGGCGGCATTTCCTCCTGGTGGCTCGACGCCGTGGGGACGATCCCCGTGGATCGCGACGGCGGGCAGGACATCAGCGCGTTGAAGCGCGTGCTGCGTTCGCTCGCCGAGGGCAAGGTGATGATCCTTTTCCCCGAGGGCACGCGTTCGCCGGACGGGAACCTGCAGGAGCCGAAGGCCGGCGTGGGCTTCATCCTCTGCAAGACCCAGGTCCCGGTGGTACCGGCGCGGATCTTCGGCTCGTTCGAGGCCTTCGGCCGCGGCGCCAAGGTGCCGCATCTCAACACCAAGGTGGACGTGGTCTTCGGCCCGCCGCTCGCCCCTGCCGCCTATGATGTCGGCACCGGGAAGGAACGCTACCAAGCCGCCTCGGCGCAGGTCATGTCCGCGATCGCCCGCCTGCAGGTTCCGGCCATTACCGTCCTGTAGGCGACGGGGCGTCCACCCGTAATTTCCTCGTTGCGCCCGCGGGCGGTGGGTCGGGAAAATAGCCTCGTGTCATCCGCACCCAACGTCACCGCCGTCCGCGCCTACCTGCTCGACCTGCAGGACCGCATCTGCGCCGGGCTCGAGGCGGAGGACGGGAGCGGCAAATTCCGCGAGGACAACTGGACCCGCGCCGAAGGCGGCGGAGGCCGGACGCGCATCATGGCCGAGGGTGGCGTTTTCGAGAAAGCCGGGGTGGCCTTCTCGCATGTCCGCGGCCTGACCCTGCCCCCCTCGGCCACGGCGCACCGTCCCGCCCTCGCGGGCCGGCCCTGGGAGGCGCTCGGTGTGTCGCTCGTCATCCACCCGCGCAACCCCTGCGTGCCGACGAGCCACGCGAACGTGCGCTTTTTTTGCGCGGCGGGGTCTGACGGAATCTCAAATCTCAAATCTGCGATTTCAGATCCGATCTGGTGGTTTGGGGGCGGCTTCGACCTGACGCCCTACTACGGCTTCGAGGAGGACGCCCGCCACTGGCATCAAACGGCGCGCGCCGCGGTCGCACCCTTCGGCCCCGACCTCTATCCGACGCTCAAGCGGACGTGCGACGAGTACTTCTTCCTCAAGCACCGCGGTGAGCCGCGCGGCATCGGCGGCCTGTTCTACGACGACTTCGACCGGCTCGGCTTCGAGCAGAGCTTCGCGCTCACCCGCAGCGTGGGCGACGCCTTCCTGCCCGCCTACCGCCCGATCGTCGCCCGCCGCAAGGCCCTCCCCTATGGCGAGCGCGAACGGAAATTCCAGCTCTACCGGCGCGGGCGCTACGTGGAGTTCAACCTCGTCTGGGACCGCGGCACGCACTTCGGCCTGCAGAGCGGAGGCCGCACGGAGTCGATCCTGATGAGCCTGCCGCCGCTGGTCCGCTGGGATTACGACTGGAAAGCCGAGCCAGGCTCGCCCGAGGCGCGGCTGTACGACGTTTTCCTCAAACCCCGCGATTGGGCGGCCGAACCGTGATGGCCGCAAAAATACGCAAAAGTCGCAAAAGCGGAAATCGCCTCCGGGTGAGGTCACCCGGAATACAACACGATCCTCTGACCGGATTATTTTGCGCCTTCTGCGCCTTATTGCGGCCATAACTCATCCATGACTTCCCGCGAACGCTTCCTCGCCGCCTGTGCCTGTGCTCCGCTTGACCGCCCCCCCCTGTGGATCATGCGGCAGGCCGGCCGCTACCTCCCGGAGTACCGCGCGCTGAAGGCGAAGTCCTCGTTCCTCGAGATGGTGCGCACGCCCGAGCTGGCGACCGAGGTCACGCTGCAGCCGCTGCGCCGTTTCGCCCTTGATGCCGCGATCCTGTTCTCGGACATCCTCGTGATCCCCGAGGCGCTCGGCCAAGGCTACCATTTCCGCGACCAGGGCGGCATCGCGATGGAGTACCGGATCGACACGCGCGCCCAGATCGACGCCCTCGCCCCGGCCGAAGCCGTGCTGGAAAAGCTCAACTATGTCGCGGCCACGCTGGAGCGGCTCCGCGGCGAGCTCGCCGGCCAGAAGGCCCTGCTCGGCTTCGGCGGCTCGCCGTGGACCCTCGCGACCTACATGGTTGAGGGCGGCAGTTCGGATGACTTCGACCGCATCAAGGTGCTGTTCTACACCGACCGTCCGGCGTTCGAGGCGCTGCTCGAAAAGCTCACCGCCGCTCTGATCGTTTATTTCCAGATGCAGATCCGCGCCGGGGCCGACGCGATCCAGATCTTCGACTCGTGGGGCGGCATCATCGCGGGCGCCGACTACGAGGCGGCTTCGCTGAAATGGATCCGCCGGATCATCGCCGCGCTGCCGAAGGATTTCCCCGTGATCCTCTACGCCAAGGGCACCGCCCCGCACGTGTCGGACCAGGCCTTCAGCGGCGCGCGCGTCCTCAGCGTCGACTGGACCAGCGACCTCTCTATCGTCCGCCGCACCCTGCCGGCCAACGTCGCGGTGCAGGGTAACCTCGATCCTGTGCTCCTCAATACCACGCCGGACATCGTGCGGCGTGAGACCGGGCGCCTGCTGGAGTCGATGCGTGGCGCATCCGGCCACATCTTCAACCTCGGCCACGGGATCATGCCGTCCGCCAAGATCGAGTGCGTGCAGGCCCTGGTCGACACGGTCACGGGCTGGCGCTGAGTCGCATGAATCCATCGCTGACGATCGCGGTGCTCGGCGGCGGCATCACCGGCCTCGCGGCCGCGCACCGCCTGAGCACGCTCGGTCACGGCGTCGTGCTGCTCGAAGCCTCCCCCCGGATCGGGGGCGCCATCCGCACCGAGATCACGGACGGGTGGCTGATCGAGGCCGGGCCGAATTCGTTCCAGCCCACGCAAGCGGAGGTCACGGACCTCCTCACCGAGCTGGGACTCGCCGGCGAGACGGTGGCGGCCTCGCCGGAGGCAAAAAACCGCTTTCTAGTCCGCGGCGGCGAGGTGATCGCGGCCCCGCTTTCACCTCCGGCCCTCTTCGGCTCCAGGCTATTCTCGTTCGGTGCCAAGCTCCGCGTGCTGGCCGAAATCTTTGCCCGGCGCCGGCAGCGGCCGGCCGATGTCAGCGTGGCCGAGTTCGTGCGTGATCACCTCGGATCCGAGCTCCTCGACTATGCGGTGCAGCCCCTGATCGGCGGCATCTATGCGGGCGACCCCGCGCAGCTCTCGACCCAGCATGCCTTCCCCACGCTCTGGGAGAGCGAGCGGACGCACGGCTCGATCATCCGCGGGCAGATCGCCGCAGCGAAGACCCGCCGGAAGGAAGGGCGCAAGCCGGCGGCCCTGATCTCGTTCCGCCGCGGCCTGCAGACCCTGCCGGAGGCCCTGGCCGCCCGCCAGTCCGCCGGCGCGATCCGGGTCAATGCCCGGGTGGATTCACTCACGGCGCAGGGCAAGCGATGGAACGTCGGCTGGACCGAGGACGGCACTCCGCGCAACCAGACCTTCGACGCCGTGGTTTCCGCGCTGCCCGCCGCGGGACTCGCCCGGCTCCGCCTCGCCGGCGGCACGCCCCTGGCGGGGCTCGACGCGGTGCCACACCCGCCGGTGACCTCGCTCTTCCTCGGCTACCGCCGCGCACAGGTGCCGCACGCCCTCGACGGCTTCGGGGTGCTCGTGCCGGCGGTGGAGAAACGCTCGATGCTCGGTGTGCTGTTTTCCTCGACCCTCTTCCCCGGCCGTGCCCCCGAGGGCCACGCGGCCCTGACCGTCATGGTCGGGGGTTCCCTGCATCCCGAGCTCGCCCCCATGCCCGCCTCGGAAATCCTGGCGCGCGTGGCGCCGGACCTGAAGGACCTGCTCGGCGTCGAGGGCCCGCCGGTGTTCACCCGCCGCAACTTCTGGCCGCGCGCGATCCCGCAGTACAATCTCGGCCACGGCGCGCACCTCGAGGCGCTCGCGGCGACGGAGCGCAGCCACCCGGGGATCTTCTTCGCCGGGCAGGTGCGCGACGGCATCGCGCTGCCGGCCTGCGCCCAGTCGGGACTCCGGGTCGCCGTGCGGGCGCATACGTTTCTGACCTAACGGCGGGCGGACTTCGTCCGCCGGCTTTCAGGAGAACGACTTGCCGCAACCGCAGGTGGACTGCGCGTTCGGGTTCTTGATCTCGAAGCCCTTGCCCTGGAGCCCGTCGTCGAAATCGATCATCGAGCCCTCCAGGTAGGCGAGGCTTGCGGCGTCGAGCAGCATGGGGACGCCCTCGCTGACGAGCTCGGCATCGCCCTCCTTGCGCTCATCGAAGGACATGCCGTACTGAAAGCCGGAGCAGCCGCCGGACTCGACGAAGACCCGGAGCACCTTGTGGGGCGAACCCAGCCCCTCCTGCATGGAACGGACCTGCCGGGCGGCGCGGGGCGTGAGCGAGATCATGATCAGCGCACGGTAGAACCACGGCTCCGCCTGTCAACTGGCCGACTGTCGGGCGATGCCTGACAGATGCCCAAACCCATGGCTGTGCCATTGGGATGTGGGAAGGGAATCACTTTTGCTTCTGCTACTCGAAGAATCGCCAAGAGGAAAAGACCTCCGGCTTTGACCCAAAACGGCGGAGCCACTGTGGCATCTGGCGGCGCGAGGGCGAAGCCCGACGTGCGGCCAGGCAGGCTGCAATATTCGTGCCAAAGACAAAAACCAAACTTGCGTTGACCCGCGCACCGCCGTTTTTTCACGACGTGGCCGCGATCAAACACATCTTCAACGAAATCCACTATGAGATGGTCAAGAAGCTCGCGGAGGGCGGCATGGGTGTCGTCTACATGGCCCACCAGCGCGGCGCCGGTAATTTCAAGAAGGTCGTCGCCGTCAAACTGATCCGCGAGGAGTACTCGGCCATCGAGGAGTTCCAGAAGAACTTCATCGGCGAGGCCCGGCTCGTGGCCGACCTCATCCACACCAACATCGTCCAGACCTACCACCTCGGCCAGGTTGGCGGGCAGTATTTCATGGTGATGGAGTATGTGTCCGGCGTGAACCTCGAGCAGTTCCTCGAGCGCCACCGCGCGGTCAGCCGCCGGATCCCCACCGACCTCGCCGCCTTCATCGTCTCGCGCATCGCCCGCGGCCTCGCCTACGCGCACCAGAAGCGCGACACCGAGGGCCGCCCGCTCGGCATCGTGCACCGCGACATCGGCCCGAAGAACGTGCTGATGGGCTACGAGGGCGACGTGAAGCTGACCGACTTCGGCATCGCGAAGGCCCTCGACCTGATGTACAACGAGGAGGGCAAGGTGATCGCGGGCAAGGACGAGTACCTCTCCCCCGAGCAGGCCAACTACGCCGTGACCGACGCCCGGGCCGACATCTTCCCGCTCGGCATCGTCCTGACCGAGCTGCTGCTCGGAAAAAACATCTTCCGCTCCACCGACCGCGCCCAGTCGCGCCGGAACATCCTCTCCATGGCGATCCCGCAGTTCTCGACCCTGCGGGCCGACATCGACCCCAAGCTCGAGGTCATCATCCACAAGTGCCTCACCCGCGACCGCGAGCAGCGCTACCAGAACGCCCTCGATGTCCTTACGGCCCTTGAGATCTACCTCTACAGTGACGGCTACGGCCCCACGAATGAAAAACTCGGCGCGTACCTCAAGGAAATCATGGGGTACACCGAACCCACCTCGCCGGCCCCGCTTTCCCGGCCCCCGACTATCGTCGCCTGATATGGACCCCCATAGCGACACACGTCTTCATGAGCGGGCCCGGATTTAGCCACGAACTTCGCCAACGCCAGACCCAGTCCCTCGTCCTCGCGCCGCAACTGCGGCAGTCGCTGAAGATACTGCAGGTCGCCGCGCTCGACCTGCGTTCCGTCATCCAGGAAGAACTGCAGGCCAATCCGACGCTGGAGGAACTCCCGATGGAAGGCGTGAGCCTCGACCGCGAGAAGGACGCCGACAACACCCTCGACAACGACGCCGGCCAGGATGCTCCCGCGTCGCCCGAGGGCAGCGGCGACCGCGAGGAACTGGATTTCTCCAAGGAGTTCGAGATCCTGGGCAAGCTCGACGAGGACTGGCGCAACCACCTCGCCAGCGCCGGCGGGGCCCAGCCCTTCACCTCGGAGGACGCGGAGAAGCGCCAGCATTTCTTCGACTCGCTGGTGACCGAGACCTCGCTGCAGGAGCACCTGGTGCAACAGGCCGAGCTGGCGGATCTCGACGCCCCCACGCTCGAGGCCGTGAAGCACCTGGTCGGCACCCTCGACGACCGCGGCTTCCTCACCCAGTCGCCCAACGATGTCGCGCTTCAGGCCGGCCTGCCCCTCCCCGTCGTGCAGGAGGCCGCCAAGATCCTGAAGGGCTTTGAGCCCGCGGGCATCGGCGCGACCAACCTCGAGGAATGCCTGCTCCTCCAACTTGGCGCCAAGGGCCGGCGCGAGACCATGGCCGGTCGCATCATCCGTGACCACTTCGACCTCCTCTCCCGCCGGCGCATCCCCGAGCTCGCGCGCAAGCTCGGGGCCGACACCGACGATGTGCAGGTCGCGATCGAGGAGATCGGCGCGCTCGACCCCGCGCCCGGCCGGCGTTTCGCCGAGGATAGCAACCGGGTCGTCGTGCCCGATGTGACGGTCGAGAAGGACGGCGACAAGTGGAGCGTGAGCCTGAACAGCGACTACATCCCGCGCCTCCGGATCTCCAACACCTACCGGGACATGATCGCGAAGGGCACGCTGACCCGCGAGGAACGCGACTACCTCCGGGAGCGCATCCGGTCCGGCAAATTCCTGATCAACTCGATCGAGCAGCGCCAGCAGACGATCGAGCGCATCACGCGCGAGATCATGAAGGTGCAGGGCGAGTTCTTCGAGCACGGCGTCTCGCACCTGAAGCCCCTCACGATGACCAAGATCGCGGACGCCGTGGGCGTGCACGAGACGACCGTGAGCCGGGCCATCGCGAACAAGTTCATCCGCACGCCCCACGGGGTGTTCGACATGAAGTTCTTCTTCACCCCCGGCTACCAGGCCGACAGCGGCGCCTCCGTCTCGAACAAGAGCGTGAAGGAGATGATCAGCGAGCTGATCGACCTCGAGGACACCGCCAAGCCCCTGAGCGACCAGGACCTCGTCGCCAAGCTGCAGGAAAAGGGCATCAACATCGCCCGCCGCACCGTCGCCAAGTACCGCGAGGAGCTGGGCCTGCTGCCGAGCAATCTGCGGCGGGACTACACCTAGCACAACGCGCGCCGCCAGGTCCGCCGATCCGCCCAATCCGCAGGGAGGAAGGCATCATGCGTCCCAGGCGCAAGTGGCCTTTGACTCAGCGGCCGAAGCCTGTTGTTGCTGGCATCCCCCCCGCGCCCTTTCACGGCGCGGCATCCCACCCACCCCGGCCTGAAGATGACGACCCACCCACGTCTCCTCGTGCACGCTTCGCTCGCGTGCTCCGCCCTCCTCGGCCTGCTGACCTTGCCCGCGCTGCGGGCCCAGGCACCTCCCGCGGCCGCACCCGGGGCACCGGCGCCCGATCCAGCCGGCACCACCCCCGCACAAGGTGCGGGCGCACGCGGCGGTGCCGGGGCCGGGCGCGGCGGCCGGGCCACCAACGACCCCGGCGACGCCGACTTCGGCCCGCGCGACCCCATCCTCGCCAAATCGCCCGCCGAGCAGTTGAAAGGCTTCGTGGTCCCGCCGGGCTATCGCGTCGAACTGGTCGCCTCCGACCCCGAGATCTCCCAACCGGCCTTCATCGAGTTCGACGGCAACGGCCGGATGTACGTCGGAGAGATGCGCAGCTACATGCTGGATGACCTCGGCACCCGGCAATACGACCCGATCAACCGGATCAGCCTCTGGGAGAGCACTAGGGGCGACGGTGTCTTCGACAAGCACACGGTCTTCATCGACAACATCACCGCGCCCCGGGCTGTGCTGCCACTTGACAAGGGCCGCGTGCTCGTGAACGTCACCCACGACGACAATCTCTACCTCTACACCGACACGAACGGCGACGGTGCCGCCGACAAAATGGAGGTGTTCTACACCGGTGTCGGCCTGAACCGCGACGGCAACATCGAGCACGAGCAGAGCGGGTTTCTCTGGGCGTTGGACAACTGGATTTACTCCACCTACAATACCTTCCGGTTCCGCTGGACCCCGACGGGAATCCGCAAGGAGAACATCCCGAATTCCGGCGGCCAGTGGGGCCTTGCCCAGGACGACGACGGCAGGACTTGGAACATCGATGCGGGCGGCGAAACCGGGCCGGTGAATTTCCAGATTCCGATCCAGTACGGCACCTTCAGCATTCCTGACGGGATGGAGACCGACTTTCAGGTCGTGTGGCCCATCAGCGGCGTCTCCGACATGCAGGGCGGCATGAACCGCATCCGGGTCCCCCTCGGCGTGCTCAATCATTTCACGGCCGCCGCCGGTCCCGACATCTTCCGCGGCACAGCCCTGCCCGCCGACCTGAGGGGCGAGCTGATCTTCACCGAGCCAGTCGGCCGCCTCGTGCGCCGCACCAAGATCGTGAAGACCGAGGGCAGCACGCAGCTGCGCAATGCCTACCCCTATTCCGAGTTCATCATGAACACGGATCCCCTTTTCCGCCCGGTCAACACCAGGACCGCCCCCGATGGCAGCCTGTACATCGTCGATATGTACCACGGCGTCATCGAGGACACGCAGTGGTCCGCCCCGGGCACCTGGTTGAACGCCCGGGTGAAGCAGCTTCAGCTCGACAAGATTGTCGGCTACGGCCGCATCTGGCGCCTGCGCTACGATGGCATCCCCCCGCACGAGGGCGTGCCGGTGATCGCCGGCAAGCCGGCCAAGCCACTCAACCTCACCCAGCCCCGCATGCTGGACGAGACCCCGGCGCAGCTCGTTGCCCACTTGGCCGACCCAAACGGCTGGTGGCGCGACACCGCCCAACGCCTGCTGATCCTCATGCAGGACAAGTCGGTCGCCCCCGTCCTCGAGGCCATGGTAAGATCCTCGGACAACCTTCTCGCGCGCTTCCACGCGTTGTGGACACTCGAGGGCCTCAATGCCATGCCCGCATCCCTGGTCCGGGAAGCGATGAGGGACCCGGCCCCGCGGCTGCGGGTGCAAGCGATCCGCGCGAGCGAGACCCTCTACAAGGCCGGCGACCGTTCGTTCGACTCCGACTATCGCGCGATGGCCAAGGACTCCGATCCCGACGTCGCCATTCAGGCCCTCCTGACCGCGAACATCCTCAAGCTCCCGGATGTGACCACCCTCGCCAAGACGGTCGTCGCCGAGAACAAGGCCAAGGGCATGCAGGAAATCGGCACTTGGATCGCCAACGGCGCTGTGGCCACGGGCCGCGGCGGCGGCCGTGGCGGCGCGGCGCTCACCCCGGAACAGCAGGCCTTGATGGAAAACGGGGCCGGCACGTTCACCTCCGTCTGCTTCTCCTGTCACGGCAACGACGGCCGCGGCCTGCCGATTCCGGATGGAGGTCCCGGCGCGACGATGGCCCCGACCCTCGCCGGTTCGCCGCGGGTGCAGGGCCATCGCGACTACGTGATCAAGGCTCTCCTCAACGGCGTCACCGGCCCGGTCGACGGCAAGACCTACACGCAGGTGATGATCCCGATGCATGGCTTCTCCGACGAGGCTCTCGCCGGTATCGCCTCCTATGTGCGCAACAGCTTCGGCAACAATGCGGGCTACATCACCGCGACCGACGTCGCCCGCGTGCGGGCGGCCAACACCCGCACGACCCCCTGGACCGTCGCCGAGCTCGAGGCCGCCCTGCCGACGATTCTCCTGCCGGACGCCTCTTGGAAAGTCTCCGCCAGCTCCACGGGCACAGCCAACTCGGCCAATGTGCAGAATGCCTTCAACCTAAACGGCTGGACCCTCCCCGCTCCGGCCGCCGGCGCGGCAACCGCGACTGCTGGCCCTTGGTTCCAGATCGAGCTCCCGAACGCGATCAACCTCGCCGAGATCACCTTCAACGCCGTCGGCGGTCGCGGCGGTGGTCGCGGTGCAACTGGCGGCGCCCGTGGTGCCGGTGGTGCGGCGGCAGCAGCCCCCGCGGCCCCTCCCCGCCAGTTCGGGGTGCAGGTTTCCCTGAACGGCACCACATGGACCACGCTCCCGGCGCACAGCCGGGCCGATGGCACCCTGACGATCATCTCCTTCAAACCCGCGCCGGCGATGTTCGTCCGCCTCACCTCGCCGACCAACCCGGCCCCCGACGGGACTTTCGCCCCCGCCGCGTGGTCGATGACCAACCTGCGTCTCTACCAGGCCGGCAAGTAAGGCGGGTCCGACCCGGTTTCGACCTCTCAGTCCGGCTCCCTCGGGAGCCGGACTTTTTTTTGCTGAGTTTCCAAGGTAGAGCCCGACGTCGCGGCGGACCGGGTTCGAATCCGCAGGCCGCCAGGACGTCGGCCCCTACCCATCCTGCCGTACCATCAAAGCACGCATCCCGGATTGCCGAATTCGCCCACTTCCATTCTCTCGTCCCATGACGAATCCCGCCGAGCGTCTGGTCCAGCAGATCGCGTTCATTGTCGAGGCCGACCGCCTCAAGGAGGTCTTCCGCCAGACCCTCACCACCCAGAGCCGGCGGCGGGAGAACGATGCCGAGCACTCGTGGCACCTCTGCCTGCTGGTCATCGTGCTCGCCGAGCACGCCGAGTTCAAGGGGCTGAACCTCCTGCGCGTGCTGAAGATGGTGATCCTGCACGATCTCGTGGAGATCGATGCGGGCGACACCTTCGCCTACGACACCGCCGCGATGGCGGACCAGCATGAGCGCGAGGCACGGGCGGCCGACCGGATCTTCGGGTTGCTGCCGCCCGACCAGGCCGCGGACTTCCGGGCCATCTGGGACGAGTTTGAAGCGCGCCAGACCGCCGAGTCGAAGTTCGCCGCGGCGGTGGACCGCTTCCAGCCGATGCTGCTCAACTGCCTGACGGAGGGCGCCGCGTGGCAGCGCCACGGGGTGACCCACGACCGGGTGGTGGCGCGGAACGCACCCATCGCGGCCGGCTCAGCGCGGTTGTGGGAGTATGCGGAAAAGATGATCCAGGCGGCGGTGGATGCGGGGCATCTGGCGCCGAAACCGGGAAAAGCCTCGTAGGGCCTGCGCTCACGCAGGGCCGGTCTGGAACACGGGCCGGCGCGAGCGGCGACCCTACGCAGATCCATCGGACTGATCGGTCGGATCCGTCGGATCGGTCCGATGGACTGGGTAGCCAAATGGTAGGGCCGTGTGTCCACACACGGCCTTGATCCAGGGCACGTGGGGACACGTGCCCCTACCCACAAACCAATCCCCGGGCCGCCGGGACGGCGGCCACTACCTCGATCAACTCGCCGCCAACCGGCCTAGCCGCGCCAGCGTGCGCTCGCGGCCGAGGACACGGAAGATCGTGGTGATGCTGGGGCCAACGTTGGTACCCGAGACGGCGAGGCGGGCGACGGACTGGTAGTCGCCGAAACCGAGGCCATTCTTCGCGGCCAAGGCGGCGAGTCCCTGCTCGATGGCGGTGTCGCTGGAGAAGTCGAAGCCCGGCAGCGCGGCAATCAGCTCGGCGAGGCGGGCCTTAGGGTCGCCCTTGGCCATGACCTTCTCGCGGACTTTCGAGTCGATCGCGTAGTCCTCGGTGAAGAACCACGCGGTGTAGGCCGGCAGTTCCTCCAGGCTTTTGATCTTGGGCTGGCTGATGAGCAGCACCTCGCGGAGATAGGCCGGATCGGCGCCGAGGGCCGCGGTGGCGCCGGCACGCTCGAGCTGGGTCCGGGCGAGTGCTAGGAAGCGGTCGGCGGGCTGCTCCAGCAGGTAGGTCAGGTTCATGTGCGCGAGTTTCTTCTCGTCGAAGCGCGCGTTGCTCTGGTTCACGCCGGGCAGGTCGAAGAGCCGGATGATCTCGGCGATGGGCATCTTCTCCTTGTCGCCGCCGGGATTCCAGCCGAGCAGGCAGATGAAGTTCACGAGCGCCTCCGGCAGGGTGCCGCGGCGCTGGTATTCCTCGATGAGGGCGCCCTGGTCGCGCTTCGACATCTTGCCCGGGCCGTTCTGCTTCAGGATGAGCGGGATGTGGGCGTAGGCCGGCACGGGCGCGCCAAAGGCCTTGAAGAGTTCGACGTGCTTGCTCGTGTTCGAGAGGTGATCTTCGCCGCGGATCACGTGGGTGATCTGCATCGCGATGTCGTCGACGACGTTCACGAAATGAAAGACGGGGTTGCCGTCGGAGCGCACGATCACGAAATCCTCGTCCTCGATGCGCTCGACGCGACCGCGGATCTGGTCGTCGATCACGGCCGGCGCGGTCTTCACCTTCTCGACCTCCTTCTTGCGGTGGTCGTCGAAGGTCTTGTAGCGCTCGCCGAGCAGTTTGAACCAGGTCGCGCCGTCCTTCTCGTAGGTGCGGCCGGCGGCCGTTAGCTTCGCGAGGTACTCCTTGTAGATGTCGCCGCGCTCGCTCTGGCGGTACGGGCCGAACTTGCCGCCGATCTGGGGACCCTCATCCCAGTCCATGCCCAGCCAGCGGAGGCTGTCGTAGATCAGGTTGAGGAAGGCCTCGCTGTTGCGCTCCTTGTCGGTGTCCTCAATCCGCAGCACAAACACGCCGCCGGTGTGGCGGGCATAGAGCCAGTTGAACAGGGCGGTGCGGGCGCTCCCGATGTGGAAGAAGCCGGTGGGACTGGGGGCAAAGCGGACGCGGACCTGGGACATAGAGGACGAGCGGAACAAGGAAGTTGGTCGTTGGCAATTGGCAGTTGGTCGCGGCGGCAGGAATTGAGCAGCGTTAAAAGTTGAGCGTTGAGCGTTTCAGAAAGATTGCCTGGCTGGCGCCACCCTATGCCCGCGCGGTCGGCCCCACCCTCGCCTCCCCGGTCCGGCTCATCCCGGGGCCGGATCCTGCTGGGCGCCGGACTGATCGTGGCCGCGGTGGTGGCGGTCTACACGAACAGCCTGCACGCGCCCTTCGTTTTCGACGACCTCCCGGGTATCGTGGAGAACCAGACGATCCGCCATCTCGGCGACCTGCGGACCGTGCTGGCGGCGCCGTCGAATGTCGGCTCGAGCGCCAACAGCCGGCCCCTGTTTAACCTCAGCCTGGCCCTGAACTATGCGGCCGGCGGGCTGAATCCCACCGGATATCATGCGGTCAATCTTGCGTTGCATGCGCTGGCGGCACTCGCGCTGTTCGGCCTGGTCCGGCGCACCCTGCTGCTGCCCTCGTTCCAGCCCCGCTGGGGTACCCTCGCCCTGCCGGTCGCGCTCGGTTCAGCCCTGCTCTGGGCCGTGCACCCGCTGCAGACCGAGACCGTGACCTGCGTCATCCAGCGCACGGAGGGACTGGTGGGGCTGATCTATCTGTTCACCTGCTATGGATTCGTCCGGGCCACGGATCCCACGGCCAACGGCAGCGCGCGCTGGAAGAGCATCACGGTGGCGGCGTGTTTCCTCGGCGTGCTGAGCAAGGAGGTGATGGCCACTGCCCCGGTGCTGCTCATGCTCTTCGACCGGACCTTCCTGGCGGGCACCTTCCGCGAAGCGTGGCGGCAACGGCGGGGCTTGCATCTCGCCTTGTTCGCCTCGTGGATCCCGCTGACCGGCCTGATCCTCGGCAGTGGCGGGCGCGGCGGCACGGTGGGTTTCGGACTCGGCGTCAGCTCGATCGATTACCTCCTGACCCAGTGCAAGGCGATCGGACTGTACCTACGTCTCTCGTTCTGGCCCCACCCGCTGGTGCTCGACTACGGCACAGACGTCGTGAGTGGCCCAGGTGCCGTCTGGCTGCAGGGCCTGCTGCTGCTCACCCTGCTCGCGGGGACCAGCTGGGCGCTGCGGCACCGGCCCGTGGCAGGTTTCCTCGGAGCGTGGTTTTTCGTGATCCTGGCCCCGAGCTCGAGCTTTGTTCCGCTGCAAACACAGACGATCGCGGAGCACCGGATGTACCTGCCGCTGGCGGCCCTGGTGGTGCCGCTCACCGCCTGGCTCTGCCTCGCCCTCGGCCGCCGGGCGCGGGCCGTGCTGGCCATTGCCGTGGTCGGCGCCGGCCTCGCCACGATCGAGCGGAATCTCGATTACCGCTCGACCCTTGCCATCTGGGAAGACACGGCGCTGAAGGTGCCGGAAAACGTCCGGGCCAACATCAACCTGGTCCTCGAACTGATGGCCGCGGGGCGGTTGGACGAAGCGGTTCGCCGCGGGGAGGCGCTGGTGGCGACGTTCCCGGACTATTCCGAGATCCACCTCAACCACGGCACCGTGCTGTTTGCCGCCGGCCGGGAAGACGAGTCCGCGGGAGAGTACCGGGCAGCGGCCCGGCTCGACCCGAAGAATGCCGAGGCGCATTATAACTTGGGTAACATCAAGGCGCGGGTCGGCCAGTTCACCGAGGCCCAGCCGCATTATGAGGCGGCCGTGCAAGCCAAGCCCGGGCACATCGCGGCCCGGATGAACTTGGCCCTGTCGCTGGCGAAGACCGGCCATCTGCCCGAGGCACTGGCACAATTCCAGGAGGCGCGGCGGCGCGCGCCCGAAAACCCGGAACCGCTGATCCGCATGGGCAATGTCCTCGGCGAGGCCAGCCAGTTCGAGCAGGCAGCGCAGGCGTTCGAGGAAGCGCTGAAGCTCGATCCCGGCAATGCGTCGGCCGCGGCGAACCTGGCGCAGGTGCGACGGATTTTGCAGCAGCGCGCGGGAGCGAGGTAGCAGGGCGGGACGGGTTCGGTCCGCCGGGATTTATTCCGAACCGCTTTTTGTTACAGAGGCACAGAGAGCACAGAGCCCAAGCCTCGTTGGTTTGGGTTCCGGGCCCAAGTTCCACCCCGAGCCATAGATTCGGCGAAGGTGAGTCCGACCTCTGTGAACTCTGTACTACTCCTCGAATACCGGGAGGAATTGCCGAGCGTTACTCCGACCCTTCCCGCGGATTCCGCGGATGAACGCGGATGTCGGAACCGGATTGTGATTAAATATCCGCGTCGATCCGTGAAATCCGCGGGAAAGTTTGGGCCTTTGGTTGTGGCTCCGCTGCCTTATGACTCTGTGGCAAAACATCCGGAATCGGCCCTGCAGGCCGAACTCTTTCCCTCCCGGCGTGCGATCATCGCGGTCGCCTCGTCGAGGCAACCCTACCATCGGACACGAAAAACCCCGCTCCCGGAATCCGGGAGCGGGGTTCATCTCAGCGACGGGTGGTCGCCTTTTTAGGGTGCCACGCCGGTGTCGGCAGTGGGCGCCTGTTGCTTGAAGATCAGCTTGTCGCCCTCGCGGTCGACCTGCACGAGCTCGCCTTCCTTGATTTCGCCGCGGAGGAGCGCCTCGGCGAACGGGTCCTCGAGGTAGTGCTCAACGGCCCGGCGGAGCGGACGCGCGCCGTACTTCTCGTCGTAGCCCTTCTCCATGATGAGGGTCTTGGCGCCCTCGCTGAAGGAGATCGTGATCTTCCGGTCGACCAGTCGCTTCGCGAACTTGGCCACCTCGAGGTCGATGATCTTGAGCAGCTCCGGCTTCTCCAACGGGCGGAAGAAGATGATGTCGGAGATACGATTCAGGAACTCGGGCTTGAAGACGCGCTTGGCCTCCTCGAGCACCTTCTCGCGCATCTTCTCGAAGTCATTGAAGTTCGAGGCGGCGGCGGAGAAGCCCATCGAGGTCTGGCGCTGCAGGAGCGCGGCGCCGACGTTGCTCGTCATGATAATAATCGTGTTCCGGAAATCGACCGTGCGGCCGAGCGAGTCGGTCAGGCGGCCGTCCTCCAGGATCTGGAGCAGGAGCTGGATGACATCCGGGTGGGCCTTCTCGATCTCGTCGAAGAGAATGACCGCATACGGACGGCGGCGGACCTGCTCGGTGAGCTGGCCGCCCTCCTCGTAACCGACATAGCCGGGAGGCGAGCCGACGAGGCGGGAGACGGCGAACTTCTCCATGTACTCGCTCATGTCGATCTGGATGAGCGCGTCCTGGTTGCCGAACATCTGGGCGGCGAGCTGCTTGGCGGTCTCGGTCTTGCCGACACCGGTCGGGCCGGCGAAGAGGAACGAGCCGATCGGGCGGCGCGGATCCTTGAGATCGGCGCGGGAGCGGCGGAGGGCGCGGGCGATGGCGCTCGCGGCGACTTCCTGGCCGATGACGACCTTCTGGAGCTCGGTCTCGAGCTTGAGCAGGCGCTCGCTCTCCTTCTTTTCCATCCGGGAGAGCGGGATGCCGGTCCAGTCGGCGATGACCTGCATCATGAGGTCCTCGTCGATCGAGATGCGCTTTTCCTCGCGGGCCTTCTTCCACTCCTCGTTGAGCTGCTCCTGGCGGGCGCGGAGCTGCTTCTCGAGGTCGCGGAACTTGGCGGCCTCCTCGAAGTGCTGGTCGGCGATGGCCTTTTCCTTCTTGGCGCAGACGTCCTCGATCTCCTTGGCGAGGTTCTCGCCGTCGGGCGGGCGGGTCAGGGCACTGATGCGGGCGCGGGCTCCGGCCTCGTCCATGACGTCGATCGCCTTGTCGGGCAGGAAGCGGCCGGTGATGTAGCGGTCGGAATACTTGGCGGCGGCCTCGAGGGACTTGTCGGAGAAGACCGCCTTGTGGTGGTCCTCGTACTTGTGGCGGATGCCCTTGAGGATGAGGACGGTGTCCTCGACCGAGGGGGCCTCGACCTTCACGGACTGGAAGCGGCGGTCGAGCGCGGAGTCCTTCTCGATGTACTTGCGGTACTCGTTGAGGGTGGTGGCGCCGATGCACTGCAGCTCGCCGCGGGAGAGGGCGGGCTTGAAAATGTTGGAGGCGTCCATCGCGCCCTCGGCGGCTCCGGCGCCGACGATGGTGTGCATCTCGTCGATGAAGAGGATGATGTTCTTGGCGCGGCGGATCTCGTCCATCACGGCCTTGATGCGCTCCTCGAACTGGCCGCGGTACTTGGTGCCGGCGACCATGAGGGCGAGGTCGAGGGTGATGACCTTCTTGTCGAAGAGGATCTCGGGGACGATGCCGCCGACGATTTCCTGGGCGAGGCCCTCGACGATGGCGGTTTTGCCGACGCCGGCCTCACCGATGAGGACGGGGTTGTTCTTGCTGCGGCGGCAGAGGATCTGGACGACGCGGCGGATCTCGTTCTTGCGGCCGATCACGGGATCGAGCTCGCCCTTGCGCGCGAGCTCGGTGAGGTCGCGGCCAAAGGCCTTGAGGGCGGGAGTCTTGAGCTCTTTCTTGTCATCGGGCTGGGCGCCGGGGCGCTGGGAACTGCCGCTGGCGGCCTCCTCGGGCGTGGCGGGCTGCTCGCCGCCGGAGAACTGGGGGTCGAGCTCGCGGAGGATCTCGTTGCGGGTGCGCTCGATGTCGATATCGAGCGACTTGAGCACGCGGGCGGCGACGCCCTCGCCCTCGCGGAGCAGGCCGAGCAGGATGTGCTCGGTGCCGACGTAGGAATGATTGAGCGCCTTCGCCTCCTTGCCGGCGAGCGCGAGGACCTTCTTCACCCGGGGGGTGTAGGGGATGCTGCCCTGGGTCTTGGTCTCTTGGCCGGTGCCGACCTGCTTTTCGACCGCACCGCGCACGGTCTCAAGGTCGAGCCCCATTTTCTGGAGGACGCTGACGGCCACGCCCTGGCCGAGCTTGATCAGCCCGAGCAGGATATGCTCCGTGCCCACATAGTTGTGGTGAAAACGGTCGGCCTCTTTGCGCGCCAGCGCCAGCACCTGCTGCGCACGGGGCGTGAAGTTGTTCATCGGTTCCTGGGACATAGTTGGATCAGGTGGTTACGCGTCAGTTGGGTCCGGGGAGAGTGAAGCTCGGCTTCGGTTGATTTGCAAACTCGGCGCGGAGCAGCGCGGCGCGGAGGATGTCGCGCTGCGCGGGCTCGATCTCGCCCTTTTGCAGGTACTGGAGATGGCCGGGCTGGGCCTCGATGAAGAGGCGGTCGATCAGGGCGCGGACGAAATCGGGCATGATCTTGAGGTCGACGCCGAGGCGGAGGAGCGAGAGGAGGTTCATCGCCTCGCTCGAGCTGAGGACGTGGCTGTTCTGGAGGATGCCGTAGGCGCGGCCGATCTTGTCGAAGAGCTTGTTGGCGTCGGCCTCGAGCAGCTTGGCGCGGGCGTTCATCTCGTGCTCGATGATCGAGTTGAGGACGGTGCCGAGGCGTTTGATGATCTCCTCCTCGGTTTCACCGAGGGTGGTCTGGTTGGAGATCTGGAAGATGCTGCCGCTGGCGTCGGAGCCCTCGCCGAAGAGGCCGCGGACGACCATGCCGAGCTGGTTCACGGCGCGGACGACCTTCTCCATCTGGTTGGAGATGATGAGCGCCGGGAGGTGCATCATCGCGGAAGCGCGCATGCCGGTGCCGAGATTGGTCGGGCACGCGGTGAGATAGCCGAGGGTCGGCGAGAAGGCGTAGTCGAGGCTCTCCTCAAGGGCGGAGTCGAAATCATCGATCGCGTTCCACGCGCGCTTGAGCTGGAAGCCGGCGCGGAGGACCTGGATGCGGAGGTGATCCTCCTCGTTGATCATGACCGAGACGGCCTGGTCGTTGGAGATCATGGCGCCGGCGCCGCCCTTGGAGCCGCTGAGCTCGCGGCTGATGAGGTGGCGCTCGACGAGGATGAGGCGCTCGAGCTCGGAGAGCCGGTCGATGGGCAGGTCGTGCGGCTTCTTCATCTGCGGCGTGGCGGCGATGGCCTCGCGGCACTGCGCGAGCACGGCGGTGCGGCGGGCCTTGTCGGCCCAGCCGGGAAAGCGCTGGCCGGCGAGGTTCCGCGCGAGGCGGATGCGCGTCATGAGCACGATCGCGGTCTTGGCGCTGGCCGTGTCGGTCAGCTCCGAGGGCGTGGCCATCAGGGAGGCGAAGCTCATGACTTGGCGGAAGGAGGGGTGCGGCCGGCGGCCTGGCGGACCTGGTTGATCTCGTCGCGGTACTTGGCGGCCTCCTCGAAGCGCTCGGACTTCACGGCGTCGGTGAGGTCGAGCTCGAGCTTGGTGAGGCGGTCGTGAAGAGATTTCCGCTCGAGGGCGCGAGCCGGGACCTTGCCGGTGTGGACAACCCCCTTGTGCATGCCGTCGAGCATCGGCTCGAGCATGCCGCGGAAGGTGTCGTAGCAGGCCGGGCAGCCGAAGCGGCCCGTCTTCTTGAAGTCGGCCGGCGTGAAGCCGCACTGCTCGCACGCGCCCGCGTCGACCGGGGCCTCGGGGTTGAGCGAGGCCTTGATCAGCAGGTCGGCGAGCGAGAAGTCGCTCGAGTCGGTGATGCCCTTGGCGCGCGCGCAGTCCTCGCACAGGTCCACCTTGTGGGCCTGATTGTTCAGGATTTGGGTCAGGTGGACCGTCGCGGGCTTGTCGCAGATGTCACATTTGAGCGGTGAGGCCATGAAAAATAGTGGTGGGTGCCTCGTTCACGATGCCGAGGCTTGGCCGGCTGGCAAGTGCCAGCAAAGCAGAGCGCAGGCCAAAATCGTCAGGCGAAGGGCGCCCCACCCTGCTATCGGGTCGGCGGCGGGGAACTTGAGGACGGCCGGGCCACCGATTGGGGCGGAGACGTCAACTCCGCCGCGATGACGATCCTCCCCATCCCGGCGGACATGGCATGGCCGCCCTACCCGCGGTCCGGCGGGCCTAATGCCGTCCCGCACCAGCAAAGCTCAGATCCGGGTGCCCTCGATCAGCACCCGGCGGCGGAAATCGGCCAGCACGCGCTGCGTGATCGGGCCCGGCTTGCCGGTGCCGATGACGCGGCCGTCGAGCTTCGACACCGGAATGACTTCCGCGCCGGTACCGGTGAGGAAACACTCGTCGGCACACCAGACGTCGTAGCGGGTCATCGGGGTCTCGTGCAGCGGGATGTCGAGGTTGCGGGCGATGTCGACAATCGTGCCGCGGGTCACGCCCTTGAGGGCGCCCTGGGAGGCGGACGGGGTGTAGAGCGCGCCCTTGTGGACCGTGAAGATGTTGTCCGCGGTGCACTCGGCAATGAAGCCTTGGTCGTTGAGCATGATCGCCTCGAGCGCGCCGAACTGGCGGGCCTCGATCTTGCCGAGGATGTTGTTGAGATAGTTGAGCGACTTAATGGTCGGCGGGAGCGCGGCCGGGCTGATGCGGCGCGTGGGCACGGTCACGATGGCGAGGCCGTTGTCGTAATGTTCCTGCGGATAGAGGGAGATCTTGCTCGCGATGATGAAGGTTGTGGGCTTCGAGCAGTTCCAGGGCGCGAGGCCGAGGTCGCCCACCCCGCGGGTCACCACGAGGCGGATGTAGGCATCCTTGAGGTTGTTCTGCAGGCAGGTCTCGCAAGTGGCCGCCGCCAGCTCGGCGCGGGTCATCGGCAGTTCGAGCAGGATGGCTTTGGCAGAGTACTCGAGGCGCTCCAGGTGCTCATCGAGCCGGAAGACATTGCCACCATAGAGGCGGATCCCCTCGAAAACGCCATCGCCGTAGAGGAGACCGTGGTCGAACACGGACACCTTGGCATCGGCCTCATCCACGAATTTTCCGTCGAGGAATATCTTCATCCCCTCAGGTTAGGGGCCGGAAAAAAGCGATGTCGAGCCTCGGCTGGTGGCCGGAGGTATAGGCCCTATAGGGCCCATAGGGCTTATAGGGCCTATGGTTGAACCAGCACCGCGCCGGACTTGAAAGTTCTGCATTGAGCATTGAGCGTTCGCCTGCGCCCGCCTCCGCCCGATGACTTCCCCCACCTCCGACTCCCTCTTCGCCCGAGCCCTCCAGCTGATGCCGGGCGGCGTCAATTCCCCGGTCCGCGCCTTCCGCTCCGTCGGCGGGGCGCCCTTCTTCGTGAAATCGGCGCGGGGCGCCATGCTCACCACCGCCGACGACCGCGAGCTGATCGACTTTGTCTGCACCTGGGGACCCGCGATCCACGGCCACAACCACCCGGTCATCCGGGCGGCGATCGCGGCGGCGCTGGAAAAGGGCACGTCCTTCGGCACTCCCAATCCCCTCGAGGTCGAGATGGCCGAGCTGATCACGCGCTTCGTGCCCTCGATCCAGAAGGTCCGGCTCTGCAACAGCGGCACCGAGGCGACGATGTCGGCGATCCGGCTGGCCCGCGGCTTCACCAAGCGCGACCTGATCATCAAGTTCGCCGGCTGCTATCACGGACACTCCGACTCACTCCTGATCAAGGCCGGCTCCGGGGCGCTGACCCACGGCAATCCCGACAGCGCCGGCGTGCCCGCCGCGTTTGCCCGCGAGACGATGGTCCTGCCCTACAACGACCTGCCGGCCCTCGAGGCTGCCTTCGCGGCCCAGCGCGGGAAGGTCGCGGCGGTAATCGTCGAGCCCTACTGCGGCAACGTCGGCTTCATCCAGCCCGACCCCGGTTATCTCGCCGGCCTGAGCAAGCTCTGCACCCGCGAGGGCACGGTCCTGATCTTCGACGAAGTGATGACAGGATTCCGGCTCGCACGCGGCGGTGTGCAGGAGCTGGAGGGAATCACCCCGGACCTCACCTGCCTCGGCAAGATCATCGGCGGCGGCCTGCCCGTCGGGGCCTTCGGCGGCCGCGCCGAAATCATGGACTATCTCGCACCACTCGGCCCCGTCTACCAGGCCGGCACGCTCAGCGGAAACCCGCTCGCCATGGCGGCGGGTATCGCCGGGCTGCGCCTGCTGGAGGAAACCAATCCCTACCACCGCCTCGACGTCCTCGGCCAGCGCCTGCGCGACACGATCCTCGCCGCCGCCAAGACCAAGGGAATTGCGGTGCAGGTGCCGCAGTGCGGTTCGATGCTCAGCGCGTTCTTCACGCCGACCCCGGTGCGCGACTACGCCACCGCGCTGCAGTCCGACGCCAAGGTCTTCGGCCGCTTTTTCCGCGCCTGCCTCGACGGCGGGGTCTACCTCCCGCCGAGCGCGTATGAATCGTGGTTCCTCAGCACCGCCCACGAGGGTTCGGCGATTGAGCGGGCGTGCGAGGTGATGACAGGTGCGATCAGGGGACTGTAACCATAAGCCCTATAGGGCCTATACTCTCCAACCCAGCCCGCCTGCAAAATTCCAGGCGTGTTTTTTCCGGGGCTTCGCTTAGAACAGCGGCATGATCACCCGGCGCAAGATCGTCGAAAACTGGCTGCCCCGCTACACCGGGGTGCCACTGAAGAAGTTCGGGCGGTACATCCTGCTCACCAACTTCCAGCATTACGTGAAGCTGTTCGCCCAATGGCACCGCGTGCCCGTCGAGGGGCGCGACAAGCCGATGCCAAGCGCCACGGCGGGCGACATCACCATCGTCAACTTCGGGATGGGCAGCGCCACCGCCGCCACCGTGATGGACCTGCTCATGGCGATCGACCCCAAGGCCGTGCTGTTCCTCGGCAAGTGCGGCGGCATCAAGCACCGCGCCGAAATCGGCGACCTGATCCTGCCGATCGCCGCCATCCGCGGCGAAGGCACGAGCAACGACTACTTTCCGCCGGAGGTCCCCGCCCTCCCCTCGTTCGCGCTGCAGAAGGCCATCTCGACCACGGTTCGCGATGCCGCCCGCGACTACTGGACCGGCACCGTCTACACCACCAACCGCCGCGTCTGGGAACACGACGAGGACTTCAAGAAGTACCTGCGCAAGATCCGGGTCATGGCCGTCGACATGGAAACCGCCACGATCTTCATGACCGGTTTCTTCAACGAGATCCCCACCGGCGCCCTCCTGCTCGTCTCCGACCAGCCCATGGTGCCCGAGGGCATCAAGACCGAGGAAAGCGACCGCAAGGTCGACCAGAAGTACGTCGCCGACCACCTGCGCATCGGGATCGATGCGCTGAAACAGCTGATCAACCAGGGGCTGACGGTGAAGCACCTCAAATTCTGAGCGCGGCACGGTCCCCGCGCCCCCCCCGTTTCCCGAAACTTGAGCCTTTTACTCGGCACGAGCGCTGCTACAACACTGCCCGTATGAATGGGCCCGGCCGATCGATCTTTTCCCGAACGCTGCTGCTCCTTTTCCTCGGGCTGCTGCCGGTCGTGGCGCGGGCGCAGGTGACCGTGGTGCTTGCCGGCACTTCCTCTGGCGGGATCAGTCAGGCCCTAAACAGCATGGGGCGGACCTTCACCGCCGCGGGCTCCACCATGGGTCCCAATCCCGCGACCTACGGACTGAAGGCCGGCGACTTCATCATCATTTCCAACGACGGCGGCACCGATGCCTCCTTCTTCGATTACACCTCGTTCCTCAACTCCGGCGGCCATGTGATCCTGGTCGGCGGCACGAATTACCAGCCGTACCGCGACTGGGTGGCCGGGTACTTCAACACCACCGACACCGCCAACACTTGGCACACCGACCCGGGCAAAGCCTGGACCAACACTGCCATCGGCAACGCCGTCACGTCGGGCGTACCCAGTACCTACACCTTCGATAACATCAGCGCCACGTACCACATGTTGGGCTTTCTCGCCACGCCCAACACCCTGCTCTACGGCCAGAACGCCGAGACCATCTCCATCGCCGCCTACCGCTCGTACAGCAACGGCGGTTCGCTCAACTACATGGCCCTCGATATCGGCAACGGCTCCTACGTCACCACCATGGACTTGAACGGCTTCGTGGTGCCGTGGCTGCGCGCCGCCCTCGCCATCCCCGAGCCCTCGACGTACGCACTCTTCGGCAACGGTCTCGCCGTCCTCGGCCTGCGCGCTTGGCGCCGCCGCTCCACCCGGTAGGGCGCGCGACTCCGTCGCCGCCGCGGATTCGCCCCTCAGCACGGCGGTCACGGAGGGACGCACCCTATCGGATCGACTTGGCCGTTGAGCGTTAAAATTTGAGCGTTGAGCCTTACGCCGCCCTTCGGCGGTACTTGACCCTGCCGCGGGGCGCCCGAATAACTCCGGCTCGAATGAGCCTTCTCGCGGATCTCCAATGGCGCGGCCTCGTCGCCGACTGCACCGACCTCAACGCGCTGACCAAGCGCCTCGAAGAGGGACCGGTCACGCTGTATTGTGGCTTCGACCCGACCGGCGACTCACTCCACGTCGGCCACCTCATGGGCCAGCTCACGCTCCGGCGCTTCCAGCTGGCCGGGCACCATCCGATCGCCGTCGCCGGCGGGGCCACCGGCATGATCGGCGACCCTTCCGGCAAGTCGGCCGAGCGCAACCTCCTCACCGCCGCGCAGCTCGCGCACAACGTCACGCGCATCACCGGCCAGCTCCGCGCGTTGCTCGACTTCAATGCGGCCGCCAACCCCGCCCGGCTCCTCGACAACGCCGACTGGACCGCGCCGCTCAGCTACCTCGATTTCCTGCGCGATGTCGGAAAACACTTCTCGCTGAACGTCATGCTCGCGAAAGACTCCGTCCGCTCCCGCATGGAGGGCGATCACGGCATCAGCTACACCGAGTTCAGCTACCAGCTCCTGCAGGCGTTCGACTTCTGCCACCTGCGCGAGGCGGTGAACTGCGAGCTGCAGATCGGCGGCTCCGACCAGTGGGGCAACATCACGGCCGGCACCGACTTCATCCGCCGGAAGCTCGGCGTGGCCGCCTGGGGCCTCACCTTCCCGCTCATCACCAAGTCCGACGGCAGCAAGTTCGGGAAGACCGAGGGCGGCGCCGTCTGGCTCGATCCCCAGAAGACCAGCCCATACCGCTTCTACCAGTTCTTCATCAACACCGAGGACGCCAAGGTCGGCGAGTACCTGCGCAAGTTCACCTTCCTCCCCCGCCCCGAGATCGAGGCGCTCGAGGCCGCCCACGCCGCCAACCCCGGCGCGCGCGAGGCCCACCGCGCCCTCGCCCGCGCGGTCACCACACTCGTTCATGGACCGGCCGCCCTCGAGGCCGCCGCCAAGGCCAGCGAGATCCTCTTCGGCGCCGAGATCGGCGACACCTCCGAGGCCACCTTCCAGGATGTCGTCGGCGAGGTGCCGACCAAGGACCTCGAGCGCGCCAAGCTTGAAGGCACCGGCACCGCGCTCACCGAGCTCCTCGTCCACGCCGGCCTCTGCCCCTCGAAGGGCCAGGCCCGCAAGGACCTCGAGGGCGGCGGCATCTACGTGAACAACGTGCGTGCGACGGACGTCGCCAAACATCTCACGACCGCCGACCTGCTCTTCGGCAAACACATCCTCCTCCGCAAGGGCAAGCGCACCTACGCCGTCCTCCGCGCCGTCTGATTGATCGGCGGGTAGGGCTGGATCGACTTGCCCGCCATCGGCTTGGCGAAGCCGGACGAACCGGCCGCGAGGTTTCCGGGCTTGTTTCAGGCAGAGGGTGCAGGGATCGCAGAGGGTGATCCGGTCTCTGCCATCCCCGCGCGCTCCGCGTGCCAAAAATCCGCTGATCGATTGGTTCCGCTCGCGTTATATCCCTGAGATTCTTTGTCCGGGCGGAAACATCCCCCGCCATCCTCTTCGAAGGCCGGACCGAACCCGCCCTACCCGGAATCCGCTGATCTGAGTTAATCCGCGTAATCTGCGGTAAAACCATCCCCTGATATCTGAGAACGAGAAGGAGTAAGAGAACGGGAACGATATTATCCCAGGTTCACCGGGTCCACATCCAGCACCTGGCTCACGTCGTCCGGCCACGCGAACTCCGCCCGGAGTTTGTTCAACTCGGGCATGATCGGTGTCACCGCCGGCGTGAAATACCACAGCTGCCACCGGTACTCGTCCTTGATCTTCTCCGTCGGTGACGGCGCCGGGCCGCGCAGCTCGAGCCGCTTCCCGAAAACCTCCTCCACGCGCTTCGCCCATTGCGTGGCGAAGAATTTCACCTTCTCCGCGTTCCGCCCCTTGAACTGGTGCTGGATCAGATGCCGGTACGGCGGATACCCGAAGGCCTTCCGCTGCGCCATCTCCGAGGCGGCAAAACCGGCAAAGTCCACGTGACGCGAGAACTGGATCGGCTCCGACTGCGGCGTGAAGGTCTGCAGGATCACCTCGCCCGCCCGGTCGCCGCGCCCCGCCCGGCCCGCCACTTGCACGAGGAGCTGGAACGTCCGCTCATTCGCCCGGAAATCCGGCACGTGCAGGGAAATGTCCGCGTCCACCAGGCCGACCAGCGTCACGTTGGGAAAATCGAGGCCCTTGCCGATCATCTGGGTGCCGACCAGCACATCGATCTTCCCGGCGCGAAACTCGCGCAGGATCTCCCGGAAGCGGTTCTTCTTCGACATCGCATCGGTGTCCATCCGCTCCACCCGCGCCCGCGGCAGGACGCGCTTCACCGCTTCCTCGACGCGCTGCGTCCCGAGACCCTTCCAGCGGATGTCGGGGGCCTGGCACTTCGGGCACCGCACGGGCGCCGGCCGCCGGTGATCGCAGAGGTGGCAGCGCAGGGTCTCGTCCGTCCGGTGGTACGTCAGCGAAATGCTGCAGTGCTCGCACTCCTCGGTGTGGCCGCACGACTTGCACTGCATCGAGGGCGAGTAGCCGCGGCGGTTGATGAAGAGGATCGTCTGCTCCTTGCGCTCGAAGCGCCCCTGCATCTTGTCGACCAGCTGGCGCGAGAGCGAAGGCAGGGCGCGCTGCTTCGCCGCCTCGATCCGCAGATCGACGACGACGATGTGCGGCAGCTTGCGGTTGTCGACGCGCTCCTCGAGCTGCAGCAGGCCGTACTTGCCGGCCTCGGTGTTGGCGAAGCTCTCCAGCGAGGGCGTGGCCGAGCCGAGCACGCAGCGCGCCTGGTTGAGCTTGGCCCGCATCACCGCCACGTCGCGCCCGTGGTAGCGGGGCGTCTCGTCCTGCTTGTACGCCGGCTCGTGCTCCTCGTCGACGACCACCAGCCGCAGGTTGCGCACCGGGGCAAAGACCGCCGAGCGCGCCCCGACCACGATGCGGGCCTCGCCCGTCGCCAGCGCCAGCCAGCCGTCGAGCCGCTCGCCCTCGCTCAGGTGGCTGTGCCAGACCACGCACTGGTTGCCCGGCGCGATCGCCTCCAGCCGCGCCCGGAGCCGGGCCACGGTCTGCGGTGTCAAGGCCACCTCGGGCACGAGAAAGACCACGCCCCCGTCGTTCGCGAGCGCCGTGTGGATCGCCCGGAGATAGACCTCGGTTTTGCCGGAGCCGGTGACGCCATGCAGGAGAGTCACCCCGAACTTGCCCGTGGCCAGCTCGCCCTCGAGCGCCGTCACGGCCCGCTGCTGCCCCGGGTTCAGCGCGTGCGGCTGGCTGGCGACCAGCTCGCCCTTGGCCCAGTCGTCCGCATAGGCGATGCGCTCCACCCGGCGGAGCTCCTCGCGGACCAGGCCGCGCTTCACCAGCGCCGCGACCACCGCCGCCGTGAGCCCGAGCCGCTCCAGCACGAGCGACTTCGCCGACGGCTGGAACTGCTGCGCCACGAACGCATAAAGCTTCGCCTGCTGCGGCGCCCGTTTCTGCAGGACCGCGAGTTCCTCGTCCGTCGCCTTGCGCGCCAGCGCGAGCAGTTTCTCCTGCTTGATCACCGCCCCGCGCCGCACAGCCGCCGGGATCATCGTCTCAATCACGGAGTCGAGCCCGCAGGCATAGTAGCCCGCCATCCACCGCGCCAGCCCCAGCAGGTCCGGCGGCAGCGCCGGGAACGGATAGACCACCTGCGCGATCGCCTTGAGCTTCGCGACGGGGAAATCCTTCGGCGGCCCGATCTCGCCCACGATCCCGAGGTGCAGCCGTTGGCTGATCGGCACCCGCACCAGCACCCCCGGCACCACGTCGGCCCGCAGCGACTCGGGCACCGTGTAATGGAGCACCTTGTCAAACCCCGCTAGCGGATGAACGCCGACAATCATGGCCGGATGACGTCCGCCGCTCCCGGCCGAGGCAAACCCCGATTGTGCCCCAATCTCGGGAATCCGGGCAGAGTTTCATTTAATAGATGAAACTCTGCCCGGATTCCCTGGGCCGCTCCGCCATTGACAGCCCGGGCACCGGGCCGGTCAGACTAGCCCCGTGACCTCTCCGGCTGCGCGCGACAAATTCAGGAGCTTCCTCGCCAAGAAGGGCCTGCGCATGACCAGCCAGCGGCTCGCCATCTTCGACGCCGCCCTGGGGCAGGCCGAGCACTTCACCGCCGAGCAGCTGCTGGAGCACGCGCGGGCGATCGACAGCTCGGTCTCGCGCGCCACGGTCTACCGCACACTGCCCATCATGACCAAGAGCGCCCTGCTCCGCGAGGTCGACATCGGCTCAGGTGAGAAATTCTACCGGCCGAACCAAGAGGGGGGCGACCAGCAGGTGGCACAGGTGGTCTGCGTCGACTGCGATCGCATCTTCGAGATCAGCGCTCCGTTCATGAGCTGGTACGGCAACACGGTGTCCTCGAAGCTCGGCCTCACGCCGGTCTCGCAGCGCCTGCAGGTCAGCGCGCAGTGCGACACCTTCCGGCGCACCGGCAGCTGCCCGCGCCGCGGCTGAACCGCCATGTCCCGCCCGCCGCCCGACGATCCCGAGTTCGAGATCGGCTTCTTTGAATCCGTGCTGCGCCGCAGCCCCGGCTACACCGACGTGATCGAGATCCTGGGCGGCCTCTACACCCGGCACGGCCGCATCGCCGACGGCCTGCGGATGGACCGCCGTATGGTCCGGCTGAAGCCGGCGAACGCGACGGCCCACTACAACCTCGCCTGCAGCCTGGCCCTGAGCCGGCGCAAGGCCGAGGCGCTGAAATCCCTGCGCCAGGCCGTCGAGCTCGGCTACGACGACCTGACCTGGATGATGAAGGACGCCGACCTGAAGGAGCTCCGCGAGCATCCCGAGTTCACCCGGCTGCTCACCCGGATCGCCGGGAAGGTGCTCAAGCCGAAGGCACGCCGGAAGAAGGCGTAAGGGAAAGCGACCATCCGCCGGATGGCCGCTTTCCTTCAGTACAGATCCTGCATGCCGATGAACGCGCCGCCGTGCTGGAAGGCGAGCTCGCGCAGCAGATTGGCGTACTTCACGCCGGTGTTGCTGAGGTCGAACGGCAGGTCGGCGTAGATCGTGGTGGGGAAACCGACCGCGTTGATCACGACCGGGCGCTTGCCGTCGGCATCCGCCGGGTTGAGCTCGTCGAGGCGCTTCAGCACGGCGTCGGCCGTGGCCGTGAACTCATCGCCGAAGACGTAGATGCCGAGCTTCATGTCGGGATCCTTGGGCCGGTAGAGCCGGGTGAACACCCGGTAGATGCCGGGCACGGGATTGCTTTCGCAGACCGTATCGTAGGTGCGGAGCACGCGCTTGATCCGGTCGCGGATCTCCGGGGTGTCCGGGAGCCACTCCTGCTGGCTGTTGCCGAAGACAAAACCGCCGTCGGAATTGAGGATCTGGATGCCCTTGACGGTGGGGTAGACGTCGAGCACGTCGGAAATTTTGCGCACGATGCTGGCGTAAAGCCGGTAGCCGGTGCTGGCGTCCCGCATGCTGCCGGAGGTATCGATGACAAAGGCGATGTAGTTGCTGCCCAGCGGCACGCCGAGCGGGGCGGGCTTGATGTTGGGCAGGATGGGGTCGGCCCGCTTCTGCCGGGCGGCGATTTCCTTCTGCAGCTCGTCGAGGTCGACGGCGAGGGCCGCCTTGCCGCTCTTCTCCTGCTGGATCTTGCGGTCCATGTCGTCGAGCAGCGAGGTGATCCGGTCATTGGTCAGACGGATCTCGGCAAGGCGCTGGGCGGCGTTCGAGTTGTTCTTGTTCAGCTCGTCCTGCTCGTCCTTGACCCGGGCAATCGCGGCGAGCTGCGAGGCAAGGATGCGGCGGAGGCTCTCGATGGTCTTGATCTTGTCCTGGTCGTGGGCGCTGACGCTCAGCACGAACACGAGGATCATCGCCCCGAACCCGCAGCAAATGCAGTCGAGGAAGGCCAGGCTGAAGACCGTGGTGGGGCGGCGGCGGATCATATCTCGGGCCAGCCTTCCGAGGGGCTGATGATGGCGCCGTTGCTGCGGGCGGCCAGGCGCCAGTAGAGCCAGCCGGCGGCGGGATCGCCGCTGAGCGGAAAGAGGATGGTGCTCACCGGCACGCGGGAGGGCCGGAGGCGTTCCGCCACCTCGAAGAACCGGATGCGCTGCTCCTGGCCGACCGCGCCGTCCGTCGGGATGGAGTCGCTCAGCGTCGGCAGGCCGTCGGTCAGCAGCACGAGGTTGTCGGGCAGGCGCGGCATGAAGCGCACGGTGGCGAACGCCTTCTCCAAGTTGGCACCGCCCTTCGGGACAAGCTCGTCGAGCCGGGTGACAACCTCGCGGAGCACCTGCCGGTCCTTGCTGGGGAGCCACTCGTTGGGCCGGCTGGGCAGCAGCGGCACGGTGTCCTCGTTGAAGAGCATGATCTTGAAGTGCGTGTCGGGGCCGAGGCTCGCGAGCATCCACTTGAGCGAGCGGATCACGCGCTGCCACTTCGGGGCCTGGCGCTTCTTGAAGTCGGGGTCGCCCAGGCGGGCGAAGGCGGCGTCGGGCGTGTCGTCAAGCATGCTGCCCGACATTCTCACGAGGAAGAGGATATACTCCCCGCTGAGGTTGATCCCGGTGAGGTACTGGCCGGGATTGGGGATGGGCAGGTTCTTCTTCTCCTCGGTGGGGATGAGCTTCTTGTCGTCGAGCAGGGTGTTGCGCGCATCCTTCATCGATCCGATGTCCTGCAGGAGCAGCATCAGCTCGCGCTGCCGGTCGGAGATCTTCAGCTCGGTGAACTTCTGGTCCTGCTCGGCGGTCTCGATCTCGACGCGGGTCTTCATCAGCTGCCGCAGGATGCGGTCGGCCTCCTCCTGGGAGATCGTCACCTGCTGCTCGGCCGCGCGGACCTTGGCCTGGATCTCCTCCACGCTCTCCATCTCGAGCGAGCGCTGCTGGGACAGGGTCAGGATGAACACGAGGATCATCGACCCGAAGCCGCAGCAAATGCAGTCGAGGAAGGCCATGCTAAAGACCTCCGTGTCGCGACGTTTGCTGGAGACCGACATGCCGTGTCCTCCGCTGGCGGCCTACTCGTGGCCCCGGGGCGGACCGCCCGCCGGCACACAATGGATGAAGAGCAGCTCGCCCGCGCCGCCGGCGCCGTGCACGGAGACCCGGTCGCCCGCCTCGAGCGCGTTGAGGGTGGCCTGCTCCCCGTTGGCGCCGGGCTCCTTGAGCCAGAGGCGGCCGCCGTCGCGCACCAGCGCGATCGCGCCGTCGCTCTCGGCGTCGAAATTACCCGGCAGGACCAGGTCCGGCCCGGCGGCCTCGGTGCCGATCATGAACGTGCCGTTGCCGCCGATGGGGTGGCCGGTGCCGGCGATCACGACATGGGTCGGCACCGCCGCGCCGGTGGCACGGCCCTTGTGCAGGTGGATGCGCCACGGGGCCGACCCGCCGCGGTGCAGGTCCGACAACGGAACCGAGGTCTCGACGGCCACATCCGCAAGGTCGGCGGGCACCTCGGAACGCGCAGCGAGCCGCGCGGCGCCACGCGCAACCGCCCCGGTGGACAGCCGCACGACCCGGCGATAACCCGCGGTACGCAGCCGGGCCTCGAGGCCGGGAACCGCGGACGCGCGCTCGGTCAGGACCACGGTGCAGGCATCGGGGGCGACGTCCTGCTCGCGGGCAAAGGGCTGGAGGACGGCCTCGATCTGGCGGATGAACGTCTGGCTGTCCACGACCAGCTGCTCGTGCTTGGCCGGCATCTCGTAGGCGCGCTGGTCCGTGTGCACATGGTAGCGGAACTCGGACGCACCGCCCTGCACGAAGAGCTTGGTCTGGCGGTAGAACATCTGTTCGAACCGGCCGTCGGCGAGGATGTCGAACGTGGTGTGGCGCAGGAAACGGTTACCCATCGCGGCGTTCAGGTGCTTGAGCAGCTGCGCCATGCCGGCATGCGGCACCTCGGCGTAGGCCCGACGCGCCAGCCGCTTCTCACCGCCCAGGAGGCTGATCTCCGCCGCGTGGAGGTGCACGTCCAGGACCAGCACCGGCAGCGCCGGGTTGATCGCGGGGGCCGCCGGGTCGGCGAGGCCGGCACAGGCGCTGTCGATGATCGCCGCCAGCGGGAGCTTCAGCTCGCTGGCAATGCCGAGGAGCAGGCCGATGCGCTCCTCCTCAGTGGCGGCGTCGCGCAGGTAGGCGCCGGGCACCGCGAGGACCACACTCTTGAGCGGGTCCGCACCGGACCCCACGTGCTCGAAAAACTCCCCGAGGAAGTGAAACGCCAGCTCGGAGTGCGACGGCATCTTGCCGGGCAGGTTGAGGGCGACGGGATCGTGCGTAAGGCGGGCGAGGAAACCATGGGTCACCCGGCGCGGGCTCATGAACCACGCGTCCTCGGCGGCCGGGCCGTAGAGCATTTTCCGCCCGTCATGCAGGGCGAAGCCCGCCCAGGGCGTGACCGTTTCGCCGCCCTTGGTGGCCGGCAGAAGCCGGTATTCATCGCCGATGACGCTGGCCGCCAGCACCCCCGCGTCCGATAGATCGATTCCCAGGATGGCCATGGTGGTGGGCTCCGGTCAGGAGAGCATGCCGGCCGACTCGTCCTTGGTCGGCACTTTCATCACGTCGATCAGCCGGTCGCGGCAGATGGCCTGCGTCTCGATGATGAAGGCCTCCTGACTGGATTGCACGATGTGGATCAGATACATCAGCACGATGCAGAGGATGAGGCCGACGAAGGTCGAGTTGAACGCCAGGCCGAGCTGGCTCGTGACCTGGCTGATGTCGCCCTTGATCGCCTCCTCGGCGTGATTGAGGCCGTCGCCGATGCCGCGCACCGTGCCGACGAAGCCGATCGCGGGGATGGCCCACGCGATGTAGCGCACGAGCGAAAGTGACGAGTCGAGCTGGTCCGCGGCGAGTTCCGCGCGCTCCTTGACCGCCATCGACGCATCCTGGATCGAGCTGGTCGCATGAAAACGATGCAGCGCCGCGAGGATGAAGTCGGGCAGCAGGCGATCCCGCCAGCGCGGGTTCCGGTCGACCTGGCTCTTCAGCTCCTTGTAGCGGTCCAGTGCGTCCTCCGGCAGGATGCGCTCGCCCGGCTGCAAGCGCACGAAATCCACGTCGAGCAGCCGCTGCTCGCGGCGCATCATCCACATCTTGTAACCGAGGAAAAAAACACCCCACACGCAGAAGATCACCTCCACCTGGGGCTCAAGATCCTTGATGATCAGCTCAATGTGCCGCGTCTGCAGCTTGGTCGCCCCGGACGCGCCTTGCGAGAGGTAGGCCCGGCGCTCGATGAGCAGTTCCTCGGCGCGGGGTCGGATCCACGTGGAGTAAAGTCCCTCGACCAGCACGATGGCCAGCAGCAAGCCGAGGTTGGGGACGAGGAAGTCGAGGGAAAGCAGCCCCTTTTTTCGGGAAATCATCGGTGCCGCGAAGTTAGGCCGGCGAAAGCGGAGCGGAAAGTTCTAGGCAGTAACGAGCGTGTTACCGAGCTTCCTCCAATTGAACGTTGCCAGCCTGCCTAGGTCAAAAATAGGCGTAAGTTGAAAATTCCGCCCGTCCCGCGCAGTGTCCTGAACCAGGAGCCACCGTTTTCACCCTTCCCACCATGAGCCCATCCTCCCCGCGCTCCCGCTTCCCCCTCACCCCGCTCGTCTGCTGCGGCACCGCCCTCGCGCTCTTCGCGGGCGGCTGTGCCAGCAGCGGCGCCCCGCCGTCGAAGACCGTGAGCGGCGCCGGCACCGGCGCAATGGTCGGCGGCTCGGCCGCGGCGATCGCCGGCGCCGTCGCGCCCAACTCCAGCATGAATTCCGGTGCGGCGATCGTCGGCGGCGTCGCCGCCGGCGCGATCATCGGCGGCGCCATCGGAGCGATCCAGCAGGCCCGCAGCAATCGCGAGCAGGATGCCCTCGCCCAGGAACGCGCCTACAACGCCGACATCTCCAAGCGCCGCACCGAGGAGGCCAAGCAGAAGATGGCCCTCGAGGAGGAGCTCGCCGTCCGCAAGGGTTTCCTCATCACCGATCTGGAAATGACCGAGGCCGAGAAGCGAACCGCCGAGGCCGAGGCCAAACTCAAGCAGTACCGCGAGGAGTACCAGGCCGCCTACAACAAGACCAAGAAGCTCGACGAGCTGAAGGAAAAGGAACTCGCCGCCCAGGTCGAGGCCGCCAAGATGGAGGAGCAGATCAAGCGCCTCCGCGGCAACGAACTCCTGACCGCACCCGTGAACACGGCCCCGCTGATCCCGGGCACCCCGGCCAACGCGACGCCGCCGGCCGGACCCGCTGCCACGGCCGCGAAGTAGTCGGCCGCCCACCCGCCATGCCCGCCCGCCCCGCCTTCCGGATCCTGACGCGGGCCGCGGCCTTGCTGGTCTGCGCCGCCGCGGCCGGGTGCGTGAACACCTACAGCATGAAGGTCGACACCTCGAGCGCCCCGCCCGAGGCCCGCATCCAGGCCATCCGCCGTGCGCCGAGCGGCGACCTGCAGGCCTACCAGCTGCGCGACCGGAGCGGTGGCAAGGACGCCGACGGCCTCCGCTCGCAGGAAACCATCGCCATGGTGAAGTCCGCGCTTAACGGCCGCGGCCTGTACGAGGCGCCCAACCTCGCCGCGGCCGACATGCTGATCGACGTCGAGTACGGCATGGACAAGCCGAAGACGCACATGGAGGAGATGATGGTGCCAATCTACGCGCAGAACGGCGGCGGCGTGGTCTACGGCCCGCGCCAGGTCACGTCGGCCACCGGCGCCACCACCACCCGCACCGTGCCCTCGCTCGCCCCACCCGGCACGCAGCTCATCGGCTACGAGCCCATCCTCGTGCCGGTCACCACCTACGAGAAATTCATCCGCCTCTCGGCCCGCGAGGCCCGCGGCGGCGCCACCGCCGGCGATCTCTGGACCGTGAGCATCTCCAGCGAGGACGAAAGCAACGACCTGAGAAAGTACCTGCCGCTGCTCGCCTCCGCGCTGGTCGGCTACGTCGGGGCCGACACGAACGTGCAGCGCACGATCAAGCTGAGCACAAACGACCCGACGATCAGCCTGGTCAAGCAGGGGCCCTGAGGGCGCGAGGGCCGGGTCGGGTCTTAACCCGGTAGGGCGGCGACTCCGCTCGCCGCCCGGATCGAACGGTAGGGCTGGGTCGACGACCCGGCCGGGATGGATCATCGCGGTCGCCTCTTCGAGGCAACCCTACCTGCGACCAGCTCGGCGCGGAAACAAGACCGCACCCTGGCCTGCGTATTTGCCCGCGGTGATTTCGCTTTGCCGGTGGGGGCACCCATCGTACCGTGCCGTGTGCTTGGCAAACCGGCAGCTCCGGGTAATCGGAACCTTCAGTCCCTGTCCTGGCCCGTGCGGATCAGCCTCGGGCTGCTCGCGCTGGCGGTCGCGGGCCTGTCGGTGCTGCTCTGGCCGCAATGGCGCGGCAACCCCGACCTGTCGCACGGTTTGTTCGCGCCCGTGGTGGCCCTCATCCTCTTCGCCGAGGCCCGCCGGGCGGGCCCCTTCCGCTACCTGCCGGCCAGCCCGGGCCTCAACGCCGCGCTCGCCGCGTGCCTGGTGGCCGGGCTGCTCGCGGTCGGCGCAGGCGGGCTGTACGCCGCCGCGCTCGGCTGGTCGCACGGCATGGTCGGGTTCGTCTTCGCCGGGGCCCTCGCGCTGTTCCTGCTGGCGGGACTGCTGGCGTTGGCCCGCGACGACCTCCGCCTGATTCCCTTCAACTGGGCCGCGCTCCTCGGCGCCGGCCTCTGGCTCGCAAGCGCGCCGATCCCGCCCGGAACCTACGCGCGGATCACCCTCGGCCTCCAGCTCTGGGTCTCGGGCAACGTGCTCCAGGCGCTCCATCTCCTCGGCATCGCCGCCACCCAGCACGGCAACATCATCGAGCTCGCGCGCACCACCGTCGGCGTCGAGGAGGCCTGCAGCGGCGTGCGCAGCCTCATCTCCTGCATCTACGCCGCCCTTTTTTTCTCGGGTTTCCTCGTCCGCCGGCCCTGGGCCCGCGCCGTGGTCATCGCCCTCGCCGCCCCGCTCGCCCTCGGGATGAACTTCATCCGCTCCCTCGCCCTCACGCTGCTGGCCAACGACGGCGTCGACATCTCCGGCGCATGGCACGACGCCACCGGTTACGCCATCCTCGGCGTCACCGCCGTGATCCTGGGCGGGCTCGCCCTGTGGCTGTCGCGCGGCGAGACCGAGTCCACGCCCCCCGCGCAGGGCGCCGCGGCCCGGGCGCGCCGGCCGGCGCTCGTGCTGTCCGCCGGCCTCGGCCTCGCGACGGCGCTGCTGGGCGTGTTCCTTTTCTTCTCGATGCGCGTGCCGCGCGAGGACCACCCCGCGCCGGACGTCGAGGCCCTCCTGCCCGCCAGCTTCGGCGGCTGGCAGGTCTCCACCGCCACGGATCTCCACCGCTTTGCCGACACCCTCCGGACCGAGCGGTTCGTGCAGCGCACCTACGTGCGCCGCGACCCCGGTCGGCCGCCGATCGACCTCACCGTCTACCTCGCCTACTGGCTGCCCGGCCAGGCCAGCGTGAGCCAGGTCGCCACCCACACTCCGGACGCCTGCTGGCCGGGCGGAGGCTGGCTGCCCGTGCCGGTCGGGGAAACCAAGGTTCGGATCGCCGCCGCCAACCAGGAGCTGGCCGCCGCCCAGTACCGCCAGTTCCGGAGCCAGGCCTACCTGCAGAATGTCTGGTACTGGCACCTCTACGACCGCCAGCCCATCCCCTACCTCGACCCGCTTTCACCGAAAAACCTCCTTGAGATCGCGCTGCGCTACGGCTTCCGCCGCGCCGGCGACCAAATGTTCGTGCGCATCTCCAGCAGCCGGCCCTGGGACGAGATCGCCCGCGAACCCCTGCTCGCTGAGATCACCGCCCGCTTGCGCCCACTGGGCCTCGCCGCCCTGCCTCCGATGGGGGCCGAGGCGCGTTGAAGCGCGAAGTTGAGGCTTAAGTCGATCCGTCCGGGACTCTGATCCTTCAACTTACCCCCCCCCTCTAACTCGATCGCCATGCCACTCGCTCTCACCCGCCAGGAAAAGTTCGCGCTCAACCTGATCGCCACGCTGGTCGTGCTCGGACTGATCGGCTACGCGCTCTAACCGCGTGTCGGGCTTCGCCCTCGCGCGGTTAGCAACCAAAATGGCTGCGCCATTTTGGGAGAAACGGTGGCGGAGACCGCACTCGGTCTTGGGCATCCGCTGGCAACCATGGCTGATTCCATCCGTGCAATCCGTGCAATCCGTGGTTCAAAGGGATCGTTCCGAAAGACAATGACCCCGGTCTCCTCTCCGCCTTCCGTCCCCTTGCGCCCGTGGTTGCCGTGGCTCGTCGCCGCCGTCCTGGTCCTCGGCGCGGGGTGGTTTTATCTGGAGGCCACGGCCGCGCGGCAGGAGGCGGAATCGCTGCGGCTGCAGCTCGACCTGCGTGAACTCGAGCTGCGCGACACCCGCAACCGCCGCGACGCCGAGCGCCTCCTCCTCAACCGGGAAATCGAAAAGGGGCGGGGCCAATCAAGCGGAGCGCCAGCCGGCGATTCGCCCAAGAATTGAAACTTGTCTCCGCGCAACCGGAGCCGAATCTGAACGACCTCATGGTCATCAAACCCAAGGTCCGCGGTTTCGTCTGTGTCACAGCCCATCCCACGGGCTGCGCCGCCCACATCCAGGAGCAGATCGACTACGTACAGAGGAAGGGACCGATCAAGAATGGCCCCAAGTCGGTCCTCGTGATCGGCGCCTCCACGGGCTACGGACTCGCCTCCCGGATCACCGCCGCCTTCGGCTCCGGCGCCAAGACCCTCGGCATCTTCTTCGAGCGCCCCTCCGAGGAGGGCCGCACCGCCACCCCGGGCTGGTACAACTCCATCGCCGTGACGAATGCCGCGCGCGCCGCGGGCCTCTACGCGGGCAACCTCAACGGCGACGCCTTCTCCGACGACATCAAGCGCCAGGCGCTGGAGATGATCGCGCGCGACATGGGCCCGATCGACCTCGTCGTCTACTCCCTCGCCTCCCCGCGCCGCACCCACCCCAAGACCGGCGTCGTGCACAAGTCCGTCCTCAAGCCCGTCGGGAAGAGTTTCAGCAACAAGACGGTCGACACCGACAAGGGCCTCGTGAGCGACATCACCATCGAGCCGGCCAACGAGGCCGAGATCGCCGACACCACCGCCGTGATGGGCGGCGAGGACTGGGAGATGTGGATGAACGCCCTCGCCGACGCCAAGCTGCTCGCCCCCGGCGCCACCTCGGTCGCCTACTCCTACATCGGGCCCGCGGTCACTTGGGACATCTACAAGAACGGCACAATCGGTCTCGCGAAGAACGACCTCGAGCGCGCCAGCAAGCGCATCGACGCCCTGCTCAAGACCCACGGCTACGGCCGCGCCTTCATCTCGGTCAACAAGGCGCTCGTCACCCAGGCCAGCTCCGCCATCCCCGTGGTGCCGCTCTACATCTCGATCCTCTACAAGATCATGAAGGCCCAGGGCACGCACGAGGGCTGCATCGAGCAGATCCAGCGCCTCTTCGCCACGCAGATGTACAACGGCTCGGCCCTGAAGTTCGACGACGCCGGCCGCGTGCGCATCGATGACTGGGAGATGAAGCCCGACATCCAGGAGGCGGTCACCCGCATCTGGCCGACAGTCACGACCGAGAATCTCGCCGCGCAGACCGATATCGCCGGCTACCGCTCCGAGTTCATGAGGCTCTTCGGCTTCGGCCTGCCCGGCATCAACTACGATGCCGAGGTGGAGCCGCACGTGCCGATGCCGTGAGGCGGCGCTGCGCGCCGCCTCCTCGTTCTCTTCGCCAGAAGCATGGCGTCTGGACGAACCCTCCGTAGGCCCGGCGAAGGAGGGTCTCTTTCTCGGATATCCGACCCCGGATTGGTGGCACACAGAGACACGGAGAACACGGAGATTTCCGATCGCGGAAATATGACTTGCATTCGGGGGCGGAAAACCGATTTTTCTCCACCCTTGTCAGCTGGAACGGGCTCTTAGCTCAGTTGGTAGAGCGCCTCAATGGCATTGAGGAGGTCAGCGGTTCGAACCCGCTAGGGTCCACCAGCTTCGGGTCTGCCCCACCGGGGCGACCCCAACCGCCGGTTACTCGTTCTTGTCCCGGGCCTTGAAATCCAGGGTGAACGTCCCCGTCTCGAAGCCGGACGGCCGCGGCGGCATCTTGGTCAGGCGGATGGAATCCAGCACGGCCTTGTCGAACTCGCGGTTGCCTGACGACTTGGTGATGACGCCACTCGCCAGGGTTCCGTCCGCCAGCATTCGCATCGAGGCGGTGGCTACCAGGGTATCACTCAGGCCCGGAGGGCTTTGGTCCTGCAGGTTGGTCTGCAGCCGGTCCTTAAGCAGGGAGGTGTAGCCCTCCACCACCCCGCGCGCGGCCGCCGTCATCGCCGTGCCACCCGCACCGCCCTTGGTGTTGGCGGTCGAGCCGCCCACCACGCCGCCGGCGATGCCCTTGGCGTCGATCTTGGGGACATTCGTCTTCTGATTAGCGACCGGCGGTGTCTTGCTGCCCTTGGTCTGCCGGTCATATTCCTCCTTGGTCATCTTCGCCTGCTTGGCCGCCTCCTCCTTCGCGGCCTTCTCGGCCGCCTTCTCCTCGGCCTTGGTCTTGGCGGCGATCTTCGCCGTCTCCTTGGCTGCAACCTTCTGAACGGCTTTGGAGAAATCCACGGGCCGCTCCGCCGGAGCGGGCGCCGGGGCCTTCGCGGTCACCACCATCGCGGGTGCCGGGGCTTCGGGTGCGGCCACATTCGCCGGGTTGCCGTCGGCGGTGCCCAGCGCGGGCGCCTCGGTGGCCATGTAGTTGTCGCCGTCGCCCGCCACGAGTTCGAAGAAAGTCACCGGCTTGCCCGTGCGGAGACCGGCCAGATAAGTGAGCGCCACAATCAGCGCGATGGCCCCCGCATGGAACAGGGCCGAGGTGAGAATCGCACTGGAGAGACGTTGCGTCATCCGGAAAGCGTCACTTCGCAGGCTGGGTCGCGATGTCCAACTTCTTGCTCAGGTTGGGGTGCTTTTTCACCTCATCAATCACCGTCATCAACCGCTCCACGATGGCATCTTTGTCGGGCCGGACGCTGATGATCGGCGGTTTGGCCCGCTTGTCCGCGTCCGTCATGAGCGACGCCAGCTCGGCCATGGTGACCTTGCGCGTGCCCCAGAAAATCTCGCCGGCCTTGGTGATCGAGACCGCCTGCACCGGCGTGTTGTCGGACTTTTCCTGCGGTCGCGCCGTCTCGGTGGGCAGGTTCAGCTTGATCGACTGCTCCTTCACGATCAGCGGGGTCGCGATCATGAAGATGATGAGGAGCGTGAAACCCAGGTCGATCAGGTTGGTCACGTTCAGGTCCGCGATCGGCTGCGCGGAACGGGGACGGCGGAAATTGCGGGCCATGGCAGTGGTCCCTTACTTCGTGCTCTCGAGCTCGATCCGGTCGGCGAGCGAGCTGGCGTAGTTTTCCAGCTCGGTAATCAGCTGCTTGGTCGAGCCGAGCAGGAAGTTGTAGCCGAAGACGGACGGGATCGCGACGACCAGGCCCATGATCGTCGTGAACAGGGCGGCCGTGACACCGGGCGCGAGCTCCTTGATGCCGACGCTGTCCCCCGAGATCGAGCTGAACGCCTCCATCACGCCCCAGACCGTGCCGAACATGCCCATGAAGGGCGCGCCGGAAACGATCGAGGCAAGGAAGATCATGCTCGATTCGTAGCGCAGCGTCTGGCGAGCGAGCGCCCGCTGGATCGCGTTCTCGGAATGCTCGAGCCGCGCGCGAAGCGTGTCCTCGCCCTTCTCCTTGCCGATCGCCGCCGCGCGCCAGTAGGCCTCGACGGCGTCGGCGAACAGGTCGGCGTAGGGGATCGTGCGCTGGTCGCGGCCCGCGTCGGGCTGGTTCAGGATCGTGGACTCCTTCCGGAGGTTGCGCTCGAAGAGGTGATTAAGGCGGCGCAGCTGCTTCAGCTCGCGGTGCTTGTTCCACATGACCGCCCAGGCGATGATGCTGAAAACGCCGAGCAGGACCGAGATCGCCTGTCCCACGGGGTCGACGCCCTTGAAGAGCTCGAAGAGATTCATACCAAAAATCGGGGAAAACAGGAGCTGCATGACCATGGTGTCGAGAGTTGGCGGTTTTACCTCGGGCCTTCAACGGAAATTCCCCCGGAAATCTGTTTGCCGCGGGCCCGCCGCGGAATTGATCTCGATCCCCACCCATGTTCCGCCAACGCACCCTCTCCTCCCTCCGCACCCAACGCGCCGCCACCGGCGCACGCCGCGCCCTGGTCGGGCTCGACGGTTTCGTGGACACCATCGTCACCGCCGTCGGCCAGCGCCGCGGCCCGGGCACCGACTTCACCCCGATCGCCACGATCACCGACTTCAGCAAGCGCCTCGCCGGCGCCGCCGGCAAGAGCACCAACGTCGAGTTCTACCCCACGATGGAAAAGCTCGGCGGCAACGGCCCGATCATGGCCGGCGCCCTGCTCGCCAACGGCAGCGCCGTCACGTATGTCGGCGCCCTCGGGCACCCGAACGTCCACCCGGTCTTCGCCGACCTCGCGAAGCGCGCCAAGGTCCAGACCCTCTGCAGCGCCGCCCACACCACCGCCGTCGAGTTCGAGGACGGCAAGATCATGCTCGGCATCATGCGGAGCCTCGACGAGGTCACGACCGCCAAGATCAACGAGGTGATGGGCGCCGACAACTTCCGGAAGGAAATCGAGGCCGCCGGCCTCGTCGCGATCGTGAACTGGACGATGCTCCCGCACGCCACCGCAATCCTTCGTGACCTCGCCGACCACGTGCTGCCGAAGCTCCCGAAGGCCCCGCGCCGCTTCTTCTTCGATCTCGCCGACCCGGAGAAGCGCACCGCCGAGGACCTGCGCGCCGTGCTTTCCGTGTTCACCCGCTTCGAGGCGTTTGGCCGCGTCACCCTCGGTCTCAACCTGAAGGAGGCCCAGCAGGTCTTCGCCGTGCTCGGCTTTGCCCCGGTCAAGGAAGACGAGGCCGGCCTGCGCACCATGGCCATGGACATCCGGAAGATGCTCGCGATCGACACCGTCGTGGTGCACCCCCGCGAGTCCGCCGCCTGTGCCCAGGGCGACCAGACCTACTGGGTCCCCGGCCCGCTGGCCGAGAAGCCCCTCATCACCACGGGCGCCGGCGACCACTTCAACGCCGGCTTCATGACCGGGCAGGTGCTCGGGCTCGACCCCGAGGGCGCCCTCACGCTCGGCGTCTGCACTTCGGGCCATTACGTCCGCACCGCCAAGAGCCCGTCGCTCGACGATCTGGAAACCTTTCTCGCCAACTGGCGCTGATTTCCCGAGACTCGTGCCATGCCTCTCAAGAAGAAACCCACTGGCACGCTCATCTCGTTCGAGGGCTCCGAAGGCAGCGGCAAGTCCACCCAGATCGCCCACCTCGCGAAGCGCCTGCAGGACGCCGGCCGCGACGTCATCAGCCTCCGCGAACCCGGCGGCACGGAGATCGGCGAGCAGATCCGCAACATCATCGTCCACAATTCCAAGGGCGACGAGATGTGCGCCGAGACCGAGCTCCTCCTCTTCGCCGCCGCCCGCGCCCAGCTCGTCCGCGAGGTCATTGCCCCCGCCCTCGTCAAGGGCACCGTCGTCTTGAGCGACCGCTTCCTCGATTCCTCCACCGTCTACCAGGGCATCGGCCGCAACCTCGGCGCCGGCCCGGTCGAAAGCATCAACCGCTTCGCCGTCGGCAACGTCATGCCCGACCTCACCATCGTGATCGACGTGCCGACCGAGGTCAGCCTCGCCCGCCTGCGCCAGCGCGCCTCCGACGTGCCCGACCGGATGGAGCGCGAGAATGTCTCGTTCTACAAGAAGGTCCGCGAGGGTTACCTCGTCCTCGCCAAGGGCATGCCCGAGCGCTTCTTCGTCGTCGACGGCACCAAGCCGGAGAAGACCGTCGAGAAGGCCATCTGGACCGCGGTGCAGAAGCGCCTCGGGTGAGCGCCGGAGGTGCAGAAGTCAGAGGTCGGGAGCCAGAAGTCAGGACGGAACCAGACCAGTCCCTGCCGCCGCTGGACCAATGAAGCCGTTCAGCAATTGCCATCTCCCTGACATCGGCTAGCTGCTGCCCATGATTCTGACCTCTGACCTCTGACCTCTGACCTCTGACCTCTGACCTCTGACCTCTGACCTCCCCGATGACCACGCCCTGGCCCGTCGCCCTCGCCGGCACTCCTGCTGTCTCGGTCATCGAGCAGGCCATCGCGCGCGACCGGCTCTCGCACAGCCTCCTGCTCCACGGCGACGACCTGCCGACGCTCGAGGCCGTGGCCCTCGCCATCGCCGACCGCCTGCTGCACCGGCCCGGCGCGGGCGCCGAATTCCGGCCCACGGAGGCCTCCGGCGGACACCCCGACCTCTTCCAGCTCCGCCCCGCCGGCAAGATGCGGCAGATCTCGGCCGACGCCACCCGCGCGCTGATCGGCAAGGTCCAAGTCACGTCCGCCATCGCCGGCCACAAGGTCGCGATCATTCACGAGGCCGACCGGATGAACACCGCCGCCGCCAATATCTTCCTCAAGACCCTCGAGGAGCCGCCGGCCCACACCACCCTGCTCCTCCTCACCGCCCGGCCCTACGCGCTGCTGCCGACGATCCGGAGCCGCGTGCTGCACTTTCGCTTCCCATCGGCCGGCGCCGTCCTCACGGCCGAGGGCTGGAGCGAGTGGCTCACTGATTATGCCGGCTGGCTGGGCCGCGTCTCCTCGCCCACCCCGGCGCGCGGCGCGGTGGGCGACTACGTCATGACGATCTACGGCCTCGTCGCGCGCTTCGGCACGATCCTGGAACAGGCGACCAAAGCCGCATGGGAGGTGGAGAAGACCCGCCTGCCGGCCGAGCTGGGTGACGACGAGCAGGAGGCGGTCGAGACCGGCCTCGCCCACGGCCTGCGCGCCCGGCTCTTCGCCGAGATCGCCCGGTCCACGCGGACCTTTGCGCTGACGAAGATCACCGGCGGCGAAGCCGAGTCCGCCCGCAGCGAAAGCCGCGCGCTCGCCGCCGCCATTGCCAAGCTCGAGCAGGACACCGCGCTGTTGCGGCTCAACCTGAACGAGTCGGCCGTGCTGGAGAGCTTCCTGCTGGCGTCGCTGCGCATCTGGTCGCGGCGTTAATAATCAATCCCTGTCTCCGATCCCGTTTTCATGGGAGGACACTGAGGGCATGGAGCACGAACTGTCCGATTCGTTTTAACCGCGGATGGCGCGGATCAATCCGGGGGGGCAGGCGGCCTTGGTCCCCTCCTCCCGGGAGCTCCGGGTGTTGCGCGGTTCAATTCTCCTCGCGAAAAAACAATGGCATCCCGCTCGTTTCGTGGTTGGGTCGCTCATGCCTAAAGTGCTCGTGATCCTCGCGGAAGGTTTTGAGGAAATCGAGGCCGTCACCCCGATCGATCTGCTGCGCCGCGCCGGCGTCGAGGTCACCGTCGCCGCCCTCGCGCCCGGGATCCATGTCACGGGGCGCAGCGGGATCACGCTGCACGCTGACACTCCCCTTGCCGCCGTGGAAACGGCGGACTTCGACTGCGTCTTCCTCCCCGGCGGCCCGGGCGTGAAGCTCCTGCGCACCGACCCGCGCGTCGGGGCGATCGTCCGGCGCCAGGCCGGCGCCGGCCGCTGGATTGCTGCGATCTGCGCGGCCCCGCTCGTGCTGCACGATGCCGGCCTGCTCGCCGGGCAGCGCTACACCGCGCATCCCTCCACGGCTGGTGAGCTCACCGCCATTTTATCTGACGAACGCGTGGTCGAGGACGGCCGCATCATCACCTCGCGAGGTGCCGGCACCTCGGCCGATTTCGGCCTGCACCTCGCCGCCCGTCTCACCTCGCCGGAGAAATCAGCCGAGATCGCCCGCAGCATCTGCCTTTGAGGTCATGAGAATGTGCAAAACCCATACCTGCAAAGGGATTGCGCTGTCGTTTCCGGGTGACGTTAATCAACACCGGGCAGGCCTCAGCCGGCCTTCTCTAACCTTTGGACCCAGTCCATTCCTCCCCTGATCCGGTCATTTCCGGACCGGAAGTGACGGGGCGAAGCCATCCCGAATCCATCCCATGTGCGGCATAGCCGGCATCATCAGCCCCAGCCTCCCCGCTGAATCCCGCGCGGGGGCGGTCGGGCGCATGTGCGACGCCATGCTGCACCGCGGGCCGGACGACGCCGGGGTCGACACGAACGGCCCCGCGACCATCGGCATGCGGCGGCTCGCGATCTTCGATCCGGCGAACGGTCACCAGCCGATGGTCTCGCCGGACGGCCGCTACCGGATCGTTTTCAACGGCGCGATCTACAACTTCGCGGCGCTCAAAGCGGAGCTCGCGGCACGCGGCCACGGCTTCCGCACCCAGTGTGACACCGAGGTCCTGCTCGCCGCCTATGCCGCCTGGGGTGAGGCCTGCCTGCCGCGGCTGCGCGGGATGTTCGCCTTCGCGGTGTGGGACCGCGACGAGCAAAGCCTCTTCCTTGCCCGCGATCCGTTCGGGATCAAGCCGCTCTACTACCACGAGCAGCCCCGGGGCGGTCTCGTCTTCGCCTCGGAGATCAAGGCGCTCCTCGCCTCCGGCGAGTGCCCCGCCGAACCCGACCCGGTGGCCGTGGCCGATTACCTTGCGTGGTTCGCAGTGCCGGCCCCGCGCACGCTTTACCGCGGCATCCGGAGTCTGCGGCCCGGCGAATGCGCGCACTGGCGGGCCGGCAAGCTGGCGATCGCCACCTACTGGAGCTTTGCCGACCGCGCCACCGCCGACCCCGTCTGCGCCACTCGGGAGGAATTCCATCGCGAACTGCGTTCGCGCCTGGAGGACACGATCCGGGCGCACGTCCTCGCCGATGTGCCGGTGGGCGCCTTCCTCTCGGGCGGGCTCGACTCCGCGGCCGTGGTCGGGCTGATGACGAAGGTCGGCGGTGCGAAGCTGCGGACCTTCTCGATCGGCTTTGGCGAGAAGGCCTACTCCGAGGCCGACGCTGCGGAGGCGACGGCCCGGCATTTCGGCGCCGAGCACCACGCCAGCGTGCTCACGGGGGCGCGCGTCGCCACGGACCTCGATCGGATCCTGCGCCGCATGGACCAGCCGACGGGCGACGGCATCAACACTTACTACGCGAGCGAGGCGGCCCGGGTCGGCGGGGTCACGGTCGCGTTGTCCGGCTTGGGCGGCGACGAACTCTTCGGCGGTTATCCCTCGTTCAACGCGGTACCGAAGCTCGCCGGCTGGATCGGGATGTGGCGGCGGATGCCCGCGCCCCTGCGCCGGGCCGTGATCAAAAAGCTCCGGCAGGGCGACACCCGCCGCCGGAAGCTGGCGGACTTTCTCGAGTACGGTTCCACGATCGGCAACCTGAACGCGCTGCAGCGCCGGGTGTTTGACGAGCCGGCACGCCAGGCCCTCCTCGACCCGGATATACGGCGCATCAACGCCGACGGCAGTCCGTTCCATCCGGAACTGGCCAATCTCGACCGCGAACTGGCGGGCGCAGGACCCTTCGAGCAGGTCAGCGCCTGGGAACTGCGCACCTACATGGCCGACGTGCTGCTCCGCGACAGCGACGTGATGAGCATGGGGCGCTCGCTCGAGCTGCGCGTCCCGTTCATCGACCGTCCGTTCGTCGAATGGCTGTGGCGGCAGCCGGCGGCCTTCAAGGAGACCCCGCACCACCCCAAGGCGGCACTCGCCGCGGCGCTCGGCGACGTGCTGCCCCCGGGTCTCGCGGATCGGCACAAGCAGGGCTTCACCCTCCCGTTCCCGCTCTGGATGCGCCACGAGCTCAAGCCGTTCCTGCAGGATACCTTCACCCGTTCGAGCATCCAGCAGAGCGGGATGTTCTCCGCACCGACCGTCCGGAACTTCTGGACCGGCTACCTCGAGAAGAACGACACGCGCGAGTGGTCGCGGGTCTGGAGCCTCGCGGTCCTGATTTCGTTCCTCAACCGCCGGACCACGGTTGCGGCCACGCCCGCGGCCGCCCCCGTGGAGCTGGCGGCTCCCGCGCCGGGCCCCGCCACCCTGCCCGGCCGCGCGCTGTTGCTGGCCCCGGAGATCTTCGCCTCCGAGGGCGGCATCCCGCGCATCCTCCAGATCTACCTGCGGGCGCTGTGCGAGCTGTCGCCCGCCGAGGACCAGGTGCGCCTGCTGGCGCTGAACGACCCGGCGATGGACCCCGCGGGCCTCGCCCGCTGCGGCGCGGGCAACGTGGTGCAGAGCGAGGGCTGCGGCCGCAGCAAGACCCGCTTCGTCCGCGCCGCCATGCGCCTGAGCCGGAACTGCGACCGCCTCATCTGCGGCCATGTCGGCCAGCTGCCGGTCGCGTGGGCCGCGCGCAAGCTGAACCCGCGGCTCAAGTATTACCTCGTGGCCCACGGCATTGAGGTCTGGCGCCACTTCGGGCTCGCCGAGCGCGTCGCCCTGCAGGGGGCGGAGAGAATCCTCTGCGTGAGCGATTACACCCGGCAGGAACTGCTCCGCCGCTGCCCCCTGCCGGAGGGCAGGGCCATCGTGCTGTCCAACGCGCTCGACCCGGAATTCCCGATCACCGCCGGCCGGCCGCTGGCGGAATGCCCGTCGGCAAATTCCGGAACCTCGGTTTTGCCTTCGTTTCACCCTCGGCGCCCGGCGCCGCCCTCGTGCTTCTCGCGGGCTGTCTCGTCGCGCTGGTGGCGGCCGCCGGGTTTTACCTTGGGGTGGAGGCCCCGTTCGAACGCCTGCGCCGCCGGCTCTTCTCCTCCGCCACCCCCCCTTCCCCCAGTATGAAAACCTACGACTTTATCGCCATGGGCGGGGGCAGCGCCGGCTTCAATGCCGCCCGCGTCGCCGCCGGCCTCGGGCTCCGCACCGCCGTGATCGACGGCGCCCGCGCGCTCGGCGGGCTCTGCATCCTGCGCGGCTGCATGCCGTCCAAGACGCTCCTCTACATGGCCGACGTGCTGCACCTCGCGCAGAAGGGAAAAACCTTCGGCCTGAAGATCCCGTCGGCCCGCGCCGACATGAAAGCCATCCACGCGCGGAAAACCCGGCTCATCGGCGAGTTCGCCTCCTACCGGGTCAAGGCCCTCACCGGCGGGAAATTCGATTTGATCCGCAGCCACGCCCGCTTCGTCGATCCCCACACGCTGGAGCTCGCCGACGGCCGGAAACTCCGCGCCAAGCACTTCCTGATCGGCACCGGCTCCAAGGTCAGCACCCCACCCGTCCCCGGCCTGCGCGAGGCGAAGGCCTGGACGAGCGACGACGTCCTCGACCTCGATTTCATCCCCAAGAGCGTGATCGTGCTCGGCGGCGGCATCGTCGCCTGCGAGCTGGCCCAGTTGCTCAAGCGCATCGGCGCACGCGTTACCCTCGTCCAGCGCAGCCCCAATATCCTGCGCGATCACTCGGAGGACGCGTCCGCCGTCGTGCAACAGGCCTTCCGCGACGAGGGCATCGAGCTGTTCACCGACACCAAGCTGCAAAGCGTCGTCGAGGGTCGCGGCGGCTTCGCCGTGACGTTCCTGAACCAGGGCAAGCGGACGGTCCGCCGCGCCGCCCACCTCTTCAACGCCCTCGGCCGCCAGCCCAACACCGCCGGCCTCGGCCTCGACGCCGCCGGGGTCAGGACCCGGCCCGACGGCCAGATCGTCATCAACCGCTGGCAGCAGACCAGTGCCCCGCACATCTATGCCGGGGGCGATTGTTCGGGGCCGCACGAGATCGTCCATGTCGCGATCCAGCAGGGCGAGCTCGCCGCCCGCCATGCCGCGGGGGTCAAGGGGCTGAAACCCGTCGACTACTCGCTGCTGTTGAACGTCGTCTTCACCGACCCGCCGCTCGCGACCATCGGGCGCCTCGAGCGCGAGCTGACGGAGGCCGGCACGCCCTTCCTCGTTGCCAGCTATCCCTTCAACGACCACGGCAAGTCCATCCTGATGGACGCCAACTACGGCTACGTGAAGGTCATCGCCGCGCCCAAGACCGGCCGGATCCTCGGCGCGGAGATCGTGGGCAAGGATGCCGGCGAACTCATCCACTGCTTCAGCGGCCCCCTGGCCATGCGCGCCACGGTCTTCGACCTGCTGCGCGCGCCGTGGTACCACCCCACGCTCGCCGAGATCATCACCTACCCCCTGGAGGAGATCGCCGAGAAGCTCGGCGGGACATAATGCGCTCGATGCGATTGCAGGCAGGGAGCGGCGGGTTTGGGGCGACGATGATCGATCCGAACCGTTTTTTGCCACAGAGTCGCAGAGCGACGGAGCCGCAACCAAACCCCGGAAGGGTAGCCGCAAAAAGGCGCAAAAGTTTCCGGGGCTGCGAAAGGAGTCGCCTGCGCGCTTCTAAGCGCGATGGGGACGTCACCGGAGTCGGAGAATATTTTGCGTCTTTTTGCGGCCAAACCGGCTTGGAATTCGTCGCCCCGCGCGAGGATTCATCCCCGCGGGCTGAAACCGTCGCTTGCCACAGAATCAAGCAAGCTGACCACCAACCAACTCCGTGACCCCCTCCCTCCAGCGCCTCATCGGCGGTTTCCTCCGGGTCACGCGTCTCGCGTGGTTCCCCGTCCGCGTGCGCCACGGGCTGGCGCAGGGCGCCTGGTGGACGCTTTATCCCTTCTCCGCCTACTGGCGCGGGCACGTCGAGCGGGAGATGCAGGACGCGATCGCCGGCCTCGGAGATTTCACCGGCAAAGTGGTCTGGGACGCCGGCGCGCACTACGGCATTTACAGCATCGGGCTCGCGCTCCGCACCGGGCCGACGGGCCAGGTCGTGGCCTTCGAGCCCAACCCGCTCAGCTTCGCCCGGCTCTGCCATCACGCCCGCCGCAACCGGCTCCCGTGGCTCAAGGCCCTGCCCTATGCCGTCTCGGACGAAGTCGGAGTGGCCGAGCTCATCACCTACGGCACGGCCGAAAGCACCACCACGCACCTCGCCTTTGAGAACGAGACCCTCACCGACGCCTGGCAGCCCTTCGCCGTGCCCAAGGTGCGCCCGGACGACCTCGTCAAGACCGGCGAGATCCGCCCGCCCTGGTTCGTGAAGATCGACGTCGAGGGCCACGGCCACCACGCCCTCGCCGGCATGCAGCGCACCCTCCGCGAGCACCGCCCGCGACTGGTCATCGCCTACCACAGCCCGGAGGAGGTCGCCGGCTGCGCCGCGATCCTCGACCCACTCGGCTACCACCGCACCCGCATCGAGACCAACAGCGGCAGCCCCGACCCCGTGATCGGCCACGATTTCCTGTATCTGCCGCCATAACTCGTTCTCGTTCTCCTCCTCGTTCTGGTTCTCGGATTCCGATCCGGGTCTTGCGGCCGCGGTACGTTTCGGGCGATTTCCGGATCTGTAGCTGGCCTCGTTGAGGCCGGCGCCGGGGTCAACGACCCCGGCTACAGCCAAAACGCACCACTGCCAGTTTTGCCACAGGGCACAGAGCTCACAGAGCCCGAGCCTCGTTGTTATCGGTTTGGAGATCGGAAATCCAAATCCGCGCAATCCGTGAAGTCCGTGGTCACAGCATCCTATCTCTTTGTCTCTGTGCCTCTGTGGCAAAAAACATCCGGTTCGGTCTCCGCCCGGACTGGGGCGTTCCGCGCTCAACGTTCAGCGTGGCCCGAAAATCACTTCCTCGGGAACAGGTCCTTCAGCTCGATCCGCCCCTCGTAGATCGCCTTGCCGATGATGACGCCGTCCAGGTTCGGACGGCGTTTTTTTAGGTCTGCGAGGACCGCCACATCTGTCAGCCGGCTGACGCCACCACTGGCGATGAGGTTCGCCTTCACCGCGGCCGCCATCGCGTCCTGCGCAGGGAGATTCGGCCCGGTCAACATGCCGTCGGTCCCGATATCGGTGTGGATCAGGGTCGCGACGCCGAGGGCGTCCATCCGCCGCGCGAGGTCGAGGGCGCCGGCACCGGTCGTGTCGACCCAGCCCTTGACCGCGACCTTGCCATCCTTGGCATCGATGCCGACGGCGATCCGGTTGCCGAAGGCCTGGACGAGTTCGCCGACGAAAGCCTCGCTTTCCGCCGCCCGCGTGCCGATGACGACGCGGCTCACGCCAAAGCCCAGCGCGCGCTCCACGGAGGCCCGCGTGCGCAACCCGCCGCCGAGCTGGACCTTCACGCCGAGGGCCACGATCGCCTTCACCGCCTCCAGGTTCGCCGGCTCCCCGGCAAACGCGCCGTCGAGGTCCACGACATGGATCCACTGCGCGCCCGCGGCCTTGAACTGCACCGCCATGTCCGCCGGGTTCGCCGCGTATACGGTCTCGCGGTCCGCGAGCCCCTGGATGAGGCGGACCGCGCGTCCGCCCTTGATGTCGATGGCCGGGTAAATGGTCATGGGAAGGCGAAGAGGACTCACCGATTCCGCCACGGAATCAAATCTTTCCCTTCGCTCCTTTTAAATCGTTCGCGTTCTCCCGATCCGGCCGGGCGGCACTCGCGTCGCCGTCGCGAGTCAGAGGTCGCAGGTTAGGGCTGCCTCGACGACGACCCACCCGACCCTCGAACCAGAGCGTGTCCCGCAAAAGCTCTTGTCGCCTCCTCCCGGCCCCACACGCTGGGGCCGTGGCCGCCCTACTCCGCCTTGCCCCGCTTTGTGTGGGTCTGCTCCTCACCGCCGGTTGCGGCTCGCGCGAGACCCCCGTCGCGGCCGCCAACCGCACCGGCACGCTGCTGATGAGCAATGCCGCCGAGCCCAAGGACCTCGATCCGCAGTCCATCACCGCCTACACCGACGCGCGCATCATCTTTGCACTTTTCGAGGGACTCACCGCGCTCGACGAGCCGACGAACCAGGTGGTGCCGGCCGGGGCGAAAAGCTGGGAACCGTCGCCTGACGGTCTGACCTGGATCTTTCACCTCGATCCGAACGGCCGCTGGTCCAACGGCGATCCGGTGACGGCCGCCGATTTCGTGTACAGCTACCGTCGCATTCTCAACCCCGCCTATGCCTCGGAGTACGTCTATATGCTCTGGCCGCTCAAAAACGCCCAGGCCTACAGCAGCGGCAGCCTCAAGGATCCGACCCAGATCGGGGTGCAGGCCGTCGATAACCTGACGCTGCGCCTCACCCTGGAGGAGCCCTGCCCCTGGCTGCTCGCCCTCACCACGCACCAGTCCTGGTTCCCGGTCCACCGTGCCACCGTGGAGAAATTCAACGGCGGCAACCGCCAGGGCACGGCGTGGACCAAACCGGAAAACTTCGTGGGCAACGGACCGTTCGTCCTGAAGGAATGGCAGCCGAACTCGCATATCACCGTGACGCGGGTCCCGGGCTACCGCGAGGCCGCGCAGGTGAAACTGAACCGCATCGTCTTCTATCCGATCGAGAATCCCGCGACGGAGGAGGCCGGCTTCCGCGCCGGCCAGTTCCATGTGACCTCCACCCTCCCCCCGGACAAGATCGCGACCTATCGCGCCGAGGCTCCCGGCAAGCTGCGCTCCAATCCGCAGCTCGCGACCTACTACGTCACGTTCAACGTGACCAAGCCGCCGCTCCACCTTCCCAAGGTGCGGCGGGCGCTGACCCTCGCCATCGACCGGGCGGGCATCTCCGACAAGCTGCTGCAGGGCTCCCGCACGCCGGCCCGTTCCCTGGTCCCGCCCAACACCGCCGGCTACACTTCGCGCGTGCAGATCCCGGACGACTTTGCCGGCGCGCGCGCGCTGTTGGCGGAAGCCGGCTACCCCGGTGGCCGCGGCCTGCCTGAGATCGAGCTGCAGATCGGCGGCGGCTCCACGAGCCGGCAGATCTACGAGACCATCCAGGAGACATGGCGCCGGGAGCTGGGCGTCAACGTCACGCTCGTGCAGCTCGAGCAGAAAACACTCTTTGAGAATGCCAAGAACATGGCCTTCCAGGCCAGTTCCTCCGGCTGGGTCGGCGACTACGTCGAGCCCAACACCTTCCTCGACCTGTACCTCACCGGTGGCAGCAACAACCACACGGGTTGGAGTAATGCGGAATACGATCGGCTGATCCGTGAGTCGCAGCGGACTTACGACAACAAGGCCCGGCAGGAGCTGCAGCAGAAGGCCGAGGCCATCCTGCTGGCCGAGGTGCCAATCGCGCCGACCCTCCACACCAATGGAAACTATTTGATCGATCCGGCCGTGCACGGCTGGACGCCTTCCATCCTGGGCTTGAACCGATATCTGAACATCGAGCTGAAGCCATGAGCCGGCCGGCGGCCGCGACATCCGTTAATCCTGCCTCGCTCTTCGAGCTCCCTCCTTCGCCAAGCCTACGGCGGACAAGACGTGGCACGCTGTCCGTGGTTCAAAACGGATCGGAGAACGAGAACGAGTAAGAGAACGAGAACGATCATGATGGGCTGACCGGCCTGTTACCAATAGCCCGTGCCGGGAGATTGAATCACGTGACTGGCGGCGAAATAACCCTGCAGCGGGGATTTCTGACCGAAGCCCCTCTGTGCACCCAGCCCACACCAAGATGAAGAACACGTTCTCCCCGTTTCGCGCGGCCACCGCCGCTTTCCTGGCCATGAACTTCCTCGCCCAGTCCGTCTTCGCCACCTGCGGTGGCGGCGGCGGCGGGGGCATGGGAGGCAGCGCCCCCGGCGGCGGCTCCGTCGCCTACGTCGTGCCGTGGGTTGTCACCGCGGAGGGCAAGGCGCTCCCGCAGGCCCCCGCCGCGTCCCTCATCGTGCTCTGGTTCCCGGTCTCAGCCAAGGCCTCGGCCGAATCCGACATGCGCAGCTCGAGCGTTCTCACGCTCGCCGCCGCCCGCTGCGTCGCCGACGCGCTGATCACGACCGACAACAAGACCGTCCGCGCCAAGTACGGCGTCACCGACGCCGAGGCCGCGATCCTCATCCGTCCCGACGGCACCGAGGTCGCCCGCGCCACCCTCTCGAAGAAAAACGTGGTCGTCACGAGCAGCCTCGAGAAGGTCCTCAACACCGAGATCAAAGCGCAGGAGAAGGCGATCACCTCCGTCCTCACCGCGGCCGAGAAAAAGGTGAAGGCCAAGGACCAGAGCGCCCAAGCCGACCTCGAGAAGGTCTGGGCCGAGCGCTGCCTCTTCCCCAGCCTCGGCAAGCGCGCCGCCAAGGGCCTGAAGACCCTCGGCATCAACGTCGACGGCGCCGAACTGAAGAAGCTGGGTCTGGACAACCTCGCCGATCCCGACGTGTCCGGGGTCCGCACCGCCGCCGTCGAGCGCATCATCAAGGCCGGCCTGAAGGCCGAGATCGCGGGCGACTACGTCACCGCCGGCAAGCGCTACAAGGAAGCCACCGAGCTGGACCCGTCGGACACCACCGCGCTGCGTTTCCTCGGCGAGTACTACCGCCACCAGACCGGCCAGTGGGACCTCGCCGGCCGCGTCTTCAACCGCATCCTCGCGCAGCCGGCCGACCCGGTCGCGCGCGCCGTCGCCCTGCACGGGCTCGGCAAGATGACGATCCACTCCGGCAACTTCGCCGCGGGCCTGGCCAAGTTCCACGAGTCGCTCGAGGTCTTCCCGCTCGCCATCACCTACCGCAACCTCGCGGTCTATTGGTTCTCCGAGAAGGAGACCGAGAAGGCGGCCGGCTACATGCGCGAGGCCTTCGCCCTCGAGCCCAACGACCAGTACAACCAGATCTTCGCGGCCGTCTATCTCGCCGCCGCCGGCAAGAAGGACGAGGCCCTCGCGATCGCCAAGGACAACGAAAAGGTCCTCGAGGCCAGCTACAACCTCGCCGCCATCTACGCCCAGGCCGGCGACAAGAAAAAGGCGATGGAGTACCTCCGCCGCCACTTCGAGACCTACGAGCGCTACGACGCCGTCCGCGCGATGGAGATGAAGGAGGCCCGCGACGACTACATGTTCATCGCCCTGCACCAGGACCCGGATTTCATCGCGATGACCAAGCTCGCCCGCAACGCGTGGATGATCGGGAACGAGTTCTGCGACCCGGTTTCCCTGCTCGCCTCGCCCGAGGCGCCGCTGCGGAGGATGTGAGCGCCGGCTGCGCCGACGCGGTTGAAAGCTTCAGGCTTAAGGTTGAAGGACCGGAGGCCTGACCCAAGCAAGCCAAGGGCGGCCGTTTCGGCCGCCCTTCTTGTTTTTGGGCGGGACAGGATCGAAGTAGGGCTGACTCGGTGAGTCAGCCGGGATGGCGGCATCGATCGCGGCTGAGGTGACACCTCAGCCCTACCCACCGATCAATCATCGCGGTCGCCTCGTCAGCCTTCGCCAAGCCTATGGCTGACAAGTCGAGGCAACCCTACCTACGGCTTCGGGTACAACGCCGCGATCTGGAGCAGGATCTGCTCAAGCTCGCGGTAGTACTCGTCCTCGGCAAGGCGGGACTTGGTCTCGCGCAGGGCGGCGAGCTTGAGCTCGAGGGCGTCGCGCTGGGTGCGGACCTCGGGGCTGAGATTCTTTTCGGCCTCGCTGTGGATCAGGGCGAGCTGCAGGGCGCGGGGGCCGTCGGGGGCGGCGTTGTTCTGGGCACGCTTCACGGCGCGCACGCCGCGGAACCAGTCGGGCGCCGTACCGAGGCCGTCGCCGTTGTCGTCGATCAGCGGGTGCTCCGAGGCGAGGCGACCCTCGGTCTTGTAGAACTCGGCCAGGCTGGCCGAGCCGGCGAGGAACGCCTCAAGCAGCGAGACCTGGCCGTCCTTGTCGAAGTCGCTTTCCTTGGCGAGGAGGGCCTGGACGAAATGGGTGCCGAAGCGGGTGTAGTTCTCCTCGGCGCCGCTGCGGGTGGCGGTGATGACGACGCGGCCGGCGCCGGAGAGCTTGTTCAGGAAGGGCGCGCTCGAGGACGCGGTGTTGATAATAGCCATCGGCCGGGCGATGGGTTTGAGCCACTCGGCGAGGTCCGCGGTCGTGAGGTCCGGCCCGCGCAGGTTGAACTTGGCCTCCTTGCCGTCGAAGGTGCCGTGGCCGATCAGCACGAGCCAGAGCTCGCCACGGCCCTGCTTCGGCTCGGCGGCGAGGGCCGCCTTCAACCGGTCGCGGTCCACCTCGGTCGAGGCCTCGGGTCCGGCGATGAGGATGCCCTTGGCGCCGACGGTGCGCACGATCTCGGTCCACGCATCGGCCTGGGCGGCGAAAACATTGCCGTACTCCTCGTCGCCCTGCACGCCCACGACGACGATCACGGTGGGCGTGTCGGCGGTGGCAAGGACTGACGTCGGAGCGGGATCCGCGGCCACAGGCGCAGCGGCGGCGCGGGCGGCCGGAGCGGACAGCAGCGCAAACGCGAGCGCGGCGGCAAGGCCGAGCACGGCGGGGAGCGGAGTCCCCGCCCTACCGGTCATGAGATTTGAGATCTGAGATTTCAAATTTGAGATCGAGCGACAGCTCATGGCATTCCCTTGAAGCGACGGACGCCCCATTCGGCGAGCAGGCAGGCCAGCGCGAAGGCGAACATGGCCGGCGTGTGCCAGAGGGGATAGGACCAGGTCTCCATCACCGGGGCGTGCAGGTTGGGCAGTTGCTTGACGAATTGCTCGAGGTCGGCGGCGGCGACCACCTGGCCGCCGGTCTTCTGGGCGATGTTCTCCAGGAGGGCGACATTCGGCACGAGGGAGCGGAACTCATCCGCGGCCGGGTCGCTGCTGAAACCGCCCTCGGCGCGGCCAATCTCGGCGCCGACGGAATTGGAGGCGACGGCGGTGACCCGGTAGCCGCCCGTCAGGCGGGGCACGTAGGTGGTCTCAAAGAGCCCGAGCTCGCTCGCGGCCGGCTCGGCGCGAAGCTGGATCGGCTTGGCCACGGCGCCGGCGTCGGCGGTGCCGAACTGCACGGGGGCGACCTCGATCATCACGTTGGCATCGCCGAGCGGCTGGTAGCGCTGGTCGCGCACGCGGACCTGGAGCTTCACGGCGCCGTTGACGTCCTCCTCCTGCAGCTCGATCGCGAGCTCGACCCGTTTCGGCACGTCGGCGACGAGACGGCGGGCCACCTGGCGCCACCACTTGTCCATGTCGGCGTGCGCCTCGGCGTTCTTGAAACCCCAGTGCCAGATGTCGCCGGCGAGGATGGCGCCGGTCATGCCGCGGCCAAAGCGCTGCGTGACCATCGCGGGCACGGGATCCGTGTGGCCGGGGGCCGTGACCTGCGACAGGACGGTGGCACCGGGCTTGATGCCGAAAATCTTATTCAGGACGAGGAACGGGGTTGCTGACTCGAGCCGAGTGCGTTCGTCATCGGTGTTCTTCCGGAGACGGACCCACGGCTGCAGCCAGCCCTCGCGCGAGAGATTCATGAACCAGCCCGAGGTGGGCGCGACCTCCTCGACGGGATTGTCGAGGTAGACCGGGAGCATGTCACCGATCGGCGTGCGGGCGTACTTTCCCTCCGCGAAGGACTCCATGCCGCCGAGCATCATGAAACCGCCGCCGCGCTCGGAGACGAATTTCTGCACGAGCGTGGACTGGTCGGGGGAGAAGAAGGCGGACTCGAGGTCGTCGACGATGATCGCGTGGTACTCGTACAGCTCCTCGGGCAGGCGGGGGAAACCGCTCTTGAGCTCAAGCTCGTCCTTGGTGTTGAGGCGGATCATCACGGCCTGGTCGAAGCGCTCGGCGTCCTCGGCGGCCTGCTTCTCGAAGCCGCTGAAGAGCGGGTTCACGGTCTCGCCGGCGCGGCCGAGGTAGTTGAACTTGGGCTCGCGCTTGGCGACGCGGATGAAGCCGACGAGGTCGAGCTCCTTGTCGTCCTCGAGGGCGCGGTGGAGGAACTTGTATTCCCAGTTGGGCCGGCCGGAGACGTAGAGGATGCGGTAGGGGCCGGTGTCGCGATTGACGACGACGACGCGGCTGTTGTTCACCTGCGTGGCCTCCTCGGACACGGCCGGGGGCTCGGCCGGGCCGGCGACCACCTGGTAGAAGGCGAGGCCGGGGGTGTCCGGCTTGAGCTCGAAGCGGAACGCCATCGCCTGCGCGCCACCGCGGGCGTTCGTGGTCTGCTCCTGGAGGGTCTTCCCGGAGCGGTCGTTGAGCTTCACGGTGATCTTCTGGCCGGAGTAGCCGGGGGCATTGACGTCGGCCTGGATGGTGACGGGCGCGTCCTCGAACGCGGTTTGCGTGACGGAGACCTGCTGGACGGAGATGTCCTTGATCGCATCCGGCTTGCCGATCACGACCGGGTAGACGGGCGGCACGCCGGTGAGGTCGGGCAGCGCGTTCTTGATGTCGGTGGCATTGCCGTCGGTGAGCAGGAACACGCCGGCCAGCGGGCGGCCCTGGAAACGCTCGCGGAGGGTGCGGAGGGCGCCGGCGATGCCGGAGGAGCGGCCGTCGAAGACCAGCTCATGGTAGTCGCTGGTGGACTGCAGGCGGCTGTCGAAGAGGTAGCGGCGCAGCTCGAAGGTGTCGCCGATCTCGGCGAGCCAGACAGCCTTGGCGGGATCGAGCAGCCCGACGAGTTCCTCGCCGCGGGTCGTGGGGGAGCCGGCGTCCTTGATCTGCATGCCCTGGCTGTTGTCGGCCACGACGGCGACGAGATTGGCGCCGACCTTGGCGCGCTCGCCGAACCAGAGCGGCTCAAGGAGGCAGGCGGCGAGCGCGGCGAGCCCGAGGGTCTTGAGCACGAGGCAGACCCAACGATAGGCGCCGGTGCCTGAGCGGTAGCTCCAGACGAGGATGGCGAGGGCGAGCGCGAGGAAGGCAAGGCCCGGCCAGAGCCATTGAGTGCCGGAGAAAGTAAGGGCGGCGAAAGGCATCATGTCACGAATCTGCAGATGGGGTCAGGCACAGGTGCGAACTCCGCGCCGCGCCGGAGATCGGATGTAGGCCGGGTGACCTCACCCGACGAAGATCGATTCGGGGTGAGGGCACCCCGACTACAATGCGGCATCGGGAGGAAAGGAATGAGATGGGGGATGTCGGCCGGGGCATCATGGCATCGAGCCCTTGCCGATTTCCTCGGAGTATTTCTGGACGGCCGCAGTGTGGCGCGCCGGCACCGGATCGCGATCGATCACAACGGCCTGGTCGCCGGAGGCGCGCCGGGCAAGATCCTCCGCGATGCGCTGGCGGACCTCGGTAAGGGGCTTGACGATGTCGAGCTCGACCTTGGCCCAGTCGGGTGAGGCGCCGGTGCGGTTGAACTCGAGGCGCATCAGGCGCGCGCGCTCGCGGGCGGCGGCGACGGCATTGCGCCACTCGGGCGTATCGACGATTTCCTCGACGTTGCGGAGACCGTCGGACCAGTCGGCGAAACCCTGACCGGTGATGGGGCCGCCATTGCCGGCACCGGGTTGGCTGAGGTTCCCGCCACCGAACAGATTGTTGAGATTGAGGGGATCATTGCTGGCGCGCGGCCCACCGGGGCCGGCGGCGTTGTCCGCGGGACGTCCGGTGCTGCCACCGCCGCCACCACCACCCTGCTGGGCATTCTGGGCGGTCTGCTGACCCTGACCACGACCTTGGCCTTGGCCCTGACCCTGGCCTTGGCGGCCTTGGCCCTGACCTTGCCCTTGGCCCTGTCCCTGCGCTTGGGCCTGACCTTGGCCCTGTCCTTGTCCTTCGCCTTGGCCCTGACCTTGGCCCTGACCTTGGCCTTGGCCTTGACCTTGGCCTTGCTGGTTCTGCGCGGTCTGTTGCCCCTGACCTTGGCCTTGTCCCTGACCCTGACCTTGCCCTTCGCCTTGTTGATTTTGCGCAGCCTGTTGGCTTTGGCCCTGCCCTTGCCCTTGCTGACCCTGACCCGGTTGCCCCTGCCCTTGGCCCTGGCCTTGCTGGTTCTGGGCGCTCTGTTGGCCTTGGCCCTGACCTTGCTGACCTTGACCCTGCTGACCTTGTCCTTGCTGACCTTGGCCCTGCTGGCCCTGGCCTTGCTGGCCTTGGGCTTGTTGACCCTGCCCTTGGCCCTGGCGGCCTTGGGCGGCCTCGTTGCCGGCCTGCTCGATGGCGCGATTCAGCTCATCGTTCGCAAAGCGGAGCGCCTGGGTGTCGTCGCCGAGCACGCTGGCGGCGGCGCGTTCGATGCCATCTCGGAGATTGTCGACGCCGGCCTGGGCGCGACGGCCGGCCTCGGCAGCCGTGGTGCGATCGCCCATCCGGACCATTTCCCGGGTGAGGTCGAGAGCCCGGGTGCCCTCGGGCGCGTTCTTGTCCTGCAGGGTGCGATCCAAGGCACCGCCCGGTGAAAGCTGGCCCTGGTCAGCGAGGCGCTGGCGGAATTCCTTGGCAGCGCCCTGGTCGTCGGTGGCGATCTTGCGCACGGTCTCGTCGAGGTTCTGGGCGAGCAGCGGCTCGGTGTTCTCGGCCTGCACGGAGATCTCCTTGGCTTGGTCCACGATCTGGCTCAGCTCCTCCTTGCGCTCGGCGAGCCGCTTGATGAGTTCGTCCGGCGAATTGGCGTCGCTGAGGTTGCGGCGCTGGCCGGGGGCGTTGGCGGCGGCGAGGGCGTCGGTGATCTGGCGCATCTCGCCCGAGAGTTCACGGGCGTCGGCCCGGAGCTGGCGCATCTGTTCCTCGAACTGGCTGGAAGTCTGGCGGCGCAGGTCCTCGCGGGCCTGCTGGAGTCCCCGCTCGGCGCGGGTGCCGGCGGCGAGCGCCTGCGATGGGGACCCTTGGGCGGCGGCCTCGGCGGCGCGCTGGGCTTCCTGCCGGACCTGCTCGACCTGCTGGCGCTGCTCGGACATCGCGGTCTGGTTCTGCTGGCTGTCCATGCGCTGCTGCAGCTCGTCGATGTCGGAAACCATCTGCTGCTGGTCCTCCTGCAGGCGCTTCAGCTCCTTGCGGGCCTGTTCTTTCTCCTGCTCGGTGCGGGCCTGCTGGAGCGCGGTCTGGAGTTCCTGCATGCGCTCGTTCACGCCCTGCTGGCGGCGGGCGAGCTCGGCGAGGCGGTTGGCGACCTGGAGCTGTTCGCTCCGTTCCTGCGTTTGCTGCTGCTGTTGCTGGGCGTCGCGCTGGGTCTCGTAGCGGTTCTCGTTTTGGGCGAGGTCGAGCTGGTTGAGCTGCTGCTGGTTGCCGCCACCACCGCCGCCACCACCACCACCGCGTTGGCCGCGCGACACCTGGTTCTCGAGCGACTGCATGCGGAGAAGATTCTGGTAGGCAGCCTGCTGCGCGGCTTGGGCCGCGGTCAGGCGCTGCGGGGAACTCGTGGCGGCCTTTAGTTCGGCGGCGGCCTTTTCCATGTCCTTGATGACGCTGTCCCAGCGTGCCTGGGTCGCCGGATCCTCGGCTTCCTCACGGGAAGACTTGGCCTGTTCCAGCGCGCTTTCCTGGGACTCGAGCACGACATTGATGTCGTCGGCGAGCTTCGGCGCGGGAGCCGCGGTGGCACCGCCCCGGCCGGCGGCGCGACCACCGGCGCGCCCCGCCTGGGCCAGGAGATTCTGCCCGGTGACAAGGCCGCTCAACGCGAGGGCACCCGAGCAGGCAAACAGGGCGCGGAGACGACGTGAGGTCTGGGAGTTCATGGGAGTGCGGGGACTTGAGGATTCGGACACGGAGCAGGCTCGGGCTTAATTTACTTCGGGGCGGGCGCCTTGGGGGCACCGGCGCGGGCCGGGGTGCGGCTGTTGCGCTGGATGTTGAAGGTCGCGGTGATGATCTGCTTCTGCAACTCGACCAGGCGTTGCCGCTGCTGCTGGGGCGGCGGCGGGCCACCCGGAGGCGGCGGCGATTGCGGCTGTTGGTTTTCCCGGAAAACCTGATCGAAGGGGCGGACCTCACCGAAGAAGAGATCGGTGGTGGTGCGGCGGAGGTTGCCATCGGGCCCGATGTCGTCGGCCCAGACATACCAGGAGACGAGGTCCTGCGGCTTCACGCCAATCTCCTCGAGCGCAAGCAGGTGGCTGAAGGCGCGCTTTTCCCGGCTCGCGACATCCTTGCCCAGCTCGATGCTCTTTTCCTCGCCGCCCACGACCTGATAGCCGATGCCGTAGGCCGGGGAGCCGAAGTCATCCAGCACGGTGCCGGCGAAGGCGACCTCCTCCACGGCGGAGGGCTTCACATCGCCGCGAGGCGTGGTGAGCTTGATTTCCGGCGGGCGGTTCACGAGCGCGTCGAACACCAGGGGCTGCGCCGGCTTGCTGGCGCGACCGTCGGCATCGACGAGCTGCAGGTCGTAGCTCTGGCTGGCGGTGAGGGCAAACTGCGGGAGGCGGACCACGGCCTGGCCGGCGGTGACCTCGAGGGGAATGACGGTCTTGGACGCGTCGCGCGAGACGAGCTGGGCGGACTTGACCGGCTTGTTGAGGTTAAAGGTCCAGTCGAGGAGAGTGCCCTCGACGGCACTGACACGGCGGGTGTTGGGCTGGGCCTTGTCGGGCAGGCCGGTGTAGGCGGGGAACTTAAACACCACGTCGGCGCGCTCGAGGCGCGGGTGCTCGAAGACCTGCACCTTGTACTCGGCCGTGCTGCGCCCGGCGTATTCCAGGTGGTAGGTGAGATCCTGGGCGACCTCCGGGATGCTGCCGCTGAACACCGGGTCGGAGAGATTCTTCACGAGCGCGACCTGGCGCGGGGTCTGGCCGGAGGTGCGGACCACGAGGTCGACGCCGGTCGGGAGCTGGCCGCCGAAGCGGGCGAGGACGACGAGGGTCTCGCCTTTCTCCAGCTGGGTGTCACCCGGGTCCACCGAGACACCCCAGAGCGGGGCCGCCGGCGGGGCGGTGATGCTCGACGGGCCGACATAGAGCTTGGGCAAGACGAGCATGGCCAGGGCGAACGCCACGACGTTGACACCCTGCGCGAGCCAGAAGCGGCTCTTCGGCACAACGTCGCGCCAGTCCTGCAGGTTGCTCAACTCGAGCGCCTGCTGGAGCACGCGGTACTGGAGATAATTCGGGGTCTTCCCTTGGGGCAGCTCCTGCTGGACGGCGGTGAGCAACAGGCCCTTGAGGTCCGGATGGCGGCGCTCGATGTGCAGGGCGATGGACCGGAAGTCCGGCTTCGCCTCGATGCTGCGGTAAAGCAGCCAGACGGAGGCGGCCAAGCCGCCGCAAGCCAGCAAGGGCAGCGTGAGAGCCGAGTTCCAGGCGGTCTGGCGGGCGACGAAGTAGAACGCGGCGCCGACGAGGGCAACGAGGCCCCAGCAGCCGGCCACATACCAGCTGGCCACGTACCATTGCCGGTGGGCAATGACGCGCTTCAGGCGCTCGCGCAGGTGGTTTTCCATCATGATGTCGTTCCTCCGGTTGAAACCGTAGCAGCGTTCCTTCGTGCCGTCCACCCGGCGATGGCGGTCTCGATCAGGAGGACCAGCAGGGTGCCGACGATGAACCAGCGCCAGAGTTTCTGCCGGCCCTCGGCCTCGTTGCTCTGGAGCAGGGCCTCGCGCTTGGACTCGCGGGTCGCGTCAACCGTCTTGGCCTCGCCGGGGGCGCCGTAGCGCTCGAGGAGATCCATCGGCATCGGGGAGGTGCGGCTCTCGGCCACGTCGAGATTCACGCTGACGCGGGCGGTGCGGGCGCCAGCCGTGAGCCGGTAGATCCCGGGCTGGCGGGTGCGGGCAAAGGTGGCCGTGCCAGCCGCGACCGCCTCGGCCGGGCCGTCGGGCGGCGCCACGGAGACGGCCTCGCCGGCGGGCGCCACGAGCGCGAGCGGGATCGGGTCGTTGACCGAGTACTGCACGACCTGGGCGGGAATCGCGCCACCAAGGTCGAGCATGCCATAGAGCAGCGGGACAAACTTGGAGATGATCTGGGCCAGGTTGCTGTCCTCGCGGCTCCAGGTCGTGAGCATCAGGATCAGCCGGCCGGAAGCGGCGGGCACCTCGACGACGGCCGGGTCGCCCTGGTCGAAGCGGGCCAGGATGCGCGCGCCGGGAATGGCGTCGGCGCCGAGGCGGCGGTACTTTGAGATATTGATCTTGGTGAAGTCGCTGTAGAGCGGATCGGCGAACTCGGCGAAGAGCGGATGACGGAAGTCGATCTCGCCGATCATCGCGTAGCCCGAGCCCGCGCTGACCCGGGCCCCGGTCGCGGCGGACGGGTTGACGTCGGTCAGTGGCACGCTCGGGAGCCCGAGGAGCTGGGCGAGGCCGGCGGCGGCCGCGGCCGACGTGGGGGCGAAGACGACGGTCTTGCCGGCCAGCATCTGGCGGCGGAGCTCCTCGGCGGTGGCGCCGGCGGGCAGCTCGGTGGCGAAGATCACCTTGGCGGCCAGCAACTCGGCGGCGCTGACGGCGCCGGGCGCGCGCGCGGTCAGGTCAAAGGCGAGACGCGGGCCTTCCCGGCCCTTGAGAAAATTCCGGAAGAAGTAGAGCGGCTGGGTGATGGCCGTCGGGAGCTCGCTCCCGAGGTAGGCGATCGGCACCTGCTGTTTCTCGGGCGGCACGGCGTAGACGACGTTGTCGAACGCCTCGTCGTCGCCCTTGAGCGTGATCTGCTGGAGATCGGCCTGGCCCTCGGGGACCGGCACGTTGACCACGCGGGCCTGGCCGGCGGGCACATACTGGTCGACCGGCTTGCCGATGAAGGTCTCGGAGCCGGGGCGCGTCCACCCGACCTGGAACTGGTCCTTCAGCGAATCGGCGGCGTTGGTAAGGCGGACGCGAACGGCGGCGGTCGTGGACGCCGCCTCGGCGTCAGGCGCCTCGACGAGGAGCTGCAGGCCGGCGTTGGTGACGTTCTTCGCCTTGATCGACTCGATCTTGAGCTGCACGCCCTTTGGCCAGTCGAACGACTGCAGGGCGCTGATCTCGGCACCGGACTGCAGGTCACTGATCAGCACGATCTGGCGGATGGCCGCGGCGGGCTCGTCCTTCGTCGCATCGGCCAGCGCCTCGGCGGCGGTGATGAGGGCGGCGCCCAGGCGGGTGCTCCCCCACTCCGGCGCGGTGGCGCCGAGCACGGCCGCGACCTTGTCGGTGCGGGCCGAGACCGGCGTGTTGCGCCATTCCTCGAAGGAGACCAGGGGGGTGGCCTGCGTGCTGAAGCCGTAGAGTGCGAACTGGTCCGCGGGCGAGGCGCCGCGGGCTTGGGCGAGCGCCCGGTCGGAGGCCTCGGCCCACATGCCGGCGCGGCGCATGCTGGCGCTGCGGTCGACGAGGACCACCACGCGGCGGGTCTGGCCGGTCGGCGCCTCGACGGCCGCAGTGCTGCGAACGAAGGGGCGGCTGAAGCCGAAGGCGAGGAGCGCGAGGGCCAGGCAGCGCAGGAGCAGGAGGAGCAAATCCTCGAGTTTATTCTTCCGGCTCAGGCGCGGGGGCGAGGGCAGCAGGAACATCAGCGAGCTGAAGATCGTCCGCTCGCGGGTCGTGCGCTTGATCAGGTGATAGATCAGCGGCGCGGCGATGGCGAGGGCGCCAAAGAGGAAGAAGGGCGTGAGGAAACTCATGCGCGGCCGGGGTTGCGGGAAACCGTGCCGGGACGACCCCGGCGCTGGCGTTCCTTCACGAAGTTAAAGAGGACGTTTTCCAGCGGCTGGTCGGTGGTGAGCTGGAGGTAGCTGACGCCGAGCTTCTCGCAGGTGCGGCGGACGGCGGCGTTGTGAGCGGCGATCTTCGGCACGTAGGCCTTCCGCGCCGCCGCCGGCTCGATGTAGAGGGTCTGGCCGGACTCGATGTCCTCGAAGAGCGAGGCCCCTTCGAACTTCAGGGCCAACTCGTTGGGATCGAGGACCTGGATGACCGCGACCTCATGCCGTCCGGCGATCAGGGCAAGCAGGCTCGCCTCGAGCCGTTCAATCGGGGCGAGGAAATCGGAAATGTAGACAAACATGCCGCGCCGGCGCACGAGCTCTACGAGGTGGTCGAGCGGGTCGGTCAGGCTGGTGGCCTTGCCCTCGGCCGGCTTTTCCAGGGCGAGCATGAGCTGGCGGAGGTGGCTGAGCTTGTGGCGCGGCGGCAGGTACTCGCGGACGCGCTCGTCGAAGGTGAGCAGGCCGACGGCGTCACCCTGACTGTGGAGGAAATAGGCCAGCGTGGCGGCGAGGGTCGAGGCGTACTTGTCCTTCGTGATACTACCCGTGCCGTAGGTCATCGACTTGCTGCGGTCGACGACGAGCTGGCAGCGGAGGTTGGTCTCGTCCTCGAACTTCCGGATGTAATAGCGGTCGCTGCGGCCGTAGAGGCCCCAATCGAGGTAGCGCGGGTCATCGCCCGGCGTGTACTGGCGGTATTCGGTGAACTCGACCGAGAAGCCGTGGAACGGGCTGCGGTGCAGTCCGTTCCAGAAACCCTCGACCACGACCCGCGCCCGCATCTCGAGATGGCGGATGCTCATCAAGGCCCGGGGGTCGACGAAGCCACCCTTGACGGGGTTCACGTTCTGCGGGTCGGTGATCATGGGGTGGGCGGGTTCTCCAGCTGATCCGAACTCCGGCTGTAGGAGCCTGCTTGCAGGCGATTCCGGGACGGCCGACCGGGGCGACGGCCAAGCATCGCCTGCAAGCAGGCTCCTACAAATTCAGAGGACGGACTCATTCTTCGGTATGCTTACTTGGCGGCGACCGGCGGGTTGGCGGCGGCGAGCAGGCGGCGGATGACCTCGCCGACGCGGATGCCCTCGGCCTCGGCGCGGTAATTCAGGAGGATGCGGTGACGCAGCACGGGCTGCGCGAGCGCCTGGATGTCATCGAGCGAGACATGGGCGCGGCCCGAGAGGAGGGCGCGGGCCTTGGCGCCGAGGATGAGGTTCTGGGCCGCGCGGGTACCGGCGCCCCAGCTGACCCACTCGTTGATGAAGTCGGCCGTGCCGGTCTGGTGCGGGCGGGAGGCGGCAGCCACGCGGACGGCGTAGCGCACGAGCTCCTCGGCCACGGGCACCGCGCGCACGACCTCGTGAAAGCGGAGCACATCCGCGCCGGTGAAGAGGGGCTCGATCGGCTGGCCCTTGCCGCCGGTGGTGCGGATGATGACCGCCACCTCGTCGTCCTCGGGAAGGTAGTCGATCACGACGTTGAACATGAAACGGTCGAGCTGCGCCTCGGGCAGGGAGTAGGTGCCCTCCATCTCGATCGGGTTCTGGGTCGCGAGCACGAAGAACGGCTCGGGCAGGACGTGGCGGACGCCGAGCGCGGTGACCTGGTGCTCCTGCATCGCCTCGAGCAGCGCGGCCTGGGTCTTCGGGGGCGTGCGGTTGATTTCGTCGGCCAGGACCATGTTGGCGAAGATCGGGCCCTGCACGAAGGTCATGGTGCGCTTGCCGTCGTTGTCCTGCAGGATCTCGGTGCCGGTGATGTCGGCCGGCATGAGGTCGGGCGTGAACTGGATGCGCCGGAACTCGAGGTGGAAGACCTGGGCGATGGACTTCACGAGGAGGGTCTTCGCGAGGCCGGGCGCGCCGGTGATCAGGCAGTGGCCGCCGGAAACGAGGGCGATGAGGATCTGCTCGATCACTTCCTTCTGGCCGATGATCACCTTGCCCAGCTGGGCCTCGATCTTGGCGCGGCCAGCGAGCAGTTGCTGCACGGTTTCGCGGTCGGCGGCGAACGTGTCGGCGGGCGCGGGGGAGGTGCTGGGGGTGGCGGAAGCGGGGATGCTCATAAGGTCAGTGGGTCATTTGGTAGACGATCAGGTTGATGCCGAGAGGATAGGCGTATTTCAGGGAAAAGTTCTCGAAGTAGTAGGGCTCCTGGCCCTCGCGCTCCCAGCCGTCGCCGTTGTCGGTGTTGTGCGCGGCGAAGACCAGGATGCGGCCCTTGTCGTCGACGATGGTGCGGTGGTGGACCGTGCGGGTGTCGCCGTCGTGATTTTCGGCCGTGTAGCCCCGCATCGCTGTGCCGATGGCCGGCACCTGGCCTTTCTCGGTGATGGTGAAAACCGAGCGGTAAAGCGGATGGTCGAGGGTCAGCTCGGTGAAACCCCGGTCCGGAAACACCTGCTTGAAGACCCGGGCTACATTCTCCCAGGCAGCGTCGCCCCAGAAGTCGTCCAGCATGAGGAATCCGCCGTTGTTGAGGTAGGCACGCAGGGCGACTACTTCATCTGGATTGAAATGGAGGCGGCCCGGCTCGACGATGTAGATAAAAGGGAAATCAGCGAGATCCGGGTCGGTCACCCGGAGAACGCGACCGTTCGGGTCGGTGCGCAGTGCGGTGATCTGCTGGAGGCGCCAGGACAGGTTCAGGTCACTGTCAGGCGCGTCAGTGCTCCAGCCACCGCCGCCTCCCCGGCCCCGCCCGCCGAGGGCGGCCTCATAGCGGACGCGGGCGAAGGTGAAAACATCGCGCTCAAAGCCGACCGGGTTGGTCCATTCCGGGGTATCGGTGCTGTGATTTCCGATCTCCCGGGCCGTGCGGACCTCCCAAGAGATCCGGGTGTTTTCACGCCCACCGAAGCGGTACATCCCCTGCGCAAACAGCGGCGCGAGGGCCGCCAGGACGACGACGAAGACAATCCCAATGCGGACGGGCCAGGTCATGGAGTGGCCGCCGGCGCAGGGCGCGGGTTGGCGGTGGCGCGATTGATCTCGTCGAGGAGCTGCAGGGCTTCGCGGTAGCGGGGTGCCTCCTCGAGGGCCTGCAGGACTTGGCGACGCGCCTCGGGGCTGCCGGTGCGCTGCAGGAAGGTGGCGAGCTGGTAGTGGACGTCCGCCGGGTTGGGCGGGTCGAGCTGCAGGAGGACACGGTTGGCGGCGATGCCGGCGGTGTTGTCACCGGTCTCGAGCGCGGCTTTGGCCAGGAAGCGGTGCGGCGGCGCCACGAGGGGATTCACCGCGAGGTAGCGCTGGGCGAGGTGCTTGACCGTCGGCCAGTCCTTGGCCTCGGTGGCCAGCTCCATGCCCCGCCCATAGGCCTCGGTCGCGGTGTCGTCGAGATCGCCGTACTTCACGACCAGCGCCCGCTCGGCGTCGGGTTCATCCAAGCCGCGAAGGGTCGCGGCCAGCAGCGGATAGGCGCTGCCGGAGCCGGCCTGGGCGGGATAAAGCTGCACGAGGCGCTCGAGGATCGGCTTCGCCGCCGCCCAGTTCTTGCGCCCCACGAGGCGGCGCGCCTGCTCCAGCATGCCGTAGTAATTATCGGGGTTGCGCGACACCCAGTCGGCAAGCTGCTGGTCCGCGCCGCGGGCGAGCACCTCCGGCGGCGGCTCCTGCCAGGTCAGCCCGGGGGCGAGCTTCTCGGCCTTGTCCTTCGCGTAGGCCTCGAACTCTTTCTCGAGCGGGCCGATCGCCTTCGTGTGCGCGGCGATCGCGCGGTTGATCTCCAGGCCCGTGCCGAGATCGCGCAGGATGCCCTTGAGCGCATCCTGGCCGTACTTGGCGACGATGAAGTCCACCACGAGGTAGGATTCAAAATAGGCGAACTGCAGGTACTCGCCGTTCTTCGGGGCGAGGAACGCGGCGCTCAGGCTGCCGACCGGCGTCAGCTCGCCCTTCAGGATCATGCTGCGGTACTGGGGCGTCATCCGCATGCCCCACGAGGGATCGTGCTGCAGTTCCTCAAAGACCGAAATACCTTCGCTCAGCCAGCGGGGCATCTTGTTCTTCGTCAGCTGCAGGGTGATGACGTGGGTGAACTCGTGCCAGAGCACGGCGCGCCAGTTGGCCGGGGTGGCGACGGTGGCCGCGGGGCCGTTGGCGGTGACGACGCGGCCGAAGCAGACGCCGAGGAAGCCCGCGACATCGGGCACACCGAAGGTGCGCACCGCAAAATCTTTCTGGTCGCCGAAGACATCGACGTAGGTCGGCCTCTCCAGCTCGACGCCGTACTTCGCCACCAGCAGCGTGCGCGCCTCGTTCAGCATCGCGAGGGCGCTCGGGCCGTAGATCGCGGCATCCGACTTGGTCATGCGCAGGACGAAGTTCTCGTCCTTGAGGACCGCGTACTTGTTCAAGGTGTCGCGCAGCGTGGTGAGGTTGAACGCCTCGACGTCGAACGGATCGGCCACGGCGACCTCGGTGATGATCCTCCAGCCCTCGTCCTCCTGCCCGAGCCGGAGCAGCGTGCTGCCGAGCTCGGCCTTGGCCGCGGGATAGTTGGGCTCGGAAATCAGGGCCTTGCGCAGGTAATCGGCGCCTTCCTTGAAACGGTATTTCTCGGCCAGCATCTTGCCGATGAGCCAGTCGACCTTGGGATTCGCCGGGCGGTACTTGAGGGCGCTCTCGCGCGCGCTTTTCTCGACGTCGGGCTGGTTCTGGAGATGGGCGATGACGGCGGCGTAGGCCCAGGCCTCGGGCTGCCAGGGATTCACCGCCTTGATGGCGGCGATCTGCTTGAGCGCCCCGTCGTAGTCCTCGGCCGAGATCGCGTGCTCGGCGGCAAGCAGCAGGCTGGGCACATGCCTCGGGTTGGCCTTCAGGGCGGCCTGGAGGGCGGCGAGCATCACCTTGCGGTCGCCGCTCGCGAAGGCGCGGGCCTTGCCGTAGTTCAGGTCGGCGTCGTCCGGCACCTGCTTGAGGCCCTCGTCGAAGGCCTTCCCGGCCAGGTCGAAGTCGTGCTTCTCCAGGGCGAGGTTGCCCCGGGCGAGATAGACTTCGCGCATCTTCGGATCGGCCCGCTGCACGGGCATGAGGACCCGGTCGAGGACGTCCTTGGGGTCGCTGCCGGCCGCGAGGGCGTATTCCGAGAAGACCAGGAGGCTCTTCGGGTCGCGGTAATTGGAAAACTGGTTGCGCACGAGTGACCCGATCTGGGTCGAGTGATTCTCGGCGGCCTCGGTCCGGCCGTTGGCCAGGGCGGCCTCGCGGGCAATCCACCGGACCCGGATGCTCTGGCCGCGCGCGGCGACGGCCCGGGCGGCGGCGAGGTCGGCGTCCTCGTAACGCCCGACCGTGAGCAGGCTGCGGACATAAAGCACGGCAAGGTCCTCATCGGCCGCCCCCGCGGCCATGGCCGATTCCGCCGTCCGGATCGCATCAGCATAATCGCCGCCGAGCAGGGACTTCTGCACGTCATCCGCGGCGGCGGCCCGCAAACCCGCCATGGCTCCGAGCAACAGGCACGCAAAGACTGCTGGGCGCAGGATCCGGGGCGGGAGTTCAGGCAGTCGCATAGCGGGGCGTTCTCGTTCTAGGGGAAGGACGATTTAATGACGGCTGAAGGGGGAAAACGTTTCTGGATAAAAACGCCGGCCGGCTCCCGCCATCCGGCCCAATCTCCGGGCGGACCCCTGCAGGCGTCAACCTGATTGGCCCGAGTTTTCCCGGAAAAAATCCAGCCGGTCCGGGGAATAGGTCGAATGTGGCGGAAACGTTACGGTCGGCCGGACCTGCCCGGCGGCCGGGTGCGTTTTAAATCTGAAGGAGCGGCTTTACGCCGCGAATGAACTTCACCGGGTGAGGTCCCCTGCCCTGCGCAATCAATCCATCGCGGCTTAAAGCCGCTCCTACCGCAGACCGGTCCTTAGCAGGGGACTCACGACTCGCGGCTAACGTCCCAGCCCGGGATTGCCGGCGCGGAGCACGAGAATCGGGACACGGGTGTTGTGCCGCACACGGTCAATCGTGCTGCCGAGGAAAAGGTCGGCGAGCAGCTTGTGCCCGTGGGAGGTCATGGCGATGAGGTCGCAGTCCTCGCGCTCGGCGGTGCGGAGGATCTCGGTGGGGGGATTGCCGAGGGCGAGGTGCGTGGTGACCTTCAGCCCGGTGGCCCGGAGCGTCTCGGCCACTTGGTCGAGATAGGCCTGGTCGGCCTTCATCTCCGCGGACTCGGTGAGCTTGAGTTGCTCGAAATTGCGGGCCGCCCAGCCGTCGGCCACATGCAGCAGGAGCAGCTCGGCCCCGACCGTGCGGGCCAGCAGGGCGATGTGCGGCTGCAGCGTCTCGTCGGCGCGGGTGTTCTCGAGGGCGACCAGGATCTTTTTGTACATGACGGGGGTGAAGGGACAGGCGGGATCAGTCGCGACCGGCGGCCAGGTCGCTCCAGCCGCCCCAGGCGCGCGTCCAGTTCCTGGTTTTCCAACGGTAGAAGCCGTGCATCACCAGCGCGGCTGCGGTCAGGACCGCGAGCGCCGGCCAGAAGCCCGGACGGTCGTGCCAGAGCGCCACGGCGGCGAGGATGGCGACCCACTTGACGGTGCGGAACCAAACGGGCTGGGCGCGCCGCGAGAGGGCGACGCGGAATTCGCGGCGGACGGCGGTGGTGAAGGAATGCATGGATCGACCGGGGTTCACGCTCAGCCGCCGGTGAGACCGGCGATGTCGAGCAGCAGCTTCACGTTGAGGGTGATGATGACAAGGGTGATGGTCCAGCCGAGCAGCTTGATCCACCACGGGTTGACGAATTCGCCCATCTTCGCCTTCTCGCCGGTGAAGCGCATCAGCGGCCAGCAGGCGAATCCAAGCTGCATGCTGAGGCAGACCTGGCTGGCCACGAGCAACTGGGTGGATTTCTCCTCGCCGTAGATCCCGATCACGATGACGGCGGGCACGATGGCGATGGCACGCGTGATCAGCCGCCGCAGCCATGGGCGCAGGCGGATGTTGAGGAAGCCCTCCATCACGATCTGCCCGGCCAGGGTGCCGGTCAGCGTGGCATTCTGGCCCGACGCCAGCAGCGCCACGGCGAAGAGGATGCCGGCAAAGGTGACGCCCAGCACACCGTCCAGCAGGTGGTAGGCGTCCTGGATCGCGGCTACGTCCTGATTGGGGGTGCCATGGAAGGCCGCGGCCGCCAGCACGAGGATGGCCCCGTTAATGAAGAGCGCGAACATCAGGGCGAAGGTCGAGTCGATGGTGGCGAACTTGATCGCCTCGCGCCGACCGCCGGCGGTCTGCTCGTATTTCCGCGTCTGCACGATCGAGGAGTGCAGGTAGAGATTATGGGGCATGACGGTCGCACCGAGGATGCCGATCGCGACATAGAGCATGGCGGGATTAGACAGGATCGACGAGATCGGCACGAAGCCGGCCAGCACGCCGGGGACGTCGGGCTTGGCGAGGAAGAGCTCCACCGCGAAACATCCGCCGATGGTGAGAATCAGGGTGATCACGACGGCCTCGAGGTAGCGGAAGCCGCGGTTCTGCAGCAGCAGCACGATCAGCACGTCCGCCACGGTGATGAGGCAGCCCCAGATCAGCGGGATGCCAAAGAGCAGCTGCAGCGCGATGGCCGAGCCGATGACTTCGGCGAGATCGCAGGCGGCGATCGCCAGTTCGCACAGGACCCACTGGAACCAGACCACCGGTTTCGGATAGTGGTCGCGGCAGGCCTGCGCGAGGTCGCGCCCGGTGGCGATGCCCAGCTTCACGCAGAGGTGCTGCAACAGGATCGCCATCAGGTTGGAGATCAGGATGACCGAGAGCAGCGTGTACCCGAACTGCGCGCCGCCGGCCAAGTCGGTGGCCCAGTTGCCCGGATCCATGTAGCCGACCGCGACCATGAAACCGGGGCCGGAGAAGGCCAGCATCTTGCGCCAGAAGCCGGACCCGAGCGGCACCACCACGGAGCGGTACGACTCGGGCAGACTGACCATCCCGCCGCCGCGGCGCCAACCGGGGTCGGGCGCAGGCGGGGGCGAGGGAACAGGGGAAGCGGTTTCCATGAGACGACCGAAGTCCAAAGCGCCTATTTTGATTAGTCAAAATAAAACTTTTCTTGCTTCAAAGTCTTGCCCGCCCTTGATCGCCCCATGCCCAGCAGCACCGTGGAGAACTACCTCAAGGCGATCCTGCACCTCTCCGCGGGGGGCGAGGAGCTCGTCGCGATGGGCGACCTCGCCACGGCGCTCGCCGTCGTGCCGGGCACCGCCACCACCATGGCCAAGGGACTGGCCTCCGACGGCCTGATCGTCCACCAGCCGCGCGCCGGCGTGAAGCTCACCGCCGCGGGCCGGAAGATCGCGCTCGGCGTGCTCCGCCGCCACCGGATCATCGAGACCTTCCTCGTCGAGGTCCTGAAGATGGGCTGGGCGGACGTCCACGCCGAGGCCGAGCGCCTCGAGCACGCCATCTCCGACGAGGTGCTCGACCGGCTCGACGCCCTGCTGGGTCACCCTGTGGCCGACCCGCACGGCGACCCAATCCCGAGCCGCGGCGGGCTCCTCCCCTCCCCCGTCCACGCCACCCTCGCCACCTGCCCGGTGAAAAAAAAGCTCCGCATCGTCCGCGTCACGGAGCAGACCGCCTCCTTCCTGAACTTCGCCGAGAGCCACGGCCTGCGTCCGGGCGCCAAGATCGAGGTCGTCCACCGTGACCTGACCGCCGGCACGGTCTCCTTCCACATCGCCGGCCGCCGCCCCGGCGCCCTCAGCCTCGTGGCGGCGGGGAATATTCTGGTGGAGCGGACGCGATAGCCAGTTCTGCCCGGATCGTTCTCTTACTCGTTCTCGTTCTCGTTCTCCCGATTGATCGATCGATCCGACCCGGATTTGAGAAGGAGAACGATTAGTTCAAAATCCCCAGCGGAATCGCAGATTGCCAATCCAGTCGGTCGCGCGTGCGCCCACGCCGCGGCTCAGGCCGTACTCCCAGGAGATGCCCTGCGAGGCCCGCACGGTCAGGCCGGCGCCGAGCGTGCCGGCGAAGCTCGACTTCGAGGCCGACGACACCGCGAGGGTCGACTCGGCATAGAAGTCCACCCGCGAAGTGAGATCACGCCGGACGTAGGCGCCGCCGGTCCAGACCGAGTCGTAGCCGCTGCGCGCATCGTTGCGCTGCACGTCCCACTGGAAGCTCGCGCCGGACTGGAAACCGCCCGGCAGGCCCATCGCCCAAGGCACGATGAAACCGTACTCCGTGCCGTCCGTGCCGACGCCCGGCGAACTCGACGGGATCTTCACATAGGGAATGACCGCCGCGGCCGCACCGGCGGCCACATCGCGCCAGAACGTGTACTTCACGCGGAAGGTCATGTCGCCGAAGCCCGAGTCGGAGGTGCGCCCGATCCCCGTCTGATAGGTCTGCCGCGCGAACAACTGCGCCCCAACCTGCAGGTCGGTGGACGACGTGAGCCCGATCTGGAACAGGCTGTGGGCCACCCCCAGCGCCGTGTAGCGCTTCGGCCGGGTATCCTCGCGGTCAAACGCCACTGTCAGGGCATCCACCCTCAGCTCAAAATGCCCGGGCGCAATGGTGAACGGGGTTTCCGACACCTGCGCACGAAGCGCGGTGCAAGACGCCAGAAGCAGGGCCAAAACGAGCAAGCGGCGGGGCAAACGCATGCTGGGACGTTTGCCTTCCGGCTGTCTTCACACCAGCCGAAAGGCGATTTGCTACTTCAAGCCAGGCATCGGAATGGTTTTCACGGGAGAGCACGGGGAGCAGGCAGAATGGATCATAATTCCCTTC